>NZ_JBVJVK010000089.1:0-29064 GCF_055603705.1 Actinosynnema sp. NPDC037264 | reverse complement strand
GACCTGGACCGGCGCATGCCCGACCTGCCACCAAACCGTGAAACCGCTACACCGCAACAACTATCGACAAACCTAACAAAGCACTACTAGAGCGGGCGCTGGAAGCCCTTGACCGCCGCGACCCAACCCGCCGCGGCGAGCACGGCACTGGTCACCAGCGCCCCGACCACGCCGGTCACGGGCTGAGCCAGCGCCAGCGAACGCGCCGCGTCCACCGCGAACGTCAACGGGTTGACGTTCGCGACCGCCTGGAGCCAGCCCGGCAGGCCGCTGATCGGGACGTACGCGCTCGACGCGAACATCAGCGGGAACATGGCCAGGAAGCCGACGGTCTGCATCAGCTCGGCGTTGCGCAGCCACGCCGCGATGGCCAGGAAGATCCAGCCCAGACCCCACCCGACCGCCAGGGCCAACGCGAGCGCGGCGGCGGTGCCGGCCACCCCGCCGGCGGGGGAGAAGCCGAAGACCACGACCGCGAACACCAGCATCAGCAGCAGTTGCGAGGCGGTGCGGACGAGGTCGGACAGGCTGCGTGCGACGAGCACCGAGCCCGATCGGATGGGCAGTGAGCGGAACCGCGCCAGCACGCCGTTCTTCATGTCCGTGACCAGGCCCACACCCGCCTGCAACGCGGACTGCATGGCGGTGTTGACCAGGATCGCGGGCATCAGGAAGTCGATGTAGGCCACGCCCCGGGGGAAGCCGGGCGTGTTGGCGATGCTCGCGAAGATCTGGCTGAACAGGGTCAGCATGATCAGCGGCTGGAGGATGCTGAACACGATCATGCGCGGGTCGCTGACCAGCGTGCGCAGGGACCGCTGGGTCAGCACCAGCACCTGGGTGCCGAAGTCCGTGCCGCGCCAGCGCGGCGCGGCGGTGAGGGTGGTCATCCGGTGGCTCCTGTTCAGGCCGCGTGCTGCGCGAGGGTGAGGTAGACGTCGTCGAGGGTCGGCTCGCCGAGGGCCAGTTCGGTGGCCTCCAGGCCGACCTCGTCCAGCGCGCGGACCACCTTGGCGATCTCGCGGGACGACGTGACGGGCGCGGTCAGCGTGTTCTGCGCCGCCACGGGCTGCATACCGGCCCGTTCCAGGGCTCCGGTGGCCTTGGCGACGTCCGAGGCGTCCGCCAGGGTCACGGTGACCGTGCGTTGGCCGACCTGGGCCTTCAGCTCGGCGCTGGTGCCCGCGGCGACGACCTTGCCCTGCGAGAGCACCGTGATCGAGTCGGCCAGGCGGTCGGCCTCGTCCAGGTACTGGGTGGTGAGCAGGACCGTGGTGCCGTCGGTGACCAGGCCCTCGACGATTTCCCACAGGCCGAGCCTGCTGGCCGGGTCCAGGCCGGTGGTCGGCTCGTCCAGGAAGATCACTTCGGGGTGGCCGACGAGGCTCGCGGCCAGGTCGAGGCGTCGACGCATGCCGCCCGAGTAGGTGCGGGACGGCCGCTTCGCCGCGTCGGCCAGCTCGAACAGCTCCAGCAGCTCCTCGCCCCTGGCCCTGGCCTCACGCGTGGTCGCGCCGAGCAGGCGGGCGATCAGGACCAGGTTGTCCAGGCCGGACAGCTGCTCGTCCACGGCGGCGAACTGGCCGGTCAGCCCGATCCGGCTGCGCACCTGGTGGGCCCGCGCGACCACGTCGAACCCGGCCACGCTCGCGTGACCGGAGTCCGGCGGGAGCATCGTGGTGAGCACGTTGACCAGCGTCGTCTTGCCGGCGCCGTTGTGGCCCAGCAGTCCGAGCACGGTGCCCTTGGGCACGGCGATGCTCACCCCGTCCAGGGCCTTCTGCGCGCCGAACGCCTTGCCGACGTCGACGGCCTCGATCATCAGGTCCTTCACTGCTTCCCCCTCAGCACGCCGTGCAGGAACAGTTCGACGAGCTGGTCGGCGTCGGCGGTGGAGTCGCCGAAGCCCTCGCCGTGCATGCGGTTGGTGAACACGAGCCCGAGCAGCAGCCGTGCGGCCAGGGACGGGTCGACGCGCAGGTCGTCGTCCGGGCCGAACAGCGAGGCGACGTGCTCGGTGATGCGCTGCATCTCGACCGGCGGTCCCTTGTGCTCGCGCTGCTTGTCGTGCCCGTCGTGCGGGTCGTAGCCCGAGTCGCGGAGCACGCTCATCAGCTTCCACATCCGGTCCAGGTAGCCGGAGACGGCGCTGATGGCCCAGGACAGGCGCTCGGCGAGGGTGTCCGCTTGGCTCGCCTGCTCGATCAGGTCCAGTTCGGAGTCGGCCGCCATGACGCTCTGCACGCACGTGCGGATGAGCTCCTGCTTGTCCTTGAACGCCCGGAAGACGGTGCCCTCCGCGATGCCGGCGGCCTTGGCGACCTGGCTGGTCGTCACGTTGGCGCCGTGCGTGAACAGCAGCGGGACCGTGGCGGCGACGATCGCCTCGCGGCGGTCCTCGGGGCTCATCGCGGGCGCGCGCCGACGGCGTTGGGTGGTCTCCTCGGGCATGGTGCGAGCTTATGAGTGAGTCCTCACTCATGTCAACGAGTGAGCGCTCACTCATTTAGTTATGCATGCTTCAGTCAGTTGTCCACAGCTCCGGAACCGCCGCTCGCCACCCGCCTCCACCACCGGCAACCTGGTCGCAAGCGATCAACCAGGAGGAGCACGAGATGGCCTACAACGAGACCCGGGTCACCATCTGCGGCAACGTCGCCAGCCCGGTCAGCCACACCAAGGTCGGCACTGGTTTCAGCCGGGCGAAGTTCCGGCTGTTCACCGCGGAGCGCGTCTGGGACCAGGAGCAACGCGCCTGGGAGGACGGCGCGCGGATGTTCCTGTCGGTGTCGTGCTGGCGGATGCTCGCCGACAACGCGCAGGCGTCGTTGAACAAGGGCGACCCGGTGGTGGTCACCGGCCGGTTGACGATCAGGGAGGTCGAGTTCGAGGGCAGGACCAGGTCGGTGGTGGAGATCGAGGCCACCGCGATCGGGCCCAACCTGGCGCTGTGCACGGCCACGGCGACGCGCACCCGGCTCGCGGCGGACGCGGTCGAGGCGCGGGCGGCGCCCGAGATCGCCGCGCCCCGCGCACCGGCGGAGTTGCCGCTGGTCCTGACGGGCGAGGCGGAGCGTCCGAAGGAGGTGGCCGAAGTGCCGTTCTGAGCCAAACGAGCTACAAGGGCTTCCGTCGGGCCGTTCGGGGCGGAGAATGCGCGGGCAGTCGTCGCCGTTGCGAGCGTGGAGGAGGGAGGTCGTCGGGCCGGCGCCAGGGCCGGGTCCGCACGCAGGCACCGGGGGTTGACAGCGCACCGAGTTCGCGCATCGGGTCGGAGTCGCTGGTCGCAGGGTCGCGCCAGGCCGGCCCGGCGGTCGTGTTACGACTGTGGGTGACCCACGTTCGCGTTAACTCTGCGTTGTGCCCACGTCCGTTGCCGGCGTCCGAGGTTCGGGCCCGATCGGCACCGCTCTACGATCGCGGGCATGGCCGAGTACGTCTACACCATGAAGAAGGTGCGCAAGGCGCACGGGGACAAAGTCATCCTGGATGACGTCACCATCATGTTCCTCCCCGGTGCGAAGATCGGCGTTGTCGGTCCCAACGGCGCCGGTAAGTCGAGCGTGCTGAAGATCATGGCCGGCCTGGACACACCGGGCAACGGCGAGGCCTTCCTCGCGCCGGGCTACACGGTCGGCATCCTCCAGCAGGAGCCGCCTCTCAACGAGGAGAAGACCGTCCTGGGCAACGTCCAGGAGGGCCTCGGCGAGATCAAGGTGAAGCTCGACCGCTACAACGAGATCGCCGAGAAGATGGCCGTCGACTACTCCGACGAGCTGATGGAGGAGATGGGTCAGCTCCAGGAAGACCTGGACCACGCGAACGCGTGGGACCTCGACTCCCAGCTGGAGCAGGCGATGGACGCCCTGCGCTGCCCGCCGCCCGACGCGGACGTCAAGACCCTCTCCGGTGGCGAGCGCCGCCGGGTCGCCCTCTGCAAGCTGCTGCTGAGCAAGCCGGACCTGCTGCTGCTCGACGAGCCCACCAACCACCTGGACGCGGAGAGCGTCCTGTGGCTGGAGCAGCACCTGGCGCAGTACGCGGGCGCGGTCCTGGCCGTCACGCACGACCGGTACTTCCTGGACAACCTCGCCGAGTGGATCCTGGAGCTCGACCGCGGCCGGGCCCACCCGTACGAGGGCAACTACTCCACCTACCTGGAGAAGAAGGCCGAGCGGCTCGCGGTCTCCGGCAAGAAGGACCAGAAGCTGCAGAAGCGGCTGAAGGACGAGCTGGAGTGGGTCCGGTCGGGCGCCAAGGCCCGGCAGGCCAAGTCCAAGGCCCGCCTCGGCCGCTACGAGGAGATGGCCGCGGAGGCGGAGAAGACCCGCAAGCTCGACTTCGAGGAGATCCAGATCCCGCCGGGCCCGCGCCTGGGCAGCGTCGTGGTCGAGGTCGACAAGCTGAAGAAGGGCTTCGGCGACCGGGTGCTGATCGACGGCCTGTCGTTCAGCCTGCCGCGCAACGGCATCGTCGGCGTCATCGGTCCGAACGGCGTCGGCAAGACGACGCTGTTCAAGACCATCGTGGGGCTGGAGGAGCCCGACTCGGGCACGGTCAAGATCGGCGAGACGGTCAAGCTGTCCTACGTCGACCAGAACCGCGGCGGCATCGACCCGAAGAAGAACGTGTGGGAGGTCGTCTCCGACGGCCTGGACTACATCCACGTCGGCAACGTCGAGATGCCGTCGCGGGCGTACGTCAGCGCGTTCGGCTTCAAGGGCCCGGACCAGCAGAAGCCGGCGGGCGTGCTCTCCGGTGGTGAGCGCAACCGGCTCAACCTGGCGCTGACCCTCAAGGAGGGCGGCAACCTGATCCTGCTGGACGAGCCGACGAACGACCTGGACGTCGAGACGCTCGGCTCGCTGGAGAACGCCCTGGAGCAGTTCCCCGGTTGCGCCGTGGTCATCTCGCACGACCGGTGGTTCCTCGACCGCGTCGCCACGCACATCCTGGCGTGGGAGGGCACGGCGGAGAACCCGTCGAAGTGGTACTGGTTCGAGGGCAACTTCGAGGGCTACGAGAAGAACAAGATCGAGCGCCTCGGCGCGGAGGCGGCGAGGCCGCACCGCGTCACCTACCGCAAGCTCACGCGGGACTGAGGGCCGGGTACCTACATCGTGGCGGCGAGGGGCGAAGCGCAGGCGGACGTCGAGGTGAGCACGCTGGTCGTGCCCGCCTGGCGGCTGCGTTGGCGGGCACCGGAGCTTGCTCTGGTGCTGGGCGAGCGCGCCGTCGCGCTCGCCTCCGCCCGCCGTGACGAGGTCGACCGGTTGCGCGCGGAGGCCCTGGTGGTCTTCGCGAGCAACCGCATGGGCCGGGGCGTCCGCATCGCGGACCGGGCGTTGGACGCCCTCAAAGCGGCCGAGGCCGCGTCCGAGCGGGAAACGGCCTGGCGGCTGCGGGTCGAGCTGGCCGACAGCGCCAGGTCGGTCGGCGCGCCCCTCACGGGGTTCGCCGCCGTCCGGCCGGTGCTGGAAGCCGACGACGTCCCGCCAGGCCTGCGGGCCACTGCCCTCGTCCAGGCCAGTGAGTGCCTGGTCTCGGTCGGCCGGGGCGCGGCGCTGGCCCAGGCGTTGGACGAAGCGGACCGCCTCTACCAGGCGGATCCGCTGCTGGACCACGACACGACCCTGCTGCACCGGGGCCTGCTCCGCGCGTCCGCCGCGGGGCAGCACCGCCGTTGGGGCGACCTGCAGGCGGCGGTCGCGTCGGCTCGTGACGGCCTGGCCGTGCTGGACCGGCTCAAGGAGTCGGAGTCCGACAACGGCCAGGTCCGGGGCAGGCTGACGGTGGAGCTCGTCTGCGCCCTGATGGACCTGAACAAGCCGGGCGAGGCCTCCGAGATCGGCACCCCGCTCCTGGAACGCCCGGTGCGGGCACCGGGCGCCTCCACCACCGGCTGGCTCCGGCTGGCCCTGGCCACCAGGGTCCACCTGCCCGCCGGTCGCGTCGACCAGGCCCGCGACCTGCTGCGTGACGCGGCCGACAGCGCCGAGCGCCACCAGTTGGACACCCTGCTGGCGGAAAGCCTCCTGGCGCTGGCACACGTGCACGAGGTGGCCGGCGACCTGACCGAAGCACTGGCCAACCTCCGCTCCGCCCACGCCGCCGAACGCCGGCGTGCCAGAGCGGTCTACGCCGTGCGGGCCAGGCTGGCCGCCGAGTTCTCCGGCGTCCACCGCCGGCCGGCGGGCGGCCTGCACGACGAACTGGCCGCCCTGCTCCGCACGGGAACCTCGGTGGTGACGCCACCCACCACCGACCCCGACCTCGCCCCCGAGGCCAAGCAACAACTCCGCCAGTGGCGTCCGGTCCAAATGCACCGCAACGAGGGAATCCGGGTCAAGCGCTCCCGCCGTGCGGCCGAAGACATGACTGTGGAAGGCCTCTCCGCCGCAAGGGCCCACGCCGCCGACCGCTGGCGCCTGGTCCAACCGTTCGGCGACGTGGAAGACGACACGGCCCAACCGGGAGGCCGCCGCCGAGCACCGGAACCGGAAACCCCACCACCGACCGCCCAAGGCCGCCCGGAACACGCCAGAAGCGGCGAGGCCAAGCCCACCCACACACCACCCTCCGGCACCCCGACCCCCGGCGTTCACGCCGCCGGCACCCACACCGCCGGCTCAGGAGCGACCACCGGTACGGGCACGGCGCCCAACCCTGGACACCCCGCCACGTCGACCAACACGCCGGCCGCCACTCCCGCGCGCACCGCCGGACCGCCCGCCGCGACGCATACTGCCGCCACGCACACTGCCGCCACGCACACTGCCGCCACGCACACTGCCGCCACGCACACTGCCGCTATCGGCAACCCACCATCCGGCATCCACGCAACCGGCACGGGCACGGCTTCCGCCGCCTCCGCTGATGTGCCGCCGGCCGGCATCCACACGCACGCCCCAGGAACGGGCGAGCCGGGGACTGGCGCTGCCGCGCATGGCATCGGATCGGCCGCGCACCACGCAGGCGGCGCAGTGACCGACGCGGTAACCGGCGCAGTGACCGGCGAGGCGACCTCGGGCGGTGCCGGGTTCGGCACCGCGTCGGCGGGCGTTCACGCCCAGGACGCAGTGACCGGCGAGCCAAGGGTTGCTGGTAGCGGCGCACACAGCACCGCGTCGGTCACGAGCCCGGGTGGTGCAAGTGCTGGTGAGGTGAGGCACGAGGGCGGCGCAGGGACGGGTGAGGCGAAGACCTCCGGCTCGGAGGGCGGCGGTTTCGGGATCGGCGGTTCAGGGATCGGCAATGTCGGGGCCCGCAATGTCGGGGCCGGCGGTGTCGGGGTTGGCGGTTCGAGGGCTGGCGGTGCGGCAACTGGCGATGCGGGACTTGGGGTTGTCGGAACTGGTGGTGTGGGGCTTGGTGGTGCTGCGGCGGCTGCGGCCGCGTCGGCTGGAGGTCGCGTGAGCGGCGTGGAGGCCGGTGAGTCCGCTGTTCGGCGGCCGGTCGGTGGTGCTGGGCTTGGTGGGGGTGGGTTCGGCATCGTGCAGCCCGAGGTCGGTGCGCAGCCCGAGGTTGGTGCGCAGCCCGAGGGTGGTGCGCAGCCCGAGGGTGGTGAGAGCGGTGTCGGCAAGGCTGGCTCTGGCGAGAGCGGTGCCATCGAGGCCGGTTCCACCGAGACCGGTATTGGCGAGGCCGGCCCTGGCGCGCTTGGTGTCGGCGAGGTCGGGGCCGGTGGGAGCGGTGCCGATGCTGCTCCGGCGGCTGGGCACGAGGGTGGTGGCGAGCGGAGTGTGCCGGCGGCTGGGTTGATCGCGGCGGCTGGTGCTGTGCGTAGTGGTCGTAGGCGGGCGGCGCGGGAGGCTGCTCAGGATGAGGGGGAGCGGTCTTCCGGGGACGCCGACCCCAGTGTGCTGGACGCGCTGAAGGCCGCTGGGCTGCTCGACCCGCAGCGCGCCGGTGGTCGGCGGCGCGCTCGCGACACAGATGAGGAGGCCGCCGTTTCCGAGCCCGAGCCCTCGCGACAGGCTGAACCCGAGCAGGTGCAGTGGCGCGTGGAACCGCCGCCGCGGCTGCGTGGTGAGGCGCCGCCGCCCGTGGACATGTTCGACTCACCGACGATGGTCCAGCCCGCCGTGCGCGACGACGTGCCGCCAGTCGGGCTTGGCGCGGCCTTCGTGAAGGGGCCGCTCATCCCCACCGCCCGGGTGCCCGACCCACCGGACTACCCGCTGCCGCCCGTGCCCGACTTCGCCATGTCGTCGTCGGTGCCGGAGCAGGCCGTGAAGGCGGACGAGGTGCCGCCGGTCTTCCCCTCGACGGACGTGGATTCGCCTGCCGAGGACCTGTCGGTGCCCGCGCAACCCGAGCCGCGGCCCATGCCGGAGCCCGACCTGCGGCCCATGCCGCAATCCGAGCCGCAGTCCGTGCCACAGCCCGCGCGGCGACCCGAGCCCCAGCCCTCGCCGCAACGAGAGCCGCGACCTGAGCCGCATCCCGAGCCACAGCCGGTGCCGCAGCCCGAGCCGGACCAGGTGCCCGGGGTGCCCGAGCCCGACCAGGTGCCGCCGGTCCCGGTGCCCGACCCGGTGCCGACCGACCCGTCCCCTGACACGCCGCCGACGACACCGACGACACCACCGACGCCGACGACTCCGCCGGCGGAGTTCAGCCCGACCGGGTTCCTGGGCGCGGCCGACATCGAGCACGACGACGCACCCGCGCACGCACCCAGCGAAGCGCCGGTCGGGGTGACCGGTGAAGCGACAGTCGAGGTGACCGGCGGAGCACCAGTCGAGGTGACCGGTGAAGCGACCGGCGAGGAAACCGCGACCGGTGGGGAAACGCCGAAGGACCCCTTCGTCACCGCCGTCGTGGTCGGCGGCAAGACGATCGACCTGCCGGCCATCGTCGTCGAACCGACACCGCCCGCCCCCGGCTCACCCAGCGCCACCCGCGCCTCACGCCGACACAAGAGCGACCTGAGCCTGGCCGAACTCCTCGCCGAGGCCCTCGTCGCCTACGAGGACGCCCGACGCGAGGACGAAGCCGCGGGCCGCGCCGAGGTCGACGAGGACACCGTGCCGATCTCACCGGTCGGGACGCCGCCACCGCCATCCGAGAACGAGACCACCGCCCCGATCCAGCGCATCGACCCACCGCGCCGGTTCGACACGTGGACTCTTCCCGAATCGTGAAATGATTTGAGGTTCTAATAAGGTTTCCCGCCGGTAACAAAGCGGGAAATAGGCCACGTCACAAGTGAATTCCCGACTTTCCAGGCAAGTTGTTCGATTCAGTGCGAGGGTTGCGGCGATCGGCTTCGCGCCCGTCTGGTTAAGTGGTGCGCACACCCGGTACACAGAGGTACCGGATAGCGTGGAGTCGCCTGAACATGACCTCGACTGGAGCCCCGTCCCGATCCGAGCCCACCGCCCGCGACGTCGGCGCGGCTCGCCCGGCCAGTCCCGAACAGGCCCGTGACGAATTGATCGAACGTGCCGCCGCCAACGCCCCCGAGCTCGCCGACCTGATCCGCCTGTACTACCGCCACGTCCCCGCCGAGGAAGTCAACGACGACGACCCGGTCGACCTGGTGGGCGCGGTGCGCTCGAACTACCAGCTGGCCGAGACCCGGGTCCCGGGCCGTCCGGTGGTGCGGATCCTCAACCCCACCCGCGCGCACGACGGCTGGACCTGTCCGGCCACGGTGGTGCAGGTGGTCACCGATGACATGCCGTACCTGGTCGACTCGGTGGCCTCCGAGCTGACCCGCGGCGGCGTGCAGGTCCAACGGGTGGTGCACCCGATCGTCGTGGTGCGCCGTGACCTGGTGACGGGAGCGCTCCAGGAGGTCCTGCCGACCGCGGACCCGGCCGACCCGCCGGGCGACGCGCTGGCCGAGTCGTGGATGTACGTCGAGGTCGACCTGCTCACCGACCCGGACCGGGCGCGTGAGCTGGAAACCAAGCTGCACACCGTGCTCAACGACGTCCGCGAGGTCGTCGAGGACACCGACAAGATGGCCGGCATGGCGGGGCACCTGGCCGAGCTGCTGGAGTCCGAACCGCCGCCGCTGCCCAGCCACGAGGTGCAGGACGGCGCGAACCTGCTGCGCTGGCTCGCCGACGACCACTTCACGTTCCTCGGCTACCGCCAGTACGAGCTGGTCCGCGACGACCCGGCCACGGACGGCGAACCCGCGCTCCGGGCGGTCCTGGCGAGCGGTCTCGGCGTGCTCAGACAGGACAGCCTCGCGGCGCGCAGCCTGACGGCGGGCCCGGACGCGGGCGCCCAGGCACTGTCACCGGAACTGCTGGTCCTGACGCAGGCCAGCGCGCAGTCGAGCGTGCACCGGTCGGTGTACCCCTACTACGTCGGCGTGAAGACCTTCGACGCCGACGGCAACGTGTCCGGCGAGCACCGGTTCCTCGGCGTCTTCTCCACCACGGCCCTGCACGAGGACGTGCTGGACATCCCGGCCATCGAACGCCGGGTCCGCGACGTCATCCACCGCGCCGGCTTCCCGCTGCACTCCTACTCGGGCCAGCGGATGCTCGAGGTGATCCAGAACTACCCGCGCACCGAGCTGTTCTCGGTCGACACGGACACGCTCTACCAGACCGTCACGGGCGTGATCGCGCTCGCCGAACGCCGCCGGCTGCGCCTGTTCCTGCGCCGCGACCCGTACGGCCGCTTCTACTCCTGCCTGGTCTACCTGCCGCGCGACCGCTACACCACGACGTCGCGGCTGGCCATGCAGGAAGTGCTGATCGACCAGCTCGGCGGCGTGAACCTGGAGTACAGCGCACGCGTCGGCGAGTCGGCGCTGGCCCGCGTGCACTTCACCGTGCACACCGACCCGAGCCGCCACGTCGAGCCGGACACCGCCCACATCCAGCAGCTGCTGGCCGAGGCCGTGCGCCTGTGGGACGACCGCATGGTCGAGGCGGTCATGGAGGACCACGGCACGGGCCTGGGCGCGGAATCGTCGTCCGAGCGGGGCCAGCGGATCGCCGCGGCGTTCCCCGAGGCCTACAAGGAGGACTTCACCGCGGCCGAGGGCCTGGCGGACTTCCGGCGCATCGAGGCCCTCAAGCGCGGCGACCTGGACCTGGCGTTCTACACGCCGCGCGACGCCGAGCCGGGTGAGCGGCGGTTCAAGCTGTTCCTCGTCGGCGCCCGGTTGACGCTGTCGGACGTGCTGCCGATGTTGCAGCGCATGGGCGTGGTCGTGGTGGACGAGCGCCCGTACGAGCTGGTCCGCGACGACGGCGTGGAGTGCTGGATCTACGACTTCGGCCTGCGCATCGACCAGGTCACCCTGGACAAGCTGTCCGGCGAGGACTTCGAGTCGATCCGCACCCGCTTCCAGGACGCGTTCGCCGCCGCCTGGCGCGGCGAGGCCGAGGTGGACGGCTTCAACACGCTCGTGCTCAAGGCGGGCGTCACGTGGCAGCAGGCCGCGATGCTGCGCGCCTACGCCAAGTACCTGCGCCAGGCCGGCACCCCGTACAGCCAGGACTACATCGAGGACGCCGTCCTGGGCCACACCGAGGTCGCCACGGCCCTGGTGCGGCTGTTCGAGGCCCGGTTCGACCCCGCCCTGTCCGACGAACAGCGCTCCGGCCGCACGGACCACCTGGTCGACGAGATCACCGAGATGATCGACAACGTGACCAGCCTGGACGCGGACCGCATCCTGCGCAGCCTGCTCACGCTGGTGCAGGCCACGCTGCGCACGAACTACTTCGTCCGCGACGTCGACGGCAACCCGCGCCCGTACCTGGCGGTCAAGCTGAACCCGCGCGCGATCCCGGACCTGCCGCAACCGCGGCCGCGGTTCGAGATCTTCGTGTACTCGCCCCGCCTGGAAGGCGTGCACCTGCGCTTCGGCCCGGTGGCCCGCGGCGGTCTGCGCTGGTCCGACCGGCGTGAGGACTTCCGCACCGAGATCCTGGGCCTGGTCAAGGCGCAGGCCGTGAAGAACGCCGTGATCGTGCCGGTCGGCGCGAAGGGCGGCTTCGTGCTGAAGAGGCCGCCGGCGCCCACCGGCGACCCGGGCCAGGACCGCGAGCAGCTGCTGGCCGAGGGCATTGCCTGCTACCGCCAGTTCATCTCCGGCCTGCTCGACCTGACCGACAACCTCAACTCGGGCACGGTCCTGCCCGCGCCGCAGGTCGTCCGGCACGACGGCGACGACACGTACCTGGTGGTCGCGGCGGACAAGGGCACGGCGTCGTTCTCCGACATCGCCAACGAGGTCTCCAAGTCCTACGGCTTCTGGCTGGGTGACGCGTTCGCGTCCGGCGGTTCCGTCGGCTACGACCACAAGGCCATGGGCATCACCGCCAAGGGCGCGTGGGAGAGCGTGAAGCGCCACTTCCGCGAGCTGGGCACCGACACGCAGACCGAGGAGTTCACCGTCGTCGGCGTCGGCGACATGTCCGGTGACGTGTTCGGCAACGGCATGCTGCTCTCCGAGCACATCCGCCTGGTGGCCGCGTTCGACCACCGGCACATCTTCATCGACCCGGACCCCACCGCGGCGAGCGGCTACGCCGAGCGCAAGCGGCTGTTCGAACTGCCCCGCTCCTCGTGGGACGACTACGACCGCTCCCTGATCAGCGCCGGCGGCGGCGTCTGGCCGCGCACGGCCAAGTCGATCCCGGTCTCCGAGCAGGCCCGCGAAGCCCTGGGCCTGCCCGAGGGCGTGGTCAAGCTGTCGCCGCAGGAGCTGATGAAGGCGATCCTGCTCGCGCCCGTCGACCTGCTCTGGAACGGCGGCATCGGCACCTACGTCAAGGCGGGCGCGGAGTCGCACGCCGAGGTCGGCGACAAGGCCAACGACGCGATCCGCGTCAACGGCTCCGACCTGCGCGTCAAGGTCGTCGGCGAGGGCGGCAACCTCGGTCTGACCCAGCGCGGCCGCATCGAGTTCGCCCGCAACGGCGGCAAGGTCAATACCGACGCGCTGGACAACTCGGCCGGTGTCGACTGCTCCGACCACGAGGTCAACATCAAGATCCTGCTGGACGAACTGGTCCGCGACGGCAAGCTCGACCAGGACCGGCGCAACGAGCTGCTGGGCCAGATGACCGACGAGGTCGGCGAGCTGGTCCTGGCCGACAACTACTCGCAGAACGCCGTGCTCGGCGTCTCCCGCGCCCACGCCGCGCCGATGCTCTCGGTGCACGCGCGCCTGGTCGCCGACCTCGAACAGCGGGGCGTCCTCGACCGCACGCTCGAAGCGCTGCCGAGCGCCGCCGAGTTCAAGGCGCTGGAGAAGGCGGGCGACGGCCTCACCTCGCCGGAACTGGCCACGCTGCTCGCGCACGTGAAGCTGGCGTTGAAGGAGGAGGTGCTGGCCGGCGACCTGCCGACGATCGACGTGCTGGCCCGCCGGCTGCCCGACTACTTCCCGAGCGAGCTGCGGGAGCGGTTCGCGGACGCCATCGGCAACCACCCGCTGTCGCGCGAGATCATCTCGACCGTCCTGGTCAACGAGGTCGTCGACGGCGGCGGTGTGTCGTACGCGTTCCGCCTGGCGGAGGAGATCAGCGCCTCAGCCACGGACGCCGTGCGCGCGTACACCGTGGTGACCGCGATCTACGACCTGCCGTCGATCTGGCAGGAGATCCGCGCCCTGGACAACGTCGTGCCGACGGACGTCCAGGACGACATGGTGCTGGAAACGCGCCGCCTGCTGGACCGCGCGTCGCGCTGGCTGCTCACCAACCGCCCCCAGCCGCTGGCGGTCGGTTCCACGATCAGCCGCTTCGCCCCGGTGGTCGGCTCCTTGGCCCCGCGCGCCATCGACCTGCTCCAAGGTCACGAGAAGGAATCCGTGATCGAGCACGTCGAACGCCTGGTCGGCCAGGGCGTGCCGGTCGGGCTGGCCCGTCGGGTCGCCGGACTGCTGTTCACCTACGGGCTGCTGGACGTCACCGAGGTCGCCGAACTCGCCGAGCGCGAGGAGGGCGAGGGCGCGACCGGCCAGGAGCGCACGCACCAGGAGACGGCCGAGGTCTACTTCGCGCTGTCGGACCACCTGGACGTCGACCGGATGCTCAGCTCGGTGTCGAACCTGGAACGCCTCAACCGCTGGCACTCGCTGGCACGCCTGGCGTTGCGCGACGACTTCTACTCGTCGCTGCGCGCGATCACGATCGACGTGCTGCGCTCGGCCGATCCGGGCGACACCCCGGAGGAGAAGATCGCGACCTGGGAACAGGCCAACTCCTCCCGCCTGAGCCGCGCCCGCGCCGCCCTCGCCGAGATCAACCGGGTCAGCAAGCTCGACCTGGCGACCCTCTCGGTGGCGGCCCGCCAGGTCCGCAGCATGATCCGCTGACGTGCCGCCGGTCGGGCGCCCTCGGGTGCCCGACCGGCGGTCTCAGCCCAGGAGCCAGGGGCCGGTGTAGTCGAGGTCGTACGGCGCGTCCGCGGGTGCGCCCGCGGTGTCGTAGCAGCGGACGTTGATGCCGCTGGTCGGGTTCCAGTAGGCGACCTTGCAGAACTCCGCGGTCCAGCCGGTGGCGGCCACGTGCACGGTGCCCGTCGTCAGGTCGGCGTGGGTGAACCGCATCGTGTAGTTGCCCGTCGCCGAACGGGCCGCGGTCGCGCCGCCCGACGGCACCTCGTGCTGGTAGGACGCGCTCGGTGAGTAGGAAGCCGCGGTGGGGTCGTTGGCGAGCGCGTACCCGGACTGGTGGCCGTTCGGGTTGCAGCAGCCGTCCAGGCCGAGCGTGTTGGTGCGGTCGGTGAAGGTCAGCACGAACCGGGAGTCCGCCGGCGCGCCCGCGGCCGTGAAGCACCGGACGTTGACCTTGATCGTGGTGGACGGCGACGTCCAGCCGAAGTTGACCACCTTGCACCGCTCGGCCGCCGAGCCGTACGCGGTCACCAGGGCGTGCCCGCCCGTCACGGCGTGGCCGATGCCGGGCAGGAACGCCGAGTAGGTGCCGACGCCGACGCGGGAGACCGTGTTGACGCCGCCCGCGGAGTTGTACTGGTACAGCGTCGACGGCGTGGTGTTCGGGCTGGTCGGGTCGCCGTGGTAGAGGTAGGCGCCCGGGTAGGTGCGGCCGTACTCCCAGCCGTGCCAGTACTTGTTGCTGGTGAAGCTCGCGGTGAACCGGGAGTCGACCGGCACGCCGGCGAGCGTGAAGCAGCGGACCACGACGTTCTGGTCGTCGCCGGAGGGCGACCAGCCCTCGACCTTGCACGTGTGCGTGCCGGCGCCGTACGCGGTGGCGTGCGCGACCCCGCCGAGGACGCCCAACCCGGTGAACCGCACCGAGTACCGGCCCGCGCTGATCCTGGTGATCGTGTTCCGCGTCGTGATGCCCGTGGTGTTCATCTGGTAGCCCGGCGCCGGCGTGTACGCCGCCGCGGCCGGGTTGTCCGCCCACACGTAGCCGGCGCCGCGCACCGGTCCGGTGTCGGCGCTCGCGGTGCCTTCGGCGAGGGCGACCGTCGCCGCGACGAGTGCGACCGCTAAAGCGTTCCCGAGTCTTCGCATGTTCTCCCCTTGGTCCGTAGGTGGGACCGAGGGTGCGTGCGAACGCCGGTCGCGCACAGTCGCCGGTTCGGCCCGCGCGGCGTGTCCGCCGTTCGACGGGCACAACCACGGGCGTTCTCGTGCGTCGAACAGGGGTGACAGCGACGGTGGTGGAGGAGAGCATGCCGGACGGCTCCGGGCCGATCGAGTTGGGGCTGGTCGACGACCACTCCATGTACCGCGACGGGGCGGCGCTCTGGCTGGAGCACCAGCCCACCCGGCGGATCAGGGTTGTCGCGGCCGTGCGGTCGGTCGTCGACCTGCCGACCCCTCCGCCGCCGGTGGTGCTGCTGCACCGCACCACCGAGGTCGGCGCCCTGTGCGGTCTCGGCGTCCGGGTGATCGTGCACAGCGCCGACGAGTCGCCGACGTCCGTCCGCGCCGCCCTGGACGCGGGCGCGAGGGGCTACGTCTCCAAGCGCGCTCCGCTGTCGGACCTGCTGGAGGCGGTGGTGGCGGTGGCCGTCGGCGAGCACTACCTCACCCGTCACCTGGCCCAGGACGCCCTGCTGGCCCGACCGGTCCGGCGGCCGCTGCTGTCCCACCGCGAGGTCGAGGTGCTGCTGGGGATCGCGAAGGGCCGCACCCGTCGCGCGGTCGCGCGGTCGCTGGGCGTCTCGGAGGGCACGGTGAAGACCTACCTGGAGCGCATCCGCGGCAAGTACCGGGCCGCAGGCCGCGCCGCGGGCACCACCGTCGAGCTCTACCAACGCGCCCTGGAAGACGGCCTGATCACCACCACGCGCGTCGCCTGAACCCTGGCGGGGGACGCCCGCGAAGCACGCCCCCGGCCAGGGTCGCGGCGCTAGTTCCGCCAGGTGTCCGACAACGTCACCGGCGACGTGGCGGTCCGGTTCGCCCCGCTCTCCCACGTCACCGCGCCACCGCCGTCCTTCCGGACGTACTTGTACTGGAACGACGTCCCCGCCGGCAGCGACACCGACCCCCGCCACGTCGGGTAGGTCGCCGACGACAGCGCCACCGCCGCGGCCGGGTTCCACGCGCCCAGCGACGGGTGGTCGCCGACCACGAAGATGTTCTGCCCCAACGACGTCGTGGCGTTCACCGCGAACGACGTCGTCCCGGCCGGCGGGTTGCCCACGCCGGTCGCGCCGACGTGCAGGGCCAGCGCCTCACCCGCGCCCAACGTCGCGGTGAACTGGCCGTTCGACCCCACCGCGACCGCGACGCACCCCTCCTGCTGCACGTTGCAGTACGACCCGGCGGGCAGCGAGGTCTGGAACGTCCGCGTCATCGCCGACGACTCCCGGTTGATCGCGACGAAGCCCTTGTTGCCCCGCCCGAACGCGATGGCGTCGCCGCCGTTGTCCCACCAGTTCACGACCGACGTCCCGGCCACGGTGTTGCGGAACTGCACCATCGACGCGATCTGCGTCCACCGGTGCTGGCACTTCCACCCGGACGTGTAGCACTCCGACCCGGACGGCGGCCCGGCGTCGTGGTTGGCGAACTCGTAGCCCGAGTACACGTTCGGCGAACCGTAGGGCCACGCCAGCATGAACACGTTCGCCAGCGTGTAGGTGGACCCGTCCTTGTAGGTCAACGTCGACCCGTTGCGCTCGGTGTCCCAGTTGTCCACGAACGACCGCGCCTGACCGCTCGCCAGGTAGCCCCACGACTGCCCGAACGTGCTCAGGTACGCCAGGTTCTCGTTGTTGAAGATCCGCTTGAGGTCGTAGGCGTACCGGAACTCGTCCACGTCGCCCGACCCGGTGTACTCGCCGGGCTGCACGGCCTCGCCGGCGCCGTAGATCACCTCGTGCACCCAGAAGACGCCCGGGTTGCTCAGCCGCGACTTGATCGCGGCCAGGTCGGCCGCAGGCATGTGCTTGGCCGCGTCGATCCGGAACCCGTCGACGCCCATCGCGATCAGCGAGTTCAGGTACGACGCGATCTTCCCGCGCACGTAGTCGCTGCCCGTGTTCAGGTCCGACAGCCCGACGAGCTCGCAGTTCTGCACGTTCTCGCGGTTGCGGTAGTCGCTGATGTGCGACCGGCAGGAGTGGAAGTCCGGGTCGCTGTAGATGCCGGGGTAGTTGTACTTCGTGTACGACGAGCCGCCGGTGCCCGTGCCGGAGCCCGCGCTCATGTGGTTGATCACCGCGTCCGCGATGACCTTCACGCCCGCCGCGTGGCAGGTGTTCACCATGTTCCGGAACGCGGCCTCGTCACCCAGCCGCCCGGCGATGCGGTAGCTGACCGGCTGGTACGAGGTCCACCACTGGGAGCCCTGGATGTGCTCGGTGGCCGGCGAGACCTCCACGAACCCGTAGCCCTTCGGCCCGAGCACGTTCGTGCACTCACTGGCGACCCGCGCGAACGGCCACTGGAACAGGGTCGCGGTCACGTCCTTCGCGGACGGCGGCGTTGCAAAACTTTGCGGAACCGCCAAAAGGCTGAACAGGAGTACGGCTATCGCGCCCAAGGCGCGTCGACTTGAGGAAACCACGATGTCTCCTAGCTGGCAGGGATGTGCTCTAGGTCATACCAGCTGCCAGACTTGCTGAAAACACTTGCAAAGTATTTCATTGCCCTCCGGCGGAACCGATCCGGAAGGACACCCCATGACGCAGGACTGGTGGCGCGATGCCGTCATCTACCAGGTCTACGTGCGCAGCTTCGCCGACTCGGACGGCGACGGCGTCGGTGACCTCCCCGGCATCCGCTCCCGGCTGCCCTACCTGGCCGACCTCGGCGTGGACGCCGTCTGGATCACGCCGTTCTACTCCTCGCCGATGGCCGACGGCGGCTACGACGTCGCCGACTACCGGACCGTCGACCCGCTGTTCGGCACCAACGACGACGCCAAGGCCCTCGTCGAGGACGCGCACGCGCTCGGCATCCGGGTGATCGTCGACCTGGTCCCGAACCACACCAGCGACCGGCACGCGTGGTTCCGGCAGGCCCTCGCCTCGGCGCCGGGCTCCCCGGAACGCGCGCGCTACCACTTCCGCGACGGCCGCGACGGGGAGCAGCCGCCCAACGACTGGGAATCGGTCTTCGGCGGCCCCGCGTGGACCAGGACCGCCGACGGCCAGTGGTACCTGCACCTGTTCGCGCCCGAGCAGCCGGACCTGAACTGGGACCAGCCCGAGGTGCGCGACGAGTTCCTCGACGTGCTGCGGTTCTGGCTCGACCTCGGCGTGGACGGCTTCCGCATCGACGTCGCGCACGGCATGGTCAAGGCCGACGGCCTGCCCGACGTCGGCACGCCCGGTCACCTCAAGCTGCTGGGCACGGAGGCGCTGCCGTTCTTCGACCAGGACGGCGTTCACGAGATCTACCGCGACTGGCGCAAGGTGCTCGACTCCTACCCGGGCAACCGGATCGGCGTGGCCGAGGCGTGGACGCCGAGCCCCGAGCGCACCGCCCGCTACCTGCGCCCCGACGAGCTGCACCAGGCGTTCAACTTCCACTACCTGACCGCCGAGTGGACCGCCGCCGACCTCAAGCAGGTCATCGACGACTCGCTGGCCGCGATGAGGCCGGTCGCCGCGCCGACGACGTGGGTGCTGTCCAACCACGACGTGCAGCGGCACGTGACGCGGTACGGCAGCGTGGCGCGCGCCCGTGCCGCCGCGATGCTCATGCTCGCCCTGCCCGGCAGCGCGTACGTCTACCAGGGCGAGGAACTGGGCCTGCCCGAGGTGCTCGACCTGCCCGAGGACGTCCTCCAGGACCCGGTGTGGGAGCGGTCCGGCCACACCGACCGGGGCCGTGACGGCTGCCGCGTGCCGATCCCGTGGACGGCGGACGGCCCGTCGTTCGGCTTCGGCGACGGCGGCTCGTGGCTGCCGCAGCCCGCCGCGTGGGCCGACCTCAGCGTGGCGAGCCAGCTCGGCGACCCGAACTCCGTGCTGGAGCTGTACCGCAGCGCGCTGCGCGTGCGACGGGAGCACCCGGACCTCGGCGCGGGCACGGACGTGGAGTGGCTCGACGCGCCCGAAGGCGTGCTGTCGTTCCGCCGCGGCGCCTTCACCTGCGTGGTCAACTTCGGCCCTGACGTGGCACGTCTGCCCGCCGCCGGCGAGGTGCTGCTCGCCTCGGGTGGTCACGCGACCGAAGACGCGGACGTCCTCGTGCCGCCGGACACGACCGTGTGGCTCTCGCGCCCGTAGAGTCACCCGGTGTGACAGCGCGGCTCAGTGACATCGCGACCCAGGCAGGCGTGAGCGAGGCGACGGTCAGCCGAGTGGTCAACGGCAAGCCAGGGGTCTCGGCCACCACCCGCCAGGCCGTGGTCGCCGCGATGGACGTGCTCGGCTACGAGCGCCCGCCCAGGCTCCGCCAGCGCAGCGCCGGGTTGATCGGGTTGATCACCCCCGAGTTGAACAACCCGATCTTCCCGGCGCTCGCGCAGGTCATAGAGCAGGTGCTGACCCGCGACGGCTACACGCCGGTGCTGTGCACGCAGACGCCCGGCGGCTCGACCGAGGACCAGCTGACCGAGATGCTGGTCGACCGGGGCGTGACCGGGATCGTCTTCGTGTCCGGCCTGCACGCCGACACGACCGCCGACAAGGACCGGTACGTCAAGCTGGCCGGTCGCGGCGTGCCGTTCGTGATGATCAACGGCTACACCGACCAGGTGTCCGCGCCGTTCGTCTCGGTGGACAACCGCGCCGCGGTCCGGCTGGCCGTCACCCACCTGGTCGAACTCGGGCACGAGATGATCGGCCTGGCCGTCGGTCCGCCGCGGTTCGTCCCCGCGCTGCGCATGGTCGAGGGCTTCACGCTCGTCCGCCCGCAGGCCTCCGACCTGGTCGAGCACTCCCTGTTCACGGTCGAGGGCGGCCAGGCCGCGGCCAACGCCCTGCTGGACCGCGGCTGCACGGCGATCGTGTGCGGCAGCGACCTGATGGCGTTCGGCGCGATCCGCGCGGCCCGCCACCGGGGCTTGGACGTGCCGCGCGACGTGTCCGTCGTCGGCTTCGACGACTCGCCGCTGATCGTGTTCGCCGACCCGCCGCTGACCACGATCCGCCAGCCGGTCGAGGCGATGGGGCAGGCCGCCGTGCACGCGTTGCTGGAGGAGATCGGCGGCACGCCCGCGCCGCACGCGGAGTTCGTGTTCCAGCCGGAACTGGTCGTGCGCGGCTCGACGGGCGCCCGCCCCAGATGACCGTGCCCGCGCCGCGGATCCTCGCTCAACGGGTGCGGGCCCAACGCCTCTCGCACCCCGCCTCCACCGCCGCGGACCTCCTCACCTCGATCTTCGCCCTCCAAGCCCAGGACGTCCCGGCGGCACGGCTCGCGGCACGCGCCCGGGGCGTGAGGTCCCTGGACGGCCCTCTGGTGCGCACGTGGGCCATGCGCGGCACCCTCCACCTGCTCCACCAGGACGACCTGTGGGTCGTGAACCTCCTCGGCTCGACCTTCATCGCCGCCGGACGACGTCGCCGCGAGCAACTCGGCCTCACCGATGAACTGTGCGAGCGCGCGCTACCCGCGCTCCGCGAAGTCCTGACCGAGCCGCTGGAACGCGCCGAACTCGTGCGCCGCCTCGCCGAGGTCGGCATCGCCCTCGACCCGAAGTCCCAGGCGCCCGCCCACCTGCTGGCGTTCGCGGCGCACTCGGGCGTGCTGTGCCGAGGTCTGGACGACACCTACCGCCTCCTGCGCGTCGACTGCGAACCCCGCGGCGTGGACGAGCTGTGGCGGCGCTACCGGCGTGCCTACGGCCCGGCCACGCCCGACGACTTCGCCGCCTGGAGCGGCCTGCCCAAGCGGCGGCTCGGGGACCTGCCCGAGGTGGCCGACGACCCGGCCGAACCGGCCGGCGCGGTCCGGGTGCTCGGTCACTTCGACCCCTACCTGCTCGGCTACCGCGACCGCTCCCTGGCGCTCGCCCCCGAGCACGCGCCGCTCGTGCAGACCGGCGGCGGTTTCCTCACCCCGCACGTCGTCGTGGACGGCCGCGTCGTCGCTGTCTGGCGGCGGGACGGCGCGCTGGTCACGGTGCGGCCGTTCGACGAGCGCCCCGACCTCGCCGACGAGGTCGCCGACCTGGGGCGATTCCTCGACCTGGACGTGCGCTTAACCTGGGCGTAGCACGTGGATAAGGTCACTGCCACGCATCGAAGACCGGGAGGCGCGTTCAACTTGGGTGTGTTCGTCACGGGCGTGCGCCCGCGCTGGTCGGACATGGACGCCTTCGGCCACGTCAACCACGCCAACACGGTGACCTTGCTGGAAGAGGCGCGCATCGACCTGCTGTTCACCGAGGCCGCCCGGCACGGTGTGCCGGAGATGTCGCACGGCATGGTCGTCGCCCGGCTCGTGGTGGACTACCTCGCGCCGGTGGTGTTCACCGGCGGCGAGATCGTGGTGGAGATGTCCGTGCGGGAATTGAAGTCCGCGTCCTTCACGTTGGACTACACGGTCCGCGGCGGTCGCCAGGAGGGCAGCGCCGTCGTCACGACGGCCGAGACCCTCATGGTCCCGTACAACCTGACGGCCGGACGCCCGCGCCGTCTCCTCGAAGCCGAGCGCGATTTCCTCGCGGGCTGGCGTGCCGGAGGTAATGGTGCCTGAGCTGGTCCTCGCCGATCCCGCCGAGCGGGACGACCTCGGCGCGTTCGTCGCCCGTGCCGTCCGCCTGGACGCCCAGGCGGTCGTGCGGCTGCGCAACCGCCCGTCCGGCGACCTGGTGGACGCGTGGGTCGCGACCCCGTTCGACACCCTGGCCACCCGCACGGTGGCCGGGCAGATCACGCCGGGCGACGTCACCGTGTCCGGCACCGACCTGCTCACCGGGCTGGCCGTGGTGCGCAGCGAGACCGTCGACCCCGGCCCGGCGCGCGACATGATGTGGCGCTCGGCGCTGCCGCCGGTGGCGGGCTGGCTCCCGGTCGACCGGCTGCCCGGCAGCGTCGTGTCGGAACTGGCCGAGAAGGGCGTCGAGGTGGCCCGGGAGAACGCGGGCCCGCGCGGCACCCCGCCCGCCTCGCTGCTGGACCAGACCGTGATCACGGTGAGCGGCTCGGGCCTGGACGTGAAGGTGCCGATGCGGTGCCTGTTCGCCTTGTCCGGCATGGGTTTCCTGGGCGGCGACGACGTCCGCATCACCGCCACCGACGCGTGGCTGCGCATCGACGCCCGCTTCGGCGCGGTCGTCCGCCGCCGCCACTCCATGCTGCCGCTGCTGGTCTGACCGGTCGCTTGATCGGGTGCAACTCGCAGGTAGCGCGGATACCCTGACCGCCGTTGTTGGATCACGGGGGGCACCGGGTGGAGTTCAGGCTTTTGGGACCGGTCGAGGCTCATGTCGGGGGCAGCTCGGTGTCGGTCGGGGGACCGAAGCCGAAGACGCTCCTCGCGCTGCTGGCCGTGCACGCGGGCCGGGTGGTGTCGCTGGAGCAGCTGGTCGACGCGATGTGGGGCGACCAGCCGCCGGACCAGTCGCGTTCCGCCGTCTACACCTACGTGTCCACGTTGCGCCGGGCGCTGGGCGACGTGCTGTCCCGGTCCGGCGGCGGGTACCGGCTGGCCGTCGACCTCGACCAGGTCGACCTGCACGTGTTCACCGCGGAGGTGGACGAGGGTCGTCGAGCGCTGGCCGAGGGTGACCTGGAGGAGGCCGCGACCTGCTTCGCCGAGGCCCTGAGCGCCTGGCGCGGCACGCCGTTGGGCGGCACGCAGGGCACGTGGGCCGAGGGTGAGCGCGCCCGGCTGGAGGAGCTGAAGCTCGGCGCGCTGGAGGACCGCTTCGACGCGGACCTGGCCATCGGCCGCGGCGAGTCGCTGGTCCCCGAGCTGAGCGCGGCCGTCGCCGAGAACCCCCTGCGCGAACGGCTGCGCAGCCAGCTGATGCTCGCGCTGCACCAAGCGGGCAGGCAGGCGGACGCGCTGGCGTGCTACCAGGAGGGCAGGCGGGTCCTGCTGGACGAGCTCGGCGTGGAACCGGGCGCGGCGCTGCGGGCCACGCACGAGCGCGTGCTGCGCGGCGAGCCCGACGCGCGGCCCGTCGAGGCGCGCAAGTCGCCGACCCCGAGCCAGTTGCCGTTCGACATCGCCGACTTCACCGGGCGGTCGGCCGAGCACGACCGCCTGGTCGCCCGGTTGACCACCGGCACGTCGGCGGTGCGGCTGTGCGCGATCTCCGGCCAACCGGGCGCGGGCAAGTCGACGCTGGCCGCGCACGTCGCGCACGCGGTGCGCGAGCACTTCGGCGACGGCCAGCTCTACGCCAACCTGCGCGGCGTCCAGACCGTGCCCGCCGACCCGGTCGAGGTGCTGGCCGGGTTCCTGCGCGCGCTGAACGTGGCGGACGCCGCGATCCCGGCCGACCCCGAGGAGCGCGCCCAGCTCTACCGCACCCTCGTGGCCGATCGCCGGGTGCTGATCGTGCTGGACGACGCCCGCGACGAACGCCAGATCCGCCCGCTGCTGCCCGGCGGCGGGACGTGCGCGGTCCTGGTGACCAGCCGCGAGCGCCTGAGCGCCTTGAGCGGCGCCGTGCAACTGGACCTGAGCGTGTTCCCGGAGGCCGAAGCGCTGGAACTGCTCGACCGCGTGGTGGGCGATGACCGGGTGGCCGCCGAGCCGGAGTCGGCCGAGGAGATCGTCCGCCTCTGCGGCAGGCTGCCGCTGGCGCTGCGCATCGCCGGCGCCCGACTGGCCGCCCGGCCCCACTGGCGCCTGGCCCGCCTGGTCGAACGCCTCGGCGTGCAGCGGCGCGTCCTGCAGGAGCTGACGCTCGGCGACCTCGAGGTGCGCGGCAGCCTGGCCCTGAGCTACGACGGGCTGGCCGACCGGGAGCGCACCGCCCTGCGCAGGCTCGGGCTGCTGGACGTCTCCGCGTTCGGCGGCTGGCTGGTGGCGCCGTTGCTCGACTGCGGCCCGCAGGAGGCGGAGGAGGTGGTCGAGCGCCTGGTCGACTCGCAGCTGCTCGACCTGGACTCCACCGACGACGACGCGACGCTGCGCTACCGGATGCACGAGCTGACCAGGGCGTTCGCCCGGGAACGCGGTGAGGCGGAGGAAACGCCCGCCGAGATCAGGGCGGTGTGCACCCGTGCCGCCCGGGCGTGGCTGAGCCTGGTCGAACTGGCCGGCAGCCTCATGCCGCACGCCACCTTCGACGGTGTGCCGATCGTCCTCGACCCGCGCTACTTCGACCCGGACGCGGCGGACGTCGTGGCCGATCCGGAAGTGTGGTTCGACGCCGAGCAGGCAGGGCTGGTCAGCGTGGTCGAACGGGTCAGCGAACTCGACCTCACCGACGTCGCCAGCAGGCTCGCCGCCGCCCTGTGCGCGTCGCGCTTCTCGGTGCGCAACCTCTTCGGGCAGTGGTGGCGCACCCACTCGGCGGCGTTGGCGGCGGCACGCCGGGTGGGCGATCGCGCGGCCGAGGCGCGACTGCTGTCGGGGCTGGGCTGGCTGCGCTACGAGCAGGACCGGTTCGACGAGGCCGAGTCCTACTACCGCGAGGCGCTCGAGGGGTACCGGCGCGGCGGCGACGAGCAGGGCGAGGCGACGACCTTGCTGGCGCTGAGCACCGTGCAGCGCGAGCGGGGCGAGCTCGGGACGGCGCGGAGGTCCTTGGAAGCGGCGTTGTCGGTGCTGCGCGAGCCCGCGCTCGTGGCACAGGCGACGCACGGGCTGGGCCGGGTGCTGACCGAACAGGGCGATCTCGAAGCCGGTCTTGCCGCGTGCGAGCGGACGCTGGCGGTGTACCGCGAGATCGGCGACCGCCGCGGCGAGGCGATCGCGCTGCGCTCGGTCGGCATCGTGCACCGCGCCGCGGGGCGCTGGGCGGAGGCGGCCGAGTGCTGCGCCGGCGCGGTGGAGCTGCTGCACGGGCTGGGCGACCGCCTGATGTGGGCCTACGCCACCCAGGCGCTGATCAAGGCACGCATCCGGCAGGGCACGGGCACGGTCGCACGGGCGAAGTTGTTGGAGTGCTTGAGCGTCTGCGTCGAGATGCAGGACGGCTTCGGCCAGGCGCTGGTGCTGCGCACGCTCGGCGAGCTGGAACTGGCCGCGGGCCGTCCCCAGATGGCGAAGAGCTACCTGGAGCGCTCGCTGCACTGGTGGGAGTCGTTCGGCCTGCCGGTCTGGCGGGCGCGGACGTTGCGCGACCTGGCGGCGGCGCGCGAAGCGCTCGACCAACCCGACGAGGCCGACGCGGCGTGGGCGGAGGCGCTGGCGATCTTCAGCGAGCACGGCAGCCGCGAGGCGCACGAGCCACGTCGGCAGGCCGTACCCCCGGTGGAACACCTTCAAACATCCTGAAAAGACGTTTTCAGGTTCCTTTGAGCACGCTTCGCGAAGCTTCTCGGCAAGCAAGTCCGAGGAGGAAATCGTGAAGGTGAAGTTCCTGGCCAGTATCGGTGCGGCGATGAGCGTGCTGCTCGTTTCCGCATTGGGTGCCACCGGCGCGTCGGCGTCACCGGCGAAGGACGCGGTCAACCCGCAGGGCGAGGTGACCGTGAACCTGAGCATCGCCGCCATCGACGCGCCGATCACCCGCACCGAGGTGATCACCCGGGCCCATTCCTGGTTGACAGCCAGAAACGGCGGCCCGGTCCCGTACGACATGGCGGCGTACGAGGGCGGCTACAGAACCGACTGCTCCGGCTTCGTGTCGATGGCGTGGAAGATGTCCCGCAGCGAGTCGACGGTGACGCTGGTCGACTACAGCAGCCAGATCGCGAAGGACGACCTCAAGCCCGGCGACATCGTGATGAAGGGCGGACCGGGCACCGCCGGCGCGGCGGGGCACGTGGTGCTCTTCGAGCGCTGGGCGGACGCCGCCCGCACCTCGTACCTGGGCATCGAGCAGGCCGGCAGCCCCGGTTACACCGTGCGGCGGACGATCCCGTACCCCTACTTCAACGGCGGCGCCGGCTACCTGCCCTACCGCTACCACCGGATCGTGGAGGACGAGGCCGGCGCCGGCCAGCCCACGCCGCTGGTGACCGGGAACGGCGCGTTGGCGCTGTACTCGGTGCGGTCGGACGGGAACGTGTGGGGCACGAGCCAGGCTTCGGTGGGTGCGGCGTTCGGTCCGTGGGAGCGCTTGACGACCGGTGGTGGGTTCGTGGGCAAGCCGGCTGCTCTGCTGTTCGGCAACGGGACGATCGGTCTTTACGTCCGGACCGTGGACGGTCGGGTGATGGCGACGGGGCAGAGCGCTCCGGGTGCCGCGTTCGGCGGGTGGTTCACGATCGGTGGCAGTGGTGGTGTGGCGGGTGATCCGACGGCCGTGCTGACCCCGTCGGGCCTGGTCGCGGTCTATGTGGCGAATGGTTCGGGTGGTGTTTCGGGTGCGGCGCAGACGGTGCCGGGTGGTGCGATCGGCGACTGGGTGATGTTGGGCGGCAGCGGCGTGGTCGGGAAGCCGGCGGCGGTGGTGTTCGGCAACGGGACGATCGGTCTTTACGTCCGGACCGCGGATGGTCGGGTGATGGCGACGGGTCAGAGTGCGCCGGGTGCCGCGTTCGGTGGGTGGTTCACGATCGGTGGCAGTGGTGGTGTGGCGGGTGATCCGACGGCCGTGCTGACCCCGTCGGGCCTGGTCGCGGTGTACGTGACGAATGGTTCGGGTGGTGTTTCGGGTGCGGCGCAGACCGCGCCGGGCGGTGCCATCGGCGACTGGGTGATGTTGGGCGGCAGCGGCCTGGTCGGCAGGCCGGCGGCGGTGGTGTTCGGCAACGGGACGATCGGTCTCTATGCCCGGACGACGGCGGGGACCGTGGTGGCGACGGGTCAGAGCGCGCCGGGTGCCGCGTTCGGTGGGTGGTTCACGATCGGCGGCAGCGGCGGTGTGGCGAGTGATCCGACGGCTCTGCTCGCCTCGAACGGCCTGCTCGCGGTTTACGTGACGAATTCGGCCGGTGGTGTTTCGGGTGCGGCGCAGACCACCTCCGGCGGTTCCATCAGCGACTGGCAGCAGCTCGGCTGAGCGTTGACGCGGACAAGGGGAACAATCGCATGAAAACGCTCATCAAGCACGCCCGGGCCACGATTCTGGCCGCTGCGGCAATGGGGGCGATCGTGGTGGTGAACCCGGTCGGGACGGCGGCGGAGTCCGAATGCCCCATGCCACTTCCGGGTCGCGACCTGAACGTCACGAAGACGGTCTACTCGGTCGGCAAGCGCCTCGGGGTGAACGACAAGGTCATGCTCGCCGGCTTCGAGGCCGGGTGGGTCGAGTCGCACATGAACAACCTCAACTGCGGCGACCTGGACTCCCTCGGCGTCTTCCAGCAGCGGCCCAGCATGGGCTGGGGCACGGCCGAGCAGATCCTCAACGTCGAGTACGCCGCCAACACCTTCTTCACCAGGGCGATCGACAGCGACCGGCGCAACCCCGGGCTGACGGCCGGGCGGCTCGCCGACAGCGTCCAGCGGTCGTGCTGCCCGGATCGGTACGACGCGGCGGAGAGCACGGCGCGGACGCTGCTCAACGAGGCCGCCACCTACGCGGCCATCCCCTCCTCGCCGACCCCGCTGGTGACCGGGAACGGCGCGTTGGCGCTGTACTCGGTGCGGTCGGACGGAAATGTGTGGGGCACGAGCCAGGCTTCGGTGGGGGCGGCGTTCGGTCCGTGGGAGCGTCTGACGACCGGTGGTGGGTTCGTGGGCAAGCCGGCTGCTCTGCTGTTCGGCAACGGGACGATCGGTCTTTACGTCCGGACCGTGGACGGTCGGGTGATGGCGACGGGGCAGAGCGCTCCGGGTGCCGCGTTCGGCGGGTGGTTCACGATCGGCGGCAGCGGCGGGGTCGCGAGCGACCCGACGGCCGTGGTGACCCCGTCGGGTCTGGTCGCGGTGTACGTGGCGAACGGGTCCGGTGGTGTTTCGGGTGCGGCGCAGACGGTGCCGGGTGGTGCGATCGGCGACTGGGTGATGTTGGGCGGCAGCGGTCTGGTCGGGAAGCCGGCCGCGGTGGTGTTCGGCAACGGGACGCTCGGCCTCTACGCCCGGACGACGGCGGGGACCGTGGTGGCGACGGGTCAGAGCGCGCCGGGCGCCGCGTTCGGCGGGTGGTTCACGATCGGCGGCAGCGGGGGCGTCGCGAGCGACCCGACGGCCGTGGTGACGTCCTCGGGCCTGGTCGCGGTGTACGTGACGAACTCGGCGGGTGGTGTCTCGGGCGCCGAGCAGACCACACCGGGCGGCTCCATCGGTGACTGGCAGCAACTCAGCGGCAGCGGCTTCGTGGGCCGGCCCGACGTCGTCCAGTTCGGCAACGGCACGATCGGCCTCTACGTGCGCGGCGTCAACGGCACGATCCTCGCCGCCGGTCAGAGCGCGCCGGGTGCGGCGTTCGGCGGGTGGTTCACGATCGGTGGCAGCGGTGGCGTGGCGAGCGACGCGGACGCCCTGCTCGCCTCGAACGGCCTGCTCGCGGTGTACGTGACGAACTCGGCCGGTGGTGTTTCCGGTGCGGCGCAGACCACCTCCGGCGGCGCCATCAGCGACTGGCAGCAACTCGGCTGACCGGCCGTCGGGGGGGGGGGGGGGGGGGGAGGGGGGGGGGGGGGGGGGGGGGGTGTGGGAGGCCCCGAGCACCCGGATCCTTG
>NZ_JBVJVK010000088.1:0-30799 GCF_055603705.1 Actinosynnema sp. NPDC037264 | reverse complement strand
ACTAATCGGCGTACCCGTACAATTCCCCCACGTACCCGCGCCCCCTCCTCCACGCCTGCACCGCCCGGCCACGCTACCCCCCCCTCCCCCCCCCCTTCCCCCCCCCCCCCCTCCCCACCCCCCCCCCCCCCCCCGCCCCCCCCCCCCCCGAGCCGGTCGGGATCACCCTCGCTGCCGCCTGGCCCGACCGGGCACCACGGTGATCTTCGACGGCGGCGAGGAGATCGCGTCGGACACGCTCGTGATCTTCTCGGGGTTGAGCAGCCACAGCAGGTGGTCGATGCCCTCGGTCGTCGCGCCGACCGCGACCACGCCGAACTCCGCGCCGTTGCGCAGCAGCACGGCGCAGGGCTGCCCGTTCGCGCTCACCCACCGCACGTCGACGTCGTTCCAGAACCAGGAGGAGAACGAGCCGAGGTACCGCTGCACGGCGGGCACGCCCACGATCGGCTTGCGCGCGACGCCCAGCCTGCCGTTGCCGTCGGACAGGCTGGTCACGTCCGGCGCGAAGAGCCGTTCCAGCGACGCCATGTCGCCGGCGCGGGCAGCCGCGATGAAGGCGGCCAGCAGCTCCCGCTGCGCGTCGGGGGTCACCTGCCTGCGCCGTTCGCCGGCCATGTGCTTGCGCGCCCGGCTGACCAGCTGGCGCACCGCGGGCTCGGTCGACTGGAGGATGTCGGCGACCTCGGCGTAGGCGTAGCCGAAGGCTTCCCGCAGCACGTACGCGGCGCGTTCGTTGGGGGTGAGCTTCTCCATCAGCATCAGGGCCGCGAGCTCCAGGGCCTCACCGCGCTCGGCGCCCAGGTACGGGTCGGCGCTCGTGTCGACCGGCTCGGGCAGCCACGGCCCGACGTACGTCTCGCGCCGCACCCTCGCCGACTGCAGCGCGTTGATGGCGAGCCTGGTCGTCGTGGTCGCCAGGAACGCCTCCGGGTTGACCACCTGGCTGCGGTCGTACAGCTGCCACCGCACCCAGACGTCCTGCACCAGGTCCTCGGCCTCGGCGACGCTGCCGAGCATGCGGTAGGCGATCCCGAACAGGCGCGGCCGCAGGCTCGTGAAGATCGCCGCGGCCCGTGCCAGGTCGTCCGAGTCCCCTGGTCCGGCAGTCGCGCTGGAATCCGTCAACCGTCGCCTCCGTGCCCGTTCGTGCCGATCTCGGCGGTGCCGAAGGTACCCCGTCGCACCGACGGCCGTTCTCCGTCACAACCGGGCGACCCATCCGGTCTCAGGGGGTGACCTGAGAGAACGGGGGACAGCATGAGAACCGTCGACCTCCGCGTCCGGATGCGCGCACGCCCGATCGAGGAGTCCCATCGCGTCGCCACCCGGCTGGAGCTGTTGTTCGACCTGACGTTCGTGGTCGCGGTGGCCGGTGCCGTCGGCCAGTTCGCGCACGCGATCGAGGGCGGTCACGCGTCGTCCGGTGTGGTGGCGTTCCTCCAGGTCTTCTTCGCGATCTGGTGGGCGTGGATGAACTTCACCTGGTTCGCCTCGCCGTACGACACCGACGACGTCGGCTACCGGTTGATGACCATGCTCCAGATGGCGGGCGTGCTCGTGCTGGCCGCCGGCGTGCCGGCCGCCGCCGAGGGCGATCTGCGCACGGTGACGCTCGGTTACCTGGTCATGCGGCTGGCGCTCGTCGCGCAGTGGGTGCGGGTGGCGGTCGAGGACCCGGAGAGCAGGCGCACGGCCCTGCGGTACGCCGCGGGCATCACGGTCGCGCAGGCCGGTTGGCTGCTGCGGCTCGTGGCGGCGGAGTCCGGCGCGCTCGCCGGCGGTTGGTCGCTGCCCGCGTTCGTCGTGCTGGCGCTGGTCGAGCTGGCCGTGCCGCCGTGGGCGGAGCGGGGGCGGCGGACGACCTGGCACCCCCACCACATCGCCGAGCGGTACGGCCTGTTCACGATCATCCTGCTCGGAGAGGGCGTGTTCGCCGCGTCGACCGGTGTCGACGCGGCGGTGCGCGAGGGTTGGACGTGGTCGCTGACCGCGGTCGCGGGGTCCGGGCTGGTGCTGGTGTTCGCGCTGTGGTGGCTGTACTCGCTGGAACCCGCGGGCGACGCGCTGGCCGCGGTGAGGCGTCGGTCGTACCTGTGGGGTTACGGCCACTTCGGGCTGTTCGCCGCCCTGGCGGCCCTCGGCGCCGGCCTGGAGGTCGCCGTGGTGCGGACCGCGCACCGCGGCGAGGTCTCGGAGGTGGCCGCCGGCTGGGCGGTGGCCGTGCCGGTCGCCGCTTTCCTGGTGCTGCTGTGGGCGGTGCACGCCCCGTTCATCCGGAGGTCGTTCATCCGGAGGTCGTTCATCCGGCACGCGCGCCTGCTGATCGGCGCCGCGGCCGTCGCGGTGTCGCCGTCGACGGTGCCGGTCGTGGGGCTGCCCGGCACCGTGACGCTGATCGCCGCCGTGTGCGTCGCCGTCACCGCGTCGACCGTGGTGCACCACCAGCTGAACGCTTAGCGCTCGTTCCCGGCACCTGGTCGACCGGCGCACACCGCCTTGCCCCTTGCCCGTCGAGTGGCGTCATGCGGTTGCGGCTCGACGGGGACCCGCCCGGGTGATCCGGAGCGCGCCGGCTGTCACAACCGGGAAGGCTGTCCGGTCTTGCTTGCGACAGAGGTGCCCGGACCGGCCGGGCGCCCCGGCCCGAAAGGCTCGTCATGAAGATCGTCGTCATCGGTGGTACCGGTCTGATCGGCGCCAAGCTCGTGCGCAGGCTGGGCGAGCACGGTCACGAGGCGGTGCCCGCGTCGCCCGACTCGGGCGTCGACACGCTGACCGGCGTGGGCCTGGACGAGGTGCTGGCAGGCGCCCAGGTCGTGATCGACGTCTCCAACTCGCCGTCGTTCGCGGACGAGGCCGTGATGCACTTCTTCCGCACCTCCACCACCAACCTGCTCGCCGCCGAGGAGAAGGCGGGCGTCGGCCACCACGTGGCGCTGTCGGTGGTGGGCACCGAACGGCTCACCGACAGCGGTTACATGCGGGCGAAGGTCGCGCAGGAGCAGCTGATCAAGGACTCGGGGCAGCCCTACTCGCTCGTGCACGCGACCCAGTTCTTCGAGTTCGTGCGGAGCATCGCCCAGGCGGCGACGGACGGCGACACCGTGCGCCTGTCCGACGCCCTGATCCAGCCGATGGCCGGCGACGACGTGGCGAGCGCGGTCGGGCGCACCGCCGTGGGCGTGCCGCTCAACGGCATGATCGAGGTGGCCGGCCCCGAGCAGTTCGGCCTCGACGAACTGATCCGCAAGGGCCTCGAGTTCCAGGGCGACCCGCGTGAGGTCGTGACCGACCGGAGCGCCCGCTACTTCGGCGCCGAACTGGCCAAGGACTCACTGCTCCCGGGCCCCGACGCACAACTGTCCACCACCCGATTCGACGACTGGCTGCCGCTGAACCCGCCGCCACCGGCGAAGTAATCACGCCTGACATCCACCGACCGCGTCCAACCGAACCACCCGGACGCGGTCGGTGCGCTCGGGCGAACGACCAACCACAGCACCGTCGACGCCACCTCCTGGTCAGGTTCCCCCACCGCAGTCGCCGAACCGTGGCTACCTGCGGCGCGCATCGTGCCGCAGCCGATTTACGTGCAACTGTCACTATGGTGACGCACGGTCAGGCAGGAGGAGCAAGTGGACCTGGTCATCGACCCACCGCGGGGGGTGGGGCCGTTGAGAATCGGTATGCCGTTCGACGAGGCGGTCGAACTGCTGCATTCTTTCGACGGGTATCGCACCCCGAGCCCGGGGCGCGACAGCCTGCCCGGATTCGCCCACTACGAGTCCGAGCTCACCATCTCGCTCAGCCCTGATCGGGAGCGGCGGGTGAAAGCCATCGAGCTCTACCGGCCCGAGCGCGACGTCACTATCAGGTTCGGGGACATCGCAATATTCGACACCCCGGCCGACGAAGTCATCCAGAGGCTTTCGGGCGTCACGCGCTTGGAGGTCGAGGACGAGGGGCTTCACGTCGTTGCGCCGGACCTGCTTCTCGCCCTGGGCCGACCGTTCCGGTCGGACAGCGCCGACGAGCCTGAAGGCTGGTATTTCGAGTCGGTGCTGGTCGCTGCTCCAGGTTACTACGACCGGTAAGTGATCAATTGCCGGTACGATGATCATGGTCATCGCCGTCGAGGTGTAAACCGGTGGTCGCCTGCAGAGCGTGGGGTACTGCGGTTGCTGGTGGCGGCCAGACGTTGCCGTGCCAGGGGTCGACTTCTAGGGGATCGATGTGAGCAGGCAGCACCTCCGGATCAACCGATTCGGCTTCGCCGAGTACGGGGACACGGTTGATCTCTCCCATAGGTTGGACGTTTCCGAGGTAATGGAGACTCTGGATTCCATCGTGGATCTGGTCTTCTCGGAGGAATCTGGATTGTTCGAGTCACTGACGGGCGCCGCGCAAGCGGACTTCGCGGTTCCCTTGGGGATGTGCTCGAAGATGTTGTCCGCGGGTGATTACTCGACAGTTGAGTTGATCTCTGCGGCCTGTGCTGTACGTTACTGCGCCGAGGCGCACCTGTCCGAGTTTCCGGGAGATCTCGTGCAGTTGCTGTCCCGGCTACCTCGTTGAGTGGTCTTGACCACAGGTTGGCAGACTCGTCGAGTGTCTTCCGTTTCCACGGCGCGCCGAACACCTGGACGGGCCTTGGCGCCGGCGGAACCGTGGCCGAGGGCGCGGGCGGCTCCGGTACCCGGTTGGTCTGCCACGGCTTCAAGTGCGGCATCGGCACCGCATCCCGCCTCGTCGGCGAGCACACTGTCGGCGTGCTGGTCCAGGCCAACCACGGTCGCCGCCGGGTCGATCATCGTGGTCGCCGCCACCGACCGGCCCCTGCTGCCGCACCAGTGCGACCCCTTGGCGCAACGGGCGGTGCTGGGCATCGGCCGGACCGGCGACCCGACGAGAGACGACCTCGTGATCGCGTTCAGCACTGGCAACCGCCTCGACTCCACGGGAGAGGACGACCACCGGGCCAAGCTGCGGATCTTTTGGAGACCTTCACCGGCAAGGTAACGGGAAGGCTTCCTTGATCCTCAACGGGTCGTTCAACACTCATCATGTAACGGGGTGATGGGTCGTGTTGCGAGTGTTGGGAGAGGTGTCCGCGGACGTTGGCGGGCAGGCGGTGGACCTCGGGCACCCCAAGCAGCGGTGCGTGCTGGCGGTACTGGTGGTGGAGGCCGGACGGGTCGTGCCGGTGGACCGCCTGGTGGACCGGGTGTGGGGCGCGGACGGCCCTCGGCGGGGGCGGGAGACGCTGCACAGCTACCTCTCGCGACTGCGGCGAGCGCTGGCCGACGTCCTTGGGTTGGCGATCGTGCGCCGGTCGGGCGGATACCTGCTGAGCACCGAAGCCGAATCCGTGGTGGACCTGCACCTGTTCCGCGGGTTGTGCGTCCGGGCTCGGGGGTGCGACGACGACCGCGCCGCGCGGCTGCTGACCGAGGCGCTGGCGTTGTGGCGTGGCGAGGCGTTGACCGGCCTGGACGGCGACTGGGCCGAGGCGGAACGCGACCGGCTCGGGCGGGAGCGGTTGGCGGCCCTCCACGACCTGGTGGATGTCCGGCTGCGGTTGGGGCAGGGCGCGGAGCTCGTGGCCGAGTTGTCCGCACGGGCCCGCGAACACCCGCTCGACGAGCGCGTAGCGGGCCAGTTCATGACCGCCCTGTGCCAGGTCGGGCGCGCAGCGGACGCCCTGGACCACTTCCGGGACCTGCGGCTGCGCCTCGTCGAAGACCTGGGCGCCGAGCCCGGTGAGGCGTTGCGCGAGGTGCACCGCCGGGTGCTGGCCGGCGACCCGGTGTCGACCCGGCGAGTGGAGGTGTCCGGGGTGCCCCGCCAGTTGCCCGCCGCGCCTCGGGCGTTCGTCGGCCGTCGGGGCGAACTCGACCGGCTCGACGCCGTCCTGCCCGACCCGGCGCTGTGGACGCTGGCCGGGGCCGGTGGCGTCGGCAAGACGTGGCTGGCGCTGCACTGGTCGCACCGCCGGCTCGATCGGTTCCCCGACGGGCAGTTGTTCGCCGACCTGCACGGGTTCAGCCCGGACGGCCGCGCCCCGGACGCGAGCGGGACGTTGCGCGGGTTCCTCCTCGCCCTCGGCCTGGAGCCGAGCCGGGTGCCCGCCGACGCCGGCACGCGGGCGGCGCTGTACCGCAGCATGGTCGCGGGCCGGCGGATGCTGGTCGTGCTGGACAACGCCGCGACCACCGACCAGGTACTGCCGCTGCTGCCCGGTGGCTCCTCGTGCACGGTGCTGGTCACCAGCCGCCGGCGGTTGAGCGGCCTGATCACCCGTCAGGGAGCGCGACACCTCGACCTGGACGTCCTCTCCGACGCCGATGCCCGCGAGCTCCTCCTGCACCGCCTCGGCCCCGCGCGACTGGCCGCCGAGCCCGACGCCGTGGCCGACCTGCTCGCCGGGTGCCGCGGGTTCCCCCTGGCACTGGCCATCGTCGCCGGGCGCGCCCACGCCGATCCCGACCTGCCGCTGGCTACGCTCGCCGCCGAACTGAGCGACCACGGCGTGGCGGCGTTGGCCGATGAGGACCCGCAGGCCAACCTGCCGGTGGTCCTCGCGGCGTCGCACCGGGCGTTGACCGACCGGCAACGCGAGGTGTTCGCCCTGGTCGGGATCGCGCCTGGCGTCGACGTCACCGCGCCGGCCGTCGCCGCTCTCGCCGGGTTGCCCGACATTGAGGCGGTGCACGTGCTGCGCGGTCTGCGGGAGTCCTCGTTGTTGACCGAAGCACGCCGCCGGTACGCGATGCACGACCTGATCCGCGACTTCGCGGTCGCCGCCGCCCACCGCGACCTGTTGGAGGATGGGCGGTCCGCCGCGCTGCGGCGCTTGCTCGACTTCCACCTGCACACCGCGCACGCGGCCGACCGCGTCCTGGACCCCGACCGCGCGTTGCTGGCACCACCGGACCCCGCGCCGGGCGTCCGGCCACAGGTACCGGCCGACACGGCGTCCGCGCTGGCGTGGCTGGACGCCGAGCACGCCAACCTGCTCGCCGCGCAGCGCACCGCGGTCGCGCACGGGTGGCACGCCACCGTTTGGCACCTGGCGTGGGCGTTGCACACCTACCAGCAGCGGCGTGGTCACCGGCACGAGGTCGTGCGGATGTGGCGGGCGGCGGTGGAGGCGACCACCCACCTGCCCGACCCGACGACGCGGATCCGCGCGTTGCGGCACCTGGGCGTGTCCTGCTCCCGGCTCGACCTGCACGACGAGGCCCATGACGCGCTCGAACGGGCGCTGGCCCTGGCCGAGCGGCACGACCTGCCCACCGACCGGGCGCACACCCACTACAACATCGCCCTGATCCGCGGTCACCTCTCCGACCACCGGCAGGCGCTGCACCACGCCGAGCGGTCCCTGGCCCTCTACCGCGAGGTGGAGATGCCGACGCGGGAAGCCCTCGCGCTCAACCTGATGGCCTGGCACACCGCCCACCTGGGTGACCACGACGCGGCCCGCGTCCACTGCCGGGCGGCGATCGCGCTGCACCGCGAGCACGACGACACCACGGCGGAGGCTGACGCGCTGGACACGCTCGGGCATATCGACCACCTCGCCGGTCGCCATGAAGACGCCGTCGAGCACTACGAGCGGGCGCTCGACCTGTACGTCGACCTGGGCGACCTCTACCTGGCCGCGAACACGGCGGACCACCTGGGCCACCCCCTGACCGCCCTCGGCCGCCACGACGCGGCCCGCGAGTCGTGGCGACGAGCCCTCGACCTGTACCGGGACCAGGGCCGGGACCGCGAGGCGCACGACCTGGAGCAGCGGTTGCGCGCCTTGGACAACTCCTAGCGCCGGTCATCGCACCCCAGCCACCGCCGCACCTCCACTTGCCGGTTGACCTGCGGACTTCAGGGCGTTCGCAAGGTTTCCGCAGTTCCGGACTTGCACAGTGACGCCGCCAAGACCGGCTGGGGAGGGGTTGCCCTTCCCGCAACAGAGGGGAACTACAAGAGCGACATGGTGAAGATCACGAAGCTTCTGGGCGCGGCGTTGGCGACCGCGGGCGTCGTCATCGCGACAGCTCTCGCGCCCTCGGCGCAGGCGGCGACGGTGGGCACCTTGGCGGCGCCCAACTGCCAGTGGGGGTCGTCGTACGGAGTCGTCGTCACGAAGGGGGACGTGCGCACGTACACCGGTGACGTCAAGGTGGGGGAGATCCAGGTCTGCCGTGACAGCTCGTACAACTACTGGGGCTTCATCCTGTTCAGCAACGCGATGACCGCCAGCCAGTGGGGCCAGGCGACGCTGTACCGGTACCGCGACGGCGTCTACGACGGCACCGTCAACTGCGACAGCCCCAACGGCAATGACCACGTCGGCCCCGGCCAGAAGCGGTGCTGGACGCCGAAGCTCTCCGGCGTCAGCGGCCGGTACACCTTCGACGCCGCGGGTGAGTTCAACAGCAGCAGCAGCGGTCCCCTCGGGGACGGCTACACCACGCGCACCCGTTGAGTCGGTCCGGGCCCGGTCGACGAGGCCGGGCCCGGCACGGCCCAGGGACGGCTCAGCAGCCGGACGGGCACCGGTGACGAACGCGTCGACGTCTTCCCTCCGGGGCGACGAGCCGGCCACAATCATCGGATGTTTTCCCGCACCTGCGGGCGACGGTCGCCGGCCTGCGAGCACTACCGTCCGAGCGTGCCATTGCCATTGATCTTGCCTGGCACGTTTTCAAGCTCGCGCAGGTCAAGGCCGATCGTTCCTCGCGGACAAAGCGAGTTCCGACGTGTTCACCCGCGTTCCCTGCGCCGCCTGCTCGTCCTTTGATCTTGAGCGGCCCGACTTGATCCGAAGGAAGCAGGTCGGGATGTGGGTCAGGTGGTGAGCAGTGGCGCGGTGGCTTGTGCTGCTTTGGTCAGGATGCCGGTGGAGTCGGCTTCTTTGGGGCCATAGAAGGTAAACCTGGTGAGGATGTCGGCTTTGCTCATGACGAGTTGGCAGATGCGCATGAGTTGGTAGGTGTAGCAGACGCCGAACTGGGCGTCGACGCCGAGCGGGGGCAGGGTGAGTTCGCGTTCGGGGGTGTAGGGGCCTTCGTCGCCGAACATGAACGGTTGGCATTGCAGGGATTTGCGGGCGTGTTCGACGGTTTCGGCGGCGGCGGCGATGCGGCGGTAGGACACGCGGGACTGTTCGACGTAGGAGAACGCTGGCTTGTTGAGCCACGAAGTGGACAGTCGCGTCGCGGACATGGCGCCGTCGGTGGGCAGTTCGGTCGGGCAGAGCATGACCCGGTAGTTCTTCTGCACGGAGGAGTCATCGCGGGTGTAGCCGAGCGGGACGAGTACGTCGTCGGGCGCTTCGACCTTCATGAGTCTCGACTCGATGAGGGCCGGGTCGGGTGCGGCGGGTGTGCTGCTGGTGGTCGTGGTGGTTGGTGTGGTGCTCGACGGTGGTGCGGCCACGGGTGCGGTTGAGCACCCGGCCAGCAGGACAGTCGCGAGGATGATCCCCCCAATTCGCATGAGCGGGGACGGCAACAGCAACGCGCAGTGACGATCGGTGCTGGTGGGAGGCACCATTCGAGTGAGGCGCTGATCACGGGATCGATCGGCGGTCATTGAGCCGTTCGGCCGCTGTGCCGGGGTTGGTTGAACCGTCATGATTCCTCCTCGGGTCGGGGGACTCAGCACGAATCGCGTGATCTGCGCGAGCCGGGGGGCATCTTTCAGTGGGTTCGCGCATGCATGCGCGGGGTTCGACCCTGCGCGCTTTCGCTGTGGCGCTCGTCGCCGCTGTCGTGGCCGGTGTGGTGGCGGTGCCGCCGGGGGCGGTGGCGCAACCGCAGACCGAGGTGCCGAAGTCGGCGCCCGATGAGGCGACAGCTGCCCGTTACGCGGCGCAGAGCGGTGAGTCGGTGGTCGTGGAGTCGGCGACCACGGAGACCGACGAGGTGCGGGCGAACCCGGACGGCACGATGACGTTCACGCAGCACGTGCAGCCGGTGCGGGTGCGGCGTGGTGACGGGTGGGTGCCGGTCGACTTGACGTTGGAGCGCAAGCCGGACGGTTCGTTCGCGCCGAAGGCGTCCACGGTGGAGGTCGCGTTCTCCCCAGGCGGCACCGCCGTGGATTTGCCGCTGGCGACGGTCGCGCAGGGCGGCCATGAGGTCGGCCTGCGGTGGAACGGCGAGTTGCCCGAGCCGGTCGTGGACGGCGCGACGCTGACCTACCCGAACGTGCTGCCTGACGTTGATCTGCGGGTCGAGGCCCATCTTGAGGGTTTCAGCGAGCTGTTGGTGATCAAGACGCCGGAGGCGGCGCGGAACCCGGCTCTGGACACCGTCACGTTCCCGACCCACGCCGAGGGCGTTCGGGTCGAGCACGGTTCGGCGGACGGCGGGGGCGACCTGGTGGTCAAGGACGTAGCGGGTAAGCCGGTGTTCGTCGGTGACGCCTCGCAGATGTGGGACTCGTCGGGAACGGAACCCCGCGATCGCGAAGGTGAGCCGGTGCCCGGCGACCGACAGGCCGCGATGGAGGTCGAGGTCACCCAGGAGGCCGTGGCCATCACGCCCGACCAGGCGTTCCTCGACGATCCGGCGACCACCTACCCCGTGGCGCTCGACCCCAAGTACTACTGCGGCAACTGCGGCAAGGTGCATCACGCCGTGGTGCAGGAGGAGTGGCCGGACGCCAGGAACTTCGACGTCACCGGCGGCAACCTGAGCGATCTGAAGACCGGCTTCCTCAACGCCAACGCCCTGGGCAATGGCGCCAGATACGACGCGAGGTCCCGGTCCTACCTGCAGATGAACACCGAGCCGCTCATCGGCAAGTACATCCACGAGGCCGTTTTGCGCACGAAGGTGATCAACACCTACTCGTGCGCGCCTACGGCGACCGAGTTGCGACTGGCCGGGTGGATCGACGCCAACACGACGTGGAACAACCAGACCAGCTGGGGTGAGCACCAGTCGAGTACTGAGGTGCGCAACAACCCGGGGCACTGCCCGACCGATGGCGGTGCGGACTTCGAGGTGATCAAAGCCATCCGGGCCGCGGCGTCGGGCTCCTGGGTCTGGACGACGTTCGTGCTCAAGGCAGTGAACGAGAACGACCTCGACAGGTCCTGGCGTCGGTTCGACCTCAACCCGTACCTGGAGGTCAGGTACAACAGCTACCCGAACACGCCGACCGACATGGGCATGGAGGGGTCGACGCCGGACCATGCGTTGCCGTGTCGTACGGGTGCCGATCGGCCGGCGGTGTTCACCAAGACTCCCCGTCTGCGCGCGCGGGTGAGCGACCCGGACAACAGCAGGGTGTACGGCGAGTACCGGCTGTTCACCGGGGTCGGGTCGGGCGCGTCGTGGGATGGGCGGTTGTTCGGCGGCACGGAGGTCGGCTCGGGTGCCTACAGCGAGTGGACGGTGCCTTCCGGCCTGGTCAACAAAGAAGGCCTGTACACGTGGCAGGTGGTGAGCCATGACGGTGAGCTGACCAGTCCGCTGTCGAGCCCTTGCGAGTTCGAAGTGGACACCACGGCGCCGAACACGCCGGCGGTCTCCTCCGTCGACTATCCGGCTTCGGGCTTCAACCACGGCAGTGTGGGCAGGACCGGCACGTTCACGTTCAGGCCTGTCCTTCCGACAGGCGGGCGGATGGACATCCGCAAGTACGGGTGGTCGTTGAACAACGACACGGCGACGACGAACATCGTGGAGGTCACGTCGGTTGACGGGTCGGTGACGGTGCCGATCACGCCCACTTTGGTCGGTACGAACGTGTTGCATGTGCGTGCGTTCGACCGGGCGAACAACCCGTCGGTGCCGAATGCGACGTACACGTTCCACGTTGCCGCGAAGGCCCAGCCGAAGGCCGTGTGGGCGTTCGACGAGACGTCGGGCACGGTCGCCGCGGACAGCAGTGGCGGCAACCGTCCGCTCACGGTGTCCGGCGCCGCCTCGTTCACTCCGGGTTACGACGGCAACGCGTTGACGCTCAACGGTGGTTTCGCCGCGTCGGCATCGAAGGTGGTGGACACGTCGAGGGCGTTCTCCGTGGCCGCGTGGGCGAAGCTGGACCGCAAGGACTCCTACGCCACGTTGGTCAGCCAGGACGGGAACCGGGTCAGTGCGTTCTACCTGCAGTACGCCGTCAACGCGGATCGGTGGGCGATCACCACGCCGAGCAACGACGCCGACTCTCGGGTGTCGTACGTGAGGGTGACGTCGACGGCTTCACCTCAACTCGGTGTGTGGACGCACTTGCTCGCCACCTACGAGCCCAACAGCAAGGCGTTGACGTTGTACGTGGACGGGAAGGCGCAGGGCACGGCGACGGCGGTGTTGTGGGAGGCCGGTGGCAGCCTCGTGGTCGGTCGGGCCAGGTCCGGTGGTGAGCCGTCGAACCACTTCCCGGGTGCGATTGACGCCGTGCGGGTGTGGGACCGGGTGCTGAGCGCCGAGGACGCGGCGCAGGACGCCAACGTGGCGGTGTGGCGGGCGCGGCTGGCGCTGGACGAGCGGACGGGGGCCACGACGGTGGAGTCGGTGTCCGGTCAGCAGGCGGCCCTCTCGGGTGGGGTGACGTGGGCGGGCACGCCGGTGGACCCGGACGACCCGGACCGGCCGCGCGTGGGCGAGGACGAGTGGCTCGACTTCGACGGCACGGGCACGGGCCAGGTCGCTGCGTCGCGGCCGGTGAACCTGCGCACGGACCGTTCGTTCACGGTGTCGGCGTGGGTGCGCCTGGACAGCGACAACCTGGCGCGCACGGCGGTGAGCCTGGGTGATTCGCAGTACTCGCCGTTCATGCTCCAGTACCGGCCGGCGAGCCGGCAGTGGGCCTTCATGATGACCCGTGGTCCGGCGACCTCGTCGTGGTGGATCGCGTTGTCGGACACGTCGATCGTCGGCACCGGCCAGTGGGTGCACCTGACCGGCACCTACGACGCGGTGAGCGGCCGGATCGCGTTGTACGTCAATGGGAACAGGCAGACCGTCAACTTCGTCGGGACGACCGACGGCAGTGGCGTCAAGGGCTGGAACGGCTCGGGGCCGCTCTGGGTCGGCCGCGGTCTGTGGGCTTCGCAGAAGGCGGACGCGTGGCACGGCGGTGTGGACGACGCCCGCGTGTACTCCGGTGTGCTCACGAGCGAGCAGATCGGTGTCCTTTACTCGTCCACCAGGCATTTCTGAGCCACCGGTTCGATCCGACGACGTCACGAGAGGCCCTGTTGTGAGTGCTGCCGTGCGGAAGCTGGCCAGGAAGGCCGTCGCGTTCGGTGTCGTGCTGGTGTTGACCGCCTCGACCGGACATGCCGTGGCGATGGCCGCCGAGCAGGCGTGGAGGGTGTCGCTCCAGTTCGAGCGATCCGTCCCGACCAGAGCGGTCGCGGTCCAAGCCGTGCCGGACGACCCGGCGAAAGACGATGTGGTGACCGCGCCGGCGCAGGCTTCCTGGCCCGCTGCCACGACGGCCGAGGTGGACTTCGCGAGCGAGGGCGGCACGCCGGCGCAGGCCGCGGCCCGCGCCACGGGCAGGCCGATCCGGGCCGTGGGCACACCGGTCGCGGTGGGGCTTCCGCAGGAGGTGAACGCGCGGCAGTCCGCCACGGGCAAGGTGCGCGTCCACGTCCACGACCGCAAGCCCGGGTCGAGCGCGGTGGTGTTCAGCCTGGCGGATGCCGGTGGGGTGAAGGACAAGCCGCTTGCGGTGACGTTCGACTACTCCTCGTTCGCACCCGCGTTCGGTGGTGACTATGCCGCCCGACTCCGGCTGGTGAGCCTGCCCGCTTGTGCGGCGACGACACCGGACAAAGCCGACTGCCAGGTGGCCACCCCGGTGGACGGCGCGACCAACAACACGGCGGCCGGTGTGCTGTCCGGCGCGGCGACGTTGACGTCCTCGGAGCCCGCAGTGTTCGCGGCGGTCGCCGCCACGGGAAGTGCGGCGGGCACGTACGGTGCGACGTCGTTGGCTCCGGCGGGGTCGTGGACCGCGGGCGGCGCGTCGGGTGACTTCACCTACGGCTATCCGATGCGGGTGCCGCCGGCGATCGGTGGCGCGGCGCCGAAGCTGTCGTTGGGGTACTCGGCGCAGAGCCTGGACGGGCGGACGTCGTCGACGAACAACCAGGCGTCGTGGGCCGGCGACGGTTGGGACCTGGCGCCGGCCGGGTTCATCGAGCGCCAGTACAAGCCGTGCAGCCTGGACCTGGGCGGTAACAACGGTCAGACCAAGACCGGTGACCAGTGCTGGGCCACCCACAACGCGACCATCAGCCTGGTCGGCGTGTCGGGGAAGCTGATCAACATCCCGGGCACCGACCAGTGGCGGGCCGAGTCGGACGACGGCGCGAAGATCGAGCGCCTGTTCGGCGCGACCAACGGTGACAACAACGGTGAGCACTGGAAGGTCACGACGACCGACGGCACGCAGTACTTCCTGGGCTTGAACCGCCTGCCGGGCTGGGCGGACGGCAAGCCGGAGACGCAGTCGGCGTGGACCGTGCCGGTGTTCGGCAACCACGGCAACGAGGAGTGCAACACCACGACGTTCGACGCGTCGTGGTGCCAGCAGGCGTACCGGTGGAACCTGGACTACTCGGTCGACGTGCACGGCAACGTCACCACCTACTACTACAACCGCGAGTTCAACCGCTACGGGCGCAACGGTGACGCCAACAAGGGCACCGACTACGTGCGCGGCGGATGGCTGGACCGCGTGGAATACGGTCTGCGCAGCGACAACATGTTCGCGCACCCGGGCGCCAAGGTGAGCTTCGAGACCGCCGAACGCTGCCTGCCCAGCGGGGCGATCACCTGCGATCCAGGGCAGTTGAACGCCTCGACCGCCGCGCACTGGCCGGACGTGCCGTTCGACCAGGTGTGCGCGGCGGGGGAGTCCTGCACCCACCGGTTGACCCCGTCGTTCTTCACCCGCAAGCGTTTGACGAAGGTCGTGACCCGGGTCGCGAACGGCGCGTCGACGTTCCAGGACGTCGACTCGTGGTCGTTGGAGCACAAGTTCCTCAATACCGGCGACGGTCTGGCGCCCGCGCTGAACTTGAACTCCGTGACCCGCACCGGCTTGGTGGGTGGCAGCGTGACGTTGCCGCCGACGGTGTTCGGGCACATCGCGATGCCCAACCGGGTCAACACCAGCAGCGACAACCAGCCCGCGATCACCCGCTTCCGGATCACGTTGATCACTAATGAGGCGGGCGGCTACACGGACGTCTCTTACAGCGACGAGGACTGCAAGCCGGGCACCCGGATGCCGGTCTCGCCCGAGGCGAACACGCTGCGCTGCTACCCGTCGTGGTGGACGCCGGAGGGCGCGCTGGAGCCGCAGCTGCACTGGTTCCACAAGTACGTGGTCGTCTCCGTCATCGACCACGACCGCACCGGCGCCTCCCCGCCGATCCACACGGCCTACCAGTACGGCGACGGCAACGGCGAGAAGGCCGCGTGGCACTTCGACGAGGCCGAGTTCGCCGAGCCCGCCCGCCGCACGTGGTCGCAGTGGCGTGGCTACGAGACGGTCCGCACGATCAAGGGCAATCCCCAAGAGAAACAGTCGGTGACCGAGGTCGTCTACGGCCGCGGCATGGACGGTGACAAGCTGCCCGGTGACACCAATGGCGACGGGTTGCCCGACGGCGTCCGCGAAGCGTGGATATCCGCCAGCGAGGGCCAGCCGATCCGGGACGTGCCGCGGCTGCGCGGTTTCGTCCGGGAGACCCGCCAGTACAACGACGGTGTGCTGGTGTCGGCGTCGGTCAACGACCCGTACCTGCCCGATACCCCGACCGCCACCGACGCCGCGGGCAACAAGGCGTTCGTCACCGGCACCTCCTCCGTCCGCGGCCGCACCCTGCTGGAGAACGGCTCCTGGCGGCGCACCAAGGTCGACAAGCTCGACTTCACCCCGGAAGGCATCGTCGAGGTCACCGAAGACCACGGTGACGAGGCCGTGACCGGCGACGAGACCTGCACGCGCAGCACGTTCGCCCGCAACGAGAACGCATGGCTGCTCACCCTCGCCTCCCAGGTGGAGACCGTGGTGGGCACGTGCGCGGTGACGGCGTCAGCGACCACCATTCAATCCCTGGTCCGCTCGTACTACGACGGCCAGGCCCACAATGTGGCGCCCACCCGCGGCCTGATCACCAAGGCCGAGGTCCTCGACAAGTGGGACGCCACCTCCGACGTCCAGACTTGGGTGACCGCCTCGCAGGCCACCTACGACGCCTACGGCCGACCGCTGGACGTCTACGACGCCCGCGGCAAGAAGACCACCACCGCCTACACCCCGGCCACCGGCCCGCTCAAGCAGCTGACCAGCACCAACCCGCTCGGTCACGTCAGCCACGAGTACCTGGAGCCCGCCTGGGGACTCTCGGTCGCCTCGGTCGACGCCAACAACCGCCGGGCGGACCTGGCCTACGACGCGCTGGGCCGCCTGACCGCCGCCTGGACCCCGGGCTTCGACAAGGCCACGGCGCCGGCGAACGCGAGGTTCGAGTACCAGTACAACAACGACAAGACCAGCGTCGTGGTCTCCAAGCAGTTGCAGGACAACGGCCAGTACCTGTCGGTCTACACCCTCTACGACGGACTGCTGCGCGAGCGGCAGACCCAGATCCCGGCACCCGGCCCGGACGGCGGGCGTCAGATCACCGACACGTTCTACGACTCCCGCGGCCTGCCGTTCAAGACCAACGGCGTCTACTGGAACAACACCGCCCCAGCCGGCGGCACCCTCGCCGGCGTCTTCGACAACGAGGTGCCCAACCAGACCATCACCACCTACGACGGCCTGGGACGGCCGACCAAGGCGACCTACCGCAAGTTCCTCCAAGAGCAGTGGCACACCACGACCACCTACGGCGGCGACCGGGTGACAACCACCCCACCGCCCGGCGGGACCGTCACCACCCTGATCAACGACGCCCAGGGCCGCACCGTCGAGAAGTGGCAGCACACCGGCGGCATCGACAGCCCTCACGACGCCACCAAGTACAGCTACAACGCCGCCGGCCTGCTCGAAACCCTCACCGACCCCGACGGCAACACCTGGTCCTACACCTACGACCTGCGTGGCCGCCTGGTCGAGACCGACGACCCCGACACCGGCCGCAGCACCGTCACCTACGACGCCGCGGGCCAGGTCCTGTCGTCCACCGACGCCGAGAACCGCACCGTCGCCAACGCCTACGACGACCTCGGCCGACTGATCGCCAAGCACAAGGACTCCCTGGCCGGTCCCAAGCTCGCCTCCTGGGAGTACGACACCGCCGCCGGCGGCGGCATCGGCATGCTCAAGTCGGCACGCCGCTATGAGGGCAACCTCGTCTACCACAAGTACATCACCGGCTACGACGCCGCCGGACGCCCCAAGGGCCAGAAGCTCGTCGTGCCCGCCTCACCCGACGTGCTGCCGGCGACGTACGAGCTGAAGCAGGACTACACCTACAACGGCAAGCCGAGCTCGATCACCTACTCCGCGGTCAGCTCGGGTGGGAAGGTGATCGTCCCGTCGGAGTCGGTCGGGTCGTTCTACAACACCGCCAACGGCGCGCTCGAGTCCACCCTGTCCGGCCAAGAGGTCTACGTCTCCGCCACGGGCTACTCCAGCTTCGGCGAAGTGCTGCGCCTGCAGTACGGCAGCAGCGCCGACACCGCCAAGAACCTCGCGGTCACCAACTTCTACGAAGTCGGCAGCCGACGCCCGGAACGCACCGTCGTCGAACGCGAAACCACCACCGAACCCGAACTCGCCGACCGCGCCTACACCTACGACCCGGCCGGCAACATCACCAAGATCGCCGACACACCCGAAGGGCGTGCCGCCGACACCCAGTGCTTCGCCTACGACCACCTGCGCCGCATGACCGACGCCTGGACCCCGTCCACCGGCGACTGCACCGCCACCAGATCCACCACCGCCCTGGGCGGCGCCGCCCCGTACTGGCACTCCTGGAGCTTCGACAAGACCGGCAACCGCCGCACCGAAACCCAGCACGCCACCACCGGCGACATCACCCGCACCACCGGCTACCCGCCCCTCGGCGCGCCGCAACCGCACACCGCCCTGTCGGTCCTCACCGAAGGCCCCAACGGTAAAGCGCAAGACACGTTCGCCTACGACAAGACCGGACGCACGAAGTCGCGCACCATCGGCGGCGACACCCAGGTCCTCGACTACGACGCCGAAGGCCGCGTCTCCCGCATCGCCGACGCCGACGGCTCCAACGCGTCGACCTACGTCTACGACGCCGACGGCAACCGCCTGATCAGCCGCGAACCCTCCGCCACCACCCTGTACGTCTTCGGCCAGGAAATCCGCCTGGAAAAAGGCACGACCACCCCGTCCTGGACCCGCTGGTACAGCCACGGCGGCCAGACCGTCGCGGTCCGCAATAGCATCACCGGCCTGAAGTGGCTCATTCCCGACCACCAGGGCACCAACCAACTCTCCGTCGCCAACGACGCCGCGCAGACCGTCACCCAACGTCGCCAAACCCCCTACGGTGCCACCCGCGGCGCCGCCCCACCGGAATGGCCGGACCGCCTGGGCTTCGTCGGCGGCCGCAACGACGAGTCGGGCCTGACCCAGGTGGGCGCCCGCCTCTACGACCAGTCCGCGGGCAGGTTCCTCTCCGCGGACCCGGTGATCGACAACAACGATCCGCAACAGCTCAACGGCTACGCCTACGCCAACAACAGCCCGGTCACCTACAGCGACCCGACCGGCCTGCTGCACGACTGCGGCCCCGACGGCGTGCTGTGCGGCAGGAATCCCGCTGTGCACGGCGAGGGTGAACACAACACCTACGAGCAGGAACGGCAGACCTTCTACGACCGCCAGCGCGCGTGGCAGCAGGCCAACAGGAACAACGACACAGCCCTGAGGAACAGCCTCGCGGCGGAGGGCATCTCCTGGGAGGACTACCAGCGGGCACTCGCCGAGGCGCACAAGACCAAGTGGGATGTGATCAAGGAAGTCGCCTGGGAAGTCCTGAAGGACATCTCGGGCTGGAACGACATCGTCGACTGCTTCTCCAAGGGTGACATCTGGGCCTGCGGCGGTCTCGTCGCCGGTCTGGTTCCGTGGGGCAAGGCCGCCAAGATCCTCGAAGCCGGCTACAACGCCATCAAGGCCGTCAGCCGCCTGGCCGGCATCGTGGACAAGGCCAAGGGCGTCCTGCGCCGAGTCCAGAGCCTCGCCGCTGACGTCACCCGGATCGCCGCCGAGAAGTTCCAGAAGCTGCTGTCCAGCGGTGGCCGAAGCTGTGTGGCCAAGCACAGCTTCGTCGCTTCCACCTTGGTCTTGATGGCGGACGGCTCAACCAAACCGATCTCCGACGTCGAGATCGGGGACAGGGTCAAAGCCACCGAGCCCACCACCGGCCACACTACCGACCGCACCGTCGTCGCCACCATCGTCCACAACGACGAAGACGACATGACCCGACTCACCGTCACCAACGCAGACGGCACCACAGGCACCATCGACGCCACCTCCTGGCACCCCGTCTGGGTCGAGGCCGAAGGCCGCTTCGTCAAGGTCGGCGACCTCAAACCCGGCCAGCAGCTTTCGTCGGCTGGCTCTACCTCGCCGGAGGTAGCCAACGTCGATCGCTACACGAATTTTGTACCGGTATACAATCTCACGGTTGAGGGCGTCCACACGTACTATGTATCGGCGGGCACCGCATCGGCACTCGTCCACAACTGCAGCAAAAAACAAGGGATCTACGAATTCGAAGATCAGCTTAACCCCGGGAAGATGTACGTAGGAAAAACGAATAACCTTGGTCGTCGTTTGCAGAGTCACGTCGACAGTGGTCGACTGAAGAGTGTCGAGGAGGCGACCTGCACTCACGTTTGTGGTACAGACGAGGATCTCTTCGTAGCTGAACACCTGCGCATGCAGGAACTGCGGGGCCAGGGCGTAGAGTTGTCGAACGACTACGCATCCCCCGGCAAGAGAATCCTGGAAAGAAGGAAGGCCGAAAGCTATGAGCAGCTCACCCTTTGGTAGTTCCGGGCTGGACGTGGCTCGCTTCTGGGCGGTGATCGGTACCAGCGCGGTGCGAGATTCCGGCGAGGTCGCTTCTGCCTTGTATGACGTATCATCGCGCTTGGCTACGCTGGCTCTTGACGACTTGACCGGATTCGTCGAGAGGCTGCACGAAGCGCTATTTCATCTCGACAGAAAGATTTTTGCGCAAATTCCTGTTGTCCTGAGGGGTGTCGAGTTCGCTCAGACGGGCGATCATTTCCTCTATGCCAGATGTGCCTGCATCCTGGCGGGGGAGGAGGTCTACGTGGAAGTTTTGCGGAGTGGTGTTGGATTCACCCCGTTTGTTTCTCCGTCCGTTCAAAGTGCTGAAGGCTTGCTCTATGTCGCCTCAAAGCGATATGAAGAGAAAGCCGGAGCTTCCATGGATACCACTAAGTTTCTCTCAGTCGAGTCGATGTCAAATGTTGACGGTTGGGCTGGGTGACGTAAACCAATTTGTTCTGCACGATTTAAAGATGTGGGATGCGGCTCGTTGACAAGGGCTAGTGGGTTGATGATCGAGGTTTTGGGATTGATGTCAAGCTGGGTCCACTTGAAATTGGTGACGACTCTCTCGCCACTGAGTCGAACAGGACTTTGACGTCAGCATCGAGGTTGTGCTTCTGGTTGGGAAGGTTGAAAGTGTGCAAACACCTCGTCAGCTCCCCCGACGTCGGACACTCGACCCTGCTCCGGGAACGATAGCCCTCGCGGGCGATGTAGCGCTTGAGACGGCGCATGATCTCCTTCTTCGATATGCCGTCCTCAGGGCGTCGGTCATGTAGTGATGGGGGTGCGGAGGTCCCAGCGCAGGCCGGACGGTGCGACGTGGTGCAAGGCCGCATTGGCGGAAGTCCCCGCCGCAGTTTAGTCAGTGGCGGTTGAGTCGCTCGAGGGCCGGCAGCGGCGCGGCGCGGGGGAGAACTCCGAACACGGACGCGGATCGCAGCCGCTCGGGGTTGCCGCCGCAGGGCGACAGATGACCGGAGGGCAACCGGTCGTCCGATCTGCCGCGTGTACAGCACGAGGGCGGGTTGCTGTGCGACCTACGCCAAACCGTGTGGGGTGTCAAACGTCGGCCACGGAGTCTGACCTGCGTTTATGCTGATCCCCGACCATCAGGGCACCAACCAACTCTCCATCGCCAACGACGCGGCCCAGACCGTCACCCAACGCCGCCAAACCCCCTACGGCGCCACCCGCGGCACCGCACCACCGGAATGGCCGGACCGCCTGGGCTTCGTCGGCGGACGCAACGACGAGTCCGGTCTGACCCAGGTCGGCGCCCGCCTCTACGACCAGTCCTCGGGCAGATTCCTCTCCGCGGACCCGGTCATCGACAACAACGATCCGCAACAGCTCAACGGCTACGCCTACGCGAACAACAGCCCGGTCACCTACAGCGACCCGACAGGCCTGCTTGTCAACAACTGCGGCCCCGACGGCGTCCTGTGCAATGGCCCGGATAGGGGTATCCAGGGCCCGAACTGGGAGGACGAGAAGACGACCTTCGGTGCTCGTGATCGTGCGTTGCAGCAGGCCAACGCGGGCAACGACGAGGCCGTCCGGTCCCGTCTGGCCGAGGAGGGCATCTCCTGGGAGGACTACCAGCGGGCGCTGTCCGACGCGCACAAGACCAAGTGGGATGTGATCAAGGAAGTCGCCTGGGAGGTCATCAAGGACATCTCGGGCTGGAACGACATCGTCGACTGCTTCACCAAGGGTGACATCTGGGCCTGCGGCGGCCTGGTCGCCGGACTCGTCCCGTGGGGCAAGGCCGCCAAGATCCTCGAAGCCGGCTACAACGCCATCAAGGCCGTCAGCCGCCTGGCCGGCATCGTGGACAAGGCCAAGGGCGTCCTCCGCCGAGTCCAGGCCATCACCGACGACGTCACCCGGATCGCCGCCGAGAAGTTCCAGAAACTGCTGTCCAGGGGCAGCGAAGGCTGCGTGACCAAGCACAGCTTCGTCGCCACCACCCTGGTCCTGATGGCCGACGGCTCAACCAAACCGATATCCGAAGTCGAGATCGGCGACAAGGTCAAAGCCACCGACCCCACCACCGGCCACACCACCGACCGCAACGTCGTCGCCACCATCGTCCACAACGACGAAGGCGACATGACCCGCCTCACCGTCACCGCCGCAGACGGCACCACAGGCACCATCGACGCCACCTCCTGGCACCCCGTCTGGGTCGAGGCCGAAGACCGCTTCGTCAAGGTCGGCGACCTCAAGCCCGGTGACCTGCTCACCTCGGCCGACGGCAACTCGCCACAGGTCGAACAGGTACGACGTCTTCGAAGTGCGGAACCGGTCTACGACCTAACCGTCGCGGACGTTCACACGTACTGTGTCGTGGCCGGGACAACACATGTCCTGGTTCATAACAACAATGCGTGTCCTCGCGTTTTTGCGGTCGATTCCGCAGGTGTGGCGAACGAGCTGCCGGTGCACGAGATCGACTCGAGTGCATTTCCTGGCGTTGCGGCAAACTTCGCCGATGCCGTCATCAGTGGCAGGAGTCCGATTGTCACCCGGTTGACAGGTCGGTCCAATATTAGGGCAAATAGAAATGCGGCTCAATCCGGACTTCCTCGTCCCGACACTCTGGGTAGTGGTATGTCGTGGGAAGAATTTCCCTTCGCTCCGCCTGGGCGCCGGAAGGGCGCTCGCCCACGGTGACGGTGAAGGCGACTTCGGTCGCCGAGGTGGAGAACGACTGGCCGGCAGCCTGCACTCCGTACAGGTCCACCTCGACGCCGTCGCTGCATCCAAGCTCTCCGAGGCGCTTTTCGCCAACGCCGCGATCCTCGTCGAGGGCACCACCGACAAGGCGGTCCTGGAAGGACTGGCCGAGAAGTCCTCAGTCACCTCGCTGCTCAGCCGAGGCATCACCGTCGCCGACGTCCGAGGCAAGTCCAACATCATGCTCGCCCACGCCATCCTCACGGAACTCGGCGTGCCTTGCTACACCATGTTTGACGGCGACCGCGACGGCGGCGACATCATGCGCGCCCGAGGTAAGGCAGCGGACAAGATCGCTGAGAAGGTCGCGAAGGACATCGCCGACAACCGCAAACTGCTCACTTACCTGGAAGCCGACGTCGAGGACTTCCCGGACACCGTCGCCCACGCCCGCTACGCGGTCCTCGAAGACACCCTTGAACCCCTGCTCAACTCGCAGTGGACTGGCTGGGCAGAACCTCACTATCTGACGGCGGCGCCGTGGTGGGGCCACAACGACAACCGGTGGGCGGCCAGAACCAGAGGGAGGCGCGACGTTGCCGCCCGAGGTTGGGCTTCGGTCCGATGCGGTGGCGGCTCAACTCCAAGGACTCCGGTGCGGGTCGCAGGTGGAGAAGCTGGCCGTGCGACTCCGCACGGTGACGCGGTGATCACTGATGCTCCGGGCGTCGGAGGAGTGCGGCGTCGAGCGCGAGCTGGTCGCGACCGTCAACGCCTTCGACTCTCATAGCGGGAATCCCCAATCACTATGAGGTGAGATCGGGTGGCGTGAGTGATGCTGCCTCGAACGAACGTTCGTGGCCGATCCGCCGACTTCCCTCGATCGTGTGATGTGGCTATCGGTCAGCGGACACGTAGCGTCCGGTGAGGACTGTTACGGCTCGGAGGTGCGCCGTGCGCATCACGCTCTACCTGCTGAGACGGCACGCTGAGTTCGCCAAGCGCACGCTGCGGCATCACGAACTCCTCGCACAGCGCGATCTCCTGCCGCCGCCGGACGAGTCGACGGAGTGGCTGCTGTTCATGCGGGACACACCTGCACACGGCGTGATGTGGTTCGACTACCTCAACCCGATCATCGCCACCCCGAACGGCGACCGTCCGCTGTCGAAGTCGGCTGGCGCCGTCCTGCTCGTGAAGTTCGACGAGAGGGTCTTCGCTGTCACCTTCGGCACCGGCTTCCACGCGATCGGCCACGCGGACGTCGAACCCGATTTCGGGCTCCGCGTCGCGGCCAACTGCGTGGCGGCCAACTCGCTCACCTGGGCGGACGCCCGCGGCCTCGGGAAGGGCAAGCGCAACGCGACCAGCAGGCTCGCGCAGCCCGGTGAGGTGTTCGCGTTGGGCTTGCTGACCGACGAGGAGTGGATCCGGCAGTTCGGCGGCTACGTCACCATCCCGGGGTTCGCGCGCAGTGCCAAGGGCGCTGACTCGCTCCAACTGGACTTCGACGAGACGTTCGCGCTCGCGGATCTGCCGTCAAAGCTGCGGCAGGCACTCGATCTCTACGAGTCGAAGTCCTACCGCGATCACTTCCCGTTCCTGGACTACTTCCGCAGGGAGACGGACAAGGAGCGGATCGCCGAACTGGACGCCCGGATGACCGAGTGCATGCGGTCGCGTGACTCCGAGGTCGGATTCGCGATGCCCGACGAGTTGGACGTCGTGGCGGATCGGTACCGGTTGTCCCGCTATCGACGTCAGGTAGTGCTCAGGGAACTGCGCACCGAGAGCGTCTACAGTGCGATCGACTCCCTTGAGGGTTGGCAGAACCCACTGCAGTGCAACAAGGTACAGGCACTGGACGCCGCCGGTGGGTCAGTCGGTGCCAAGGAGGAACTTCGACGTTACGTGGTCGGTCTGGTCCGCCACGAGGTCGACGGCGTGAACCAGGACTACGCCGTCACCGCGGGCGCGTGGTTCCGAGTAGATCGTGGTTACGCCGAGATCGTCGACCGGTACCTGGCGGACAACATCCCGGACATCACCGAGACCCTCGACATGCCGGAGTGGGATGACGAGTACTTGATCCGACATGTCGACGGGAACTACGGCGAAGACCGTTACAACCGCCACAGCTGCGCTTTGCGTGGTCATGCCCTACTGGACCGCGACTTCTACCGGGGACGCGCGGGTGAACGTGTCGAGATCTGCGACCAGCTCACCGCCGACAAGAAGCTCATCTGCGTCAAGCGGATGGACGGCTCGGACAAGATGAGCCACCTCTTCCAGCAGGGGTCCGTGTCGGCACAGCTGATCATGTCGAACGACGACTACCGCGCCAAGCTCATGGCGAAGCTCCACGAGCTCGACCCGGTGGCGCAGTTCGGCCACCCGTCGGACTGGACGATCGTCTACGCCATCGCCACCGGGAAGCCCGGTCCGCTCAAGAAATCCATGTACTTCTTCACCCGCGCCGCCCTGCGCACCCACTCCCTGGCCATCAGGAGCACCGGCATCAGGGTGGCGATCGCCAGGATCAGTCGCTGACGGATCGGTCCCAGCGTGGCTGCTCTGGATTCACACCGATGTTCAAACCGTCCCGATCGGTTCCAGGAGGAGTTCCCGGACGGTGCGGCGGGGGCTGGCGGGGACTGGTGAGCCGAAGCCGATGCGGAGGATGGTCTGGGGTTCGAGGGTTCCGCCGAGGGCGCGGCGGAGTTCGTCGCGGACGGGGCGCACTTCGATCGCTTGGGACATGAAGGAGGCGGAGAGTCCGAGGGTGGTGGCGGTGAGCAGGACGCGTTGCAGGGCTTGGCCGGTTTGGAGTTCGGCGAGGGGCCCGTTGTAGAACGAGCACAGCACCACGACGAGCGGGTCGGACTCGTAGTCCTTGCCCGGTGGGCGTTCGGCTGCGTGGAAGTCGCGCAGGGCCCATTCGTCCTGGGGCGCGGGCCGCACGCCGGCGGACCTGGGTGGGATGCCGTCCCCGGCTCGCTGGCCGGTCCAGCCGGTGAGTTCGGCCCGCACGTCCGGCGCGTCGGCTTGGATCCGCTGGGCCTTGGCCACGAGTCGCTGCAGTCGAGCGCGCTCGTCACGATCGGTAACGACGTGAAGCCACGACCGTTCACGCTCGGCGGCGCGCACCAGCGCGTGCCGGTGTTCGACGGGTACCGGCGCGTCGCGGAACGGCTTGCGGTTGGACCGCCGGGCGGGGATCGCCTTGATCAGCTGCCGGGTCTCCTCGTCGAGGTCGCGTTGACCGCCCCTGCGGACCGTGGCCAGCGCTCCGGGTGCTTCCGCGCCGGGCATGAGGGTCACCAGAGGTCGGATGCCGTGGTCGCGCAGGGCGAGGCGGAGGTTCAACAGGGCCGCGCCGCAGGACAGCCGCAGCTCCCGGTCTTCCGGGTCGGTGGCGGGAAGCCTGCGGGTCGGGTCGGCGTGCAGTTCGATGCGGTCGGGCGCGAGGCGGAACCGCCAGGGTTGGGTGTTGTGCACGGAGGGGGCGAGCGTGGCGGCGGTGAGCACGTCGGTCACCTCGTTCCCCGCTAGCCCGAGCACCTCGGTCACGTCTGCCATGTCGTCCCTGCCCGTGTCGCCTGATCGAACCAACACCATCACTGTGCGCCGCCGGGGCGCGGGAACACATGGTCGAAGGTCCCTTCCGGGCAGGGACTGCCGGACTTGGCCGTGCCCGGATGTGATGGAAGGCTGGTTTCGTGGCCGGATCTGCTGACGATGTGACGCCGCACCGCCTGCTGGGCGGGTTGCGGTTGGACGAGCTGCTGGACGAGGTGCGGGAGCGGCTGACCGAGATCGGCTCGACCCGGGACAAGATGCAGGGCCTGCTGGACGCCGTGCTCGCGGTCGGGGCGGGGTTGGAGCTGGACTCGACGTTGCAGCGGATCGTGCAGGCGGCGGTGGAGCTGGTCGGCGCCCGGTACGGGGCGTTGGGCGTGCTGGGCACGCAGGAGAACCTGTCGGAGTTCGTCTACGTCGGTATCGATCCGGAGACGCGGTCGCACATGGGGCACCTGCCGCAGGGCAAGGGCCTGCTCGGGCTGTTGATCAAGGACCCGCGGGCGATCCGGCTGCACGACCTGGCCGAGCACCCGGCGTCGGTGGGTTTCCCGGCGAACCACCCGCCGATGCACAGCTTCCTGGGTGTTCCGGTGCGGGTGCGGGACGAGGTGTTCGGCAACCTCTACATGACGGAGAAGGTCGACGGCACCGACTTCAGCGCCGACGACGAGGTGGTCCTGACCGCGCTGGCCGCGGCCGCCGGCGTCGCGGTGGAGAACGCCCGCTTGTTCGAGCGGTCTCGGATGCGCGAGCGGTGGCTGGAGGCCACTGCGGAGATCAACACCGAGCTGCTGGGCGGCGCCTCGGCCGACGACGCGCTGCGGCTGGTCGCGCAGCGGACCCGTGAGCTGTCGGCGGCGTCGATGTCGCTGATCGTGCTGGTGGAGGGCGTGGACGGGCGGCGGATGCGGTTGGCCGCCGGCGCCGGTGAGCGGATCGAGGGCCTGGTCGGCGGTGTATTGGCAGGTTCCGGCACGGTGGTGGAGGAGGTGCTCGCCTCGGCCACGCCGATGCTGGTCGAGGACCTGGAGGGGCGGCTCGGCGACGTGCCCGTCGAGGCGGGCCCGGGCGTCGTGGTGCCGTTGCGGGCCGGGCCGAGCGTGACAGGTGTGCTCCTGGTGGCCCGGGAGAAGGGCGGCGCCCGGTTCGGCGCGGAGCAGGTGCCGTTGTTGGCGTCGTTCGCCGACCAGGCGGCGGTGGCGTTGGAGTTCGCCGAGAACCAGCGGGCGCGCAGGTTGGTGGACGTGCTGGAGGACCGCGACCGGATCGCGCGGGACCTGCACGACCACGTGATCCAGCGCTTGTTCGCCACAGGGATGAGCCTGCAGGGCGCGTTGGGCGCGATCCGCGAGCCGCAGGTCCGGGAGCGGGTGCGCAAGGCCGTGCACCAGTTGGACGAGACCGTGCTGGAGATCCGCACCTCGATCTTCGACCTCCAGGCGGGCGACGACCTGCCGGGCCTGCGGCGGCGGCTACTGGACCTGGTCTCCGAGCTGACGGAGAACGCGTCGGTCACGCCGACCGTGCGGATGACCGGCACGGTGGACAACTCGGTGCCCGACGACATCGGCGAGCACGCCGAGGCCGTGGTCCGGGAAGCGGTCACCAACGCCGTCCGGCACGCGCGGGCGAAGGAACTAGTCCTCACCGTGGAGGCGGGCGACGAGTTGACGATCACGGTCGTGGACGACGGTGTGGGCATGCCCGCACAGGTGGCCCGCAGCGGCCTGCACAACCTCGAACAGCGGGCCACCGCGTTGGGCGGCACGTGCTCGGTGACCGGCGAACCCGGCGGCGGCACCCGCCTGACCTGGCAGGTTCCGCTGGCTTAGCCCTCGGCCGGCGGCGCGGGTTTGCGCAGTCGGGTGGCGAGGACGGCGGCCTGGGTGCGGCGTTCGAGGCCGAGCTTGGCCAGCAGGTGCGAGACGTAGTTCTTGACGGTCTTCTCGGCCAGGAACATCTTCTCGGCGATCTGCCGGTTGGTCAGGCCCTCGCCGATGTAGTCGAGCACGGTGCGCTCCTGGTCGGTGAGCATCCGCACGGGGTCGCCCTGCTCGCGTTCGCGGCGGATGCGGTTGAGCAGCGCGGCGGTGGAGCGGGCGTCGAGCAGGGACTCGCCGCCGGCGACGGTGCGGACCGCGGTCTGCAGGTCGGTGCCGAGGATGCGCTTGAGGACGAACCCGGACGCGCCGGCCATGATGGCGTCGAACAGGGCCTCGTCGTCGGTGAACGAGGTCAGCATCAGGCACTTGAGGTCGGGCATGCGGGAGCGCAGCTCGCGGCACAGCTCGATGCCGTTGCCGTCGGGCAGCCGCACGTCCAGCACCGCGACGTCGGCGCCGCTGTCGGGCACCCTGGCCAGCGCTTCGGCCACGGAACCGGCCTCGCCCACCACGTCCAGGTCGTCGGCGCTGTTGAGCAGTTCGCGCACGCCGACGCGGACCACCTCGTGGTCGTCCACCAGAAACACCCGGGCCACCGGCTCCACCTCTCCGTCATCCGCCTGATCAGACCTTCGCCGATGGGAGTCGTGCGACACAGGGTCGAAAGACCCTCCCACCGTGCGCTCTAGGTCCTCCCATCGTGTCAGTGCACGGTGTGTGCCGCTCGATCGTGCTCGGCGGACCGCGGGGGCGCGACGTCGACCGGGTAGCGGTGCGCCACCAGGACGGGGCACGGGGCGTGGTGGAGCGCCGCGCGGGTGACCGGTCCCCGTCCCGCCAGGACCAGCAGGTCGGTGTCGGCGTACCGGGTGATCGCCTCGTGCGGGTGCATCCTGGCCAGCACCGAGGTGTGCCGGGTGCCGCGCAGCACGTCGTCGGCGTGGGTGACCGGCCACACGGGGTCGTCGGCCCGCACGGGAAGTGACGGTGTGGCGTGCAGGACGCGCAGCGCCACGTGCTGCCCCTCGGCGTAGGCGACGGCCTGGGCCAGGGCCAGGTCGTCGTCGGCTACGTCACCGGACAGGAGCACGGTGACCCGTCGGTGGTCGCGGCACAGGGCCTCGGCGGTGCCGCGGACCACGACGACGTCGCAGACCGCGTGCTCGACCAGCGGCAACACCAGCCTGCCCAGGCCGAACGACGTGCCGTTGGCACCGCGGTAGCCGACCACGAGGAGCCCGGCCCGTGAGCCGGCCACCAACAGGTCGTGGACGGGGTCGGCGGTGGGTGGGTGCACTTCCAGCGGCGCCCTGGTGGACGCGGCGTGCTCGGCCGCCCATCGGAGGGCGGCCTCGCTCCAGGGGGAGCCGTCATCCGCCACGACGACCGGCGCGGGAACTCGGTGGGTCATGGCTTCACGGTGGCCCGCCCGTCGTCTGCGGCACAGGGCCGTGGGAGGTGTCCGGCCGTGACCCAAGGGCCCTGCCCGGTCAGGACCTAGGACCACTGTCCCCGCCCAGTCGGCCGCCTAGCGTCGAAACACGAGGGAAACGCGCGGGTCGACCGGCGGTCCCGACACCGGATTCGGAGAGGAACCTGTGATGAGTGCCCCGATCGTGGTCGGTGTGGACGGTTCGGCGTCGGCGTTGACCGCCGCCAAGTGGGCGGCCGAGGAAGCCGCCCGGCACCGTGTGCCGCTCAAGCTCGTGCACGCCTACCTGCTGCCGACCCGCGGCTACCCGGAGATCGTGCTGACCGGCCACGAGGTGCGGGAGGCGTTCGAGAAGCAAGGCCGGCAGTGGGTCGAGGAGGCCGCGGCCGCCGCCCGTGCGGCTGCCCCCGAGTTGGCGGTCGAGACGGAGGTCGTGTTCGACCGGCCCGCCGCCGCGCTGATCGAGGCCTCGCACGGGGCACGGCTGGTCGTGCTCGGCTCGCAGGGGTTGGGTGGCTTCTCCGGCCTGCTGGTCGGCTCCGTCGCCGTCGCGGTCTCCTCGCACGGCAAGAGCCCGGTGGTGGTCGTCCGCGACGGGGTCCGCCGGGACGGTCCGGTCGTGGTGGGCGTGGACGGCTCGCCCACGAGTGAGGAGGCGATCGGCTTCGCGTTCGCCGAGGCGTCCGTGCTCGGCGCTCCGCTGACCGCCGTCATCGCCTGGACCGACTTCTTGGTCGACAGCGCCTTCCACTCCCGCTTCACCGTCGACTGGGCACAGGTCGAGGACGAGCAGCTGCGCCTGCTGGCCGAACGCCTCGCGGGCTGGCAGGAGAAGTACCCGGACGTGCACGTGGACCGCGTCGTCGTCCACGACCGTCCCGTGCGGGCCCTGATCGACGCGGGGAGGGACGCCCGACTGCTGGTCGTGGGTAGCCACGGCCAAGGCGGCTTCACCGGCATGCTGCTCGGCTCCACCAGCCAGGCACTCGTCTACCACGCTCCCTGCCCCCTCGCCGTCGTCCGGTCGACCACGGCGCGGTGAGGGGGGGGGGGGGGGGGGGGGGGGGGGGGGGGGGGGGGGGGGGGGGGGGGGGGGGGGGGGGGGGGGGGGGGGGGGGGGGGGGGGGGGGGGGGGGGGGGGGGGGGGGGGGGGAAGGGG
>NZ_JBVJVK010000087.1:0-31461 GCF_055603705.1 Actinosynnema sp. NPDC037264 | reverse complement strand
GCCATCCAACGGCAGAGGACTGATTGCCACACCCCACCAACCCGGGCGTCCGGAACATCGTGTCCCGGACGATCAAGAGCTTATGGAGGACTGAGTCGAATCGCCGTGTTGGATGGCCGTTGCTCCGCAGACGGCGGCTCGGTCGCCTGGAAGTCGGTCATCCGCCGCTGATCCCGCGACAATCGAAAAGCGTGATTGCCGCGGGATGAGCAGCGGATGACCGACGCGACCTCGCGACGTGGCGTCACCACGAGGGAAGCGAAAGGGCCGCCCCGGAGGGCGGCCCTTGTCGTGTGTGGCCTAGATGGCGCCCTAGATGACAGAGCGTTTTGGTGGTGAGATCACGCGGCGGGCGCGGTTGCGGTTCACGGTGTGGACGATGAACATCGTCAGCAGGAGCAGGCCGACGCCCGCGCCCGTGCCCGACAGCGCCACGATCATGGGCGTGCTGCTCGGCGGGTTCAGCGGACCGAGGTCGGTCATCAGCTGCTCCGGGTTCACCGGCTTCGCGCCCGGCTGCTCGAACGGCAGCTCGGCGGTCAGCGCGGCCACCGGGTTGATCATCCCGTAGCCGATCTTGTGGTCACGGCCGTTCGGGTTGCCCGGGTGCTGGGCGGTCGCCTTGATGCGCTCCATCACCTGCTTCGCCTTCAGCTTCGGGAACCGCTCGCGCACCAGCGCGACCACGCCGGCCACGTACGGCGAGGCGAAGCTGGTGCCCTGGATCGCCACCGGCCGGCCGTTCTCGAAGTTGGCGTTGGTCAGGCCCTTGCCCGCCGGGTCGAGCGTCACGATGTTCTCGCCCGGCGCGGCCACGCTGATCCACGGGCCCCACACCGAGAACGGCGAGACACCGCCCTCGGCGTTCATCGACGCCACGGACAGCACGTTGTCGGCGTACCAGGGCGGCGACGCGACCACGTTGACGTTCTCCGTGGCCTGGCCGTCGTTCTGGGCCTGGCAGCCGCTCTTCGCGTCGATGTTGCCCGCGGCGGTCACGATGACGACGTCCTTGTCGTTCACCGCCCAGTCGATCGCGGCCTGGAGCTCGCGCTCCTGGTTGCTCGGCTCGGCCGGCGGCGCGCAGGCGGTCAGCGAGATGTTGATCACGCGCGCGCCCTGGTCCACGGCGGAGACGATGGCCTTCGCCAGGGTGCCGACCTTGCCCGCGGACGGTCGGTCGTCCAGGTTGGCCGGGTCGTCGTACTCGAAGCTGTTGCTGGTCTGCCGGAACGCCAGCACCGTCACCTCGGGCGCGGCGCCGACGAACCCGGTCTCGTCGTCCCGGCTCGCCGCCGCGACGCCCGCGACCTCGGTGCCGTGGCCGTCGCAGTCGTGGACACCGCGCTTCTCGGTCTCCACGTAGTCGCCGCCCTCCAGGACCCGGCCTTCCAGCCGCGGGTGGGCCTTGTTGACACCGGTGTCGATGATGGCGAGCTTGATGCCCTTGCCGGTGGCGAACCGGTGCGCCTCCTCCAGCCGCAGCTGCATCTGGCCCCACGGCTTGTTCGGGATGGGGCGGTCCTCGGTCCTGGAGGTGATGCAGCCCTGCTTGGGCTTGTAGTCGACGTCTTCCTTCGGCGGCTCGGGCTGGCGCAGGAACGACCGGTCCACCGGCGGCGGCTGCGAGTTCGGCCGGGCGTTCGGGGTCGACGTCGTCGACGCCGGCTGGGCGTACGCGCCGGGCGCGGTCAGCAGGGTCACGGCCGCCGCGGTGAGCGCGGCGATCTTGTGGATGCGCATCATCGCCTCACGCGGGGATGAGCTGGCGCATGGCCACGTAGAGGTCCATCACCGCCAGCGCCAGCGGCAGCACCGCGGCGATCAGGATGGCCTCGAGCACGTCGACCGTCCGGCGCAGCACCGGGGAGAACTTCTGGTTGGGGAAGATCACGCCGAGCACCAGCGCGCCCGCGCCGACCACCACGAGGGTGCCGAACACGTACAGCAGCCGGTCGCCGGGCGAGGACTGCACCAGCCACCCGAACAGCACGCCGGCGCCCGCGACCATGCCGCTGGCCAGCAGCGCCACCGCCTGCGCGCCGTTGGCGTAGGCACGCCCGCGCAGCAGCAGCACCAGCGTCACCACGATCGCCAGCAGCGGGCCCCAGATGGAGCCGTCGCCCGCCGCGATCACGGCGAACAGGGCGGCGACGCCGCCGCAGCCGATGATCATGCCGGTCAGGTACTCGTGCGCGTTGGCCGTGCGCCGCTCGATCACGGAGTACTCCGGGAAGCCGGTGTCCTCCTTGAGGTCCTCCGCGCTGCCCGGCACGGTCGGCAGCGGCAGCTTGGCCAGCTGGATCGTCAACCGGGGCAGCACGGACAGGGCGGCGAGCGAGACCGCCGCGGTGGCCGCCGCGATGCCGTGCACCGGGTGGTCGACGAAGATCCCGATGAGGAACGCGAGGCCGCTCAGCGCGCCGGCCGTGGCGGCGGCGATGAACACCGTGATGCCGCGGCCGATCAGCATGATCGAGGCCGAGGCGAAGATCAGCACCAGCACGCTGCCCAGCAGCAGGCTGGGCCGGCCGATCTCGCCGGGCACGATGTAGAGGCCCGCGACGAAGGCCATCGGCAGCCCGCCCGCCGCGGCGACCAGCACGCCCGTGCCGACGGCGTTGTAGGACCGCGCCACGACCGCGCCCGCGATGAGCGACGCGATGGCCACCACGCCCGCGCAGATCGCCGGCACGAGGTTGCCGCCGCCCGCGAGCGGGCCCGCCATCAGCACCGCGATCGCGGCCGTGATCAGCGCCAACGCGCCCGCGAGGTGGCCGTAGCGGCGTGCCGTGTCCTTGGTCCACGGCCGGAAGCTGTCCGGATCGGACTCCGCGATCGCGTCGACCACGTCGTCGTACAGCGGGGGCGGCGGGTTCTCGTTGCGCTTGCGCAGCTGCAGCAGCTCGCCGTCGACCACGCCGAGCGAGGCCAGCGTGCGGCTGGGGTCCAGTGGGCCCTCGCCCAGCTTGGCCAACGCCCAGCCGCCGTGCCGCACGCCACCGTCCGGAGTGGCCTCCTTGGCCATGTCCAGCAGCATCGGCAGCAGGTCGGCCACCGCGACGTCGGCGGGCAGCGCGACGTCGATACGCGTTCGCGGCGCAACCACCGTCACCCGGCTGAACACCGTCGTTCCGGTCGCCACCAGCGCCCCCTAAGTCCTGATGAGTGTGTGCTGTGGTCCGTCCCGACCCTATTGGTCCGGTCGGACGCGCTTCGGCCCGCCCCTGGAGAGGAGCGGACCCAGTATGGGGGCAGCGGGCCTCCGGGCTGGGCCGTTCCGCGCAACACGTCACAACACGTTGGCCGCGGATTTGCCCGACCCCCCGTCGTTCGGGGTTCCGATGCGCCATAGTGTCGTTGCGACTGTGGCGGGCCCACACGCCCCGATCGGGATTCGAGCGCAGTCGGGCTGATCGTTTACGGATCGACGCTGAAGAGGTGCCTGTTAGGTGAGCACGCTGCAGTTCAAGCGCACGGCACGCCTCGCTGCTCCCCGCCCACCCGGCGGTGAGGTCCACCTCGAACCGCCACCCGAGGTGCCGCGGGTCATCCCCGGCAACATCATGATGAAGGCGATGCCCGTCGTCATGATCATCTCGTCCGTCGGCATGATGGTGCTGATGTTCAGCTACAGCGGGCGCAGCCCCGCTGCGATGATCATGCCCGGCATGATGCTGGTCTCGACCATCGGCATGATGGCCGGCGGCATGGGCGGCGGCAAGGGCCAGAAGAAGGCCGAGATGAACGAGGACCGCAAGGACTACCTGCGGTACCTCGGCCAGATGCGCGACCGCGCCCGCGAGGCCGCCAACGAGCAGCGCGCCGAGCGCGAGTGGGTCCACCCGGACCCGCAGATGCTGTGGTCGCTGGCCACCACCCGGCGCATGTGGGAGCGCCGGCAGAACGACCCCGACTTCTGCCACCTGCGCGCGGGCCGCGGCTCGCAGCGGCTGGCCACGCGGCTCGTGCCGCCGCAGACCGGTCCCGTCGAGGAGCTGGAGCCGATCGCGACGCTGGCGCTGCGCCGGTTCGTGCGCGCCCACTCGCTGGTGCCCGACCTGCCGATCTCGATCGCGCTGCGCGGCTTCGCCGCCGTCGGCCTGCTCGGCGAGATCGAGGAGAAGCGCGGCCTGGCCCGCGCCCTGCTGGCCCAGATGGTCACCTTCCACTCGCCGGACGACCTGCTGGTCGCCGTCGTCACCACCGGCCGCACCAAGGCCGAGTGGGAGTGGATGAAGTGGCTGCCGCACGTGCAGCACCCGGCGATCGTCGACGGCATCGGGCAGATGCGGATGATGGCGGGCTCGCTGGCCGAGGTCGAGCAGATGCTGGACGAGCAGTTGCGCGACCGGCAGCGGTTCACCCGCAACGCGCCGCCGCCCGCCGACCAGCCGCACATCGTGATCCTGATCGACGACGGCGACGTCACCCGCGAAGAGCAGATCATCCTGGAAGAGGGCCTGGTCGGCGTCACGCTGTTCGACCTGTCCGAGTCGCTGGGCAACCTGACCGCCCGCCGCGGCCTGCGGCTGGTGATCGAGGACGGCAAGCTCGGCGCGCGCAGCGCCAGCGGTGTGGAGTGGTTCGGCGCGCCGGACTGGCTGAGCGTGGTCGAGGCCGAGGCGCTGGCCCGGCGGCTGTCGCCGTACCGGATCGGCGGCGTGGACGCGGGCGGCAGCGACGAGGACCCGCTGTCGATGAGCAACAACCCGCCGCTGCTGGAGTTCCTGGGCATCCCCGGCGACCCGATGACCTTCGACGTGCAGGCGGCGTGGCGGCCCCGGCCGGTGCGCGACCGCTACCGGGTGCCGTTCGGCATCGGCGAGTTCGGTCAGCAGGTCGAGCTGGACATCAAGGAAGCGGCGATGGAGGGCATGGGCCCGCACGGCCTGTGCATCGGCGCCACCGGTTCCGGCAAGTCCGAGTTCCTGCGCACGCTCGTGCTGGGCATGCTGGCGACGCACTCGTCGACCTCGCTCAACATGATCCTGGTCGACTTCAAGGGTGGCGCGACGTTCCTCGGCCTGGACAAGGCGCCGCACGTCGCCGCGACGATCACCAACCTGGCGGGCGACCTGACGCTGGTCGACCGCATGAAGGACGCGATCGCGGGCGAGGTGTCCCGTCGCCAGGAAGTGCTGGCCAAGGGCAACTACAAGAACGTGTGGGACTACGAGAAGGCGCGGGAGAACGGCGCCGACCTCGACCCGCTGCCGGCGTTGTTCATCTGCATCGACGAGTTCTCCGAGATGCTGACGGCGAAGCCGGACTTCATCGACATCTTCCTCCAGATCGGCCGCGTCGGCCGGTCGCTGCAGATGCACATGCTCCTGGCGTCGCAGCGGCTGGAGGAGGGCAAGCTGCGCGGCCTGGACACGTTCCTGTCCTACCGGATCGGTCTGAAGACGTTCTCCGCCGCCGAGTCGCGCGCCGCGATCGGCGTGCCGGACGCCTACGAGCTGCCGCCCATCCCGGGTTCGGGGTACCTGGGCGTGCAGGGCTCGCCGCTGACCCGGTTCAAGGCGCTGTACGTGTCCGGTCCGTACCGGCCCGCCGGGTTGCAGGTCGCGGGCCCGTCGGCGCCGGTGACCAGCGACAAGCGGCCGCGCTACTTCGTGCCGGACTACATCGAGATCCCCAAGGAGCCGGTCAAGCCGATCGAGCCGGTCAAGCAGGCGAAGAAGGAAGAGGACTCCAACGAGCCCTCGGAGCTCGAGGTCATCGTCGAGCGGCTGGTGGGCCAGGGCCCGCCGGCGCACGAGGTGTGGCTGCCGCCGTTGAACGAGCCGCCGTCGCTGGACACGCTGCTGCCGCCGTTGCAGGCGACCGAGGACCGCGGCCTGACCGCGCCCGGCTTCTTCTCCAACGGCAAGCTCCAGGTGCCGCTCGGCGTGGTCGACAAGCCGTTCGAGCAGCGGCGCGACCTGCTGTGGGCGGACTTCTCCGGCGCCGCGGGCCACGGCGCGATCGTCGGCGGTCCGCAGTCGGGCAAGTCGATGATGCTGCGGACGCTGATCACGTCCATGGCGTTGACGCACACCCCGCAGGAAGTGCAGTTCTACTGCCTCGACCTCGGTGGCGGCACGCTCGCGTCGCTGGAGAACCTGCCGCACGTCGGTGGGTTCGCCAGCCGGTTGGACGTGGACAAGGCGCGCCGGATGGTGGCCGAGCTGTCGGGCCTGATCACCGAGCGCGAGCAGCGGTTCCGCGCGCAGGGCATCGACTCGATGGTCGAGTTCCGCAACCGCAGGCGGCGCGGCGAGATCCGCGACGACGACTTCGGCGACGCGTTCCTGATCGTGGACGGCTGGATGAACTTCCGGCAGGAGTTCGAGGCGCTGGAGCCGATGGTCCAGGCGCTGGCCGCGCAGGGTCTGTCCTACGGCGTGCACGTGGTCGTGGCGGCGAACCGGTGGGCGGAGATCCGGCCCGCGATGAAGGACCTGCTCGGCACGCGGTTCGAGCTGCGCCTCGGTGACGTCAGCGAGTCCGAGGTGGACCGGAAGGTCGCGGTCAACGTGCCGCCGGGCCGTCCGGGTCGCGGTCTGTCGCCGCAGAAGCTGCACTTCCTGACCGCGCTGCCGCGCATCGACGCCTCGTCGGACGCGGAGAACGTGGCGGCGGGCGTGCAGGACATGATCGCCAAGGTGAGCGCCGCGTGGCGCGGCCAGCGCGCGCCGCAGGTCCGCCTGCTGCCCGACCTGCTGCCCTACCACGACTTCATGGCCCAGGTGCAGCAGCAGCGGCCGAACCGGGGCCACCTGGTGCCGATCGGCGTCAACGAGGACGAGCTGGCGCCGGTGTACCTGGACTTCGACGCCGACCCGCACTTCATGGCGCTGGCCGACGGCGAGGCGGGCAAGACCAACCTGCTGCGCACCATCGTGCGCGGCATCATGACCAGCTACACCTCGTCCGAGGCGCTGATCATGCTGGTCGACTACCGGCGCACCATGCTCGGCTACATCGAGACCGACCACCTGCTGTCCTACGCGGTGTCCTCGGCGCAGCTCACGGACATGATCAAGGACGTCCGCGGCTCGATGGCCAACCGCCTGCCCGGCCCGGACGTCACCCAGGAGCAGTTGAAGAACAGGTCCTGGTGGAAGGGCCCTGAGCTGTTCGTGGTCGTGGACGACTACGACCTCGTCGCGCCGCAGGGTTCGCAGAACCCGCTGCAGCCGCTGGCGGAGTTCATCCCGCAGGCGAAGGACGTGGGTCTGCACATCATCGCCGTGCGGCGCATGGGTGGCGCGTCGCGGGCGATGTACGACCCGATCCTGGGCAAGCTGAAGGAGATCTCGGCGCCGATCATGGTGGGTTCGGGCTCGAAGGAGGAAGGGGCGATCGTGGGCAACCTCAAGGCGTCGCCGCAGCCTCCCGGCCGGGGCACGCTGGTCACCCGCAAGCTGGGGCAGCAGCGCATCCAGCTGGCGTGGATCGACCCGGACTGAGTCGGGTCGCCGCTGCTCCGCGGACGGCGGCTCGACCGACGCGACCTCGCGACGCGAACGACGGGAAGGCCCCGCTCCGGCGGGGCCTTCCGCGTTCCCGGTGCTCCGGCCCCGCCCCTCCGGCCCGCCCGTAATTCGCCGGCCCGCCCTGGGACAGTGGTGGGAAGTTGACTCTGGGTATCCGGGGAGTGTCGGTGCGCTGCCTTATGCTGCGCCCCGCACTGGAGGGGGTGGCGTGGAGACTGAGTTCAAGGTGCTCGGGCCCCTCGAGGTCTGGCACGACGGCAGGCAGGTGGCGCTGCCGACGGGCAAGGCGCGGGTGCTGCTGGCCAGCCTGCTGCTGCGCGCGGGCAGCGTGGTGCCGACGGACCTCCTGGTCGACCGGCTCTGGGACGGCCGGTCGGTGAACCCGGGCCGCACCAGGGCGACGTTGCACATGGTGGTGACCCGGCTGCGCCAGTCGCTCGGCCCGGCAAACGTGGTCCGCACCGCCACCGGCGGGTATGCGGCGGAGGTGCCGCCGGGCGCGCTCGACCTGCACCGGTTCCGCGAGCTGGTCGACCGCGACCGGCTGGCAGAGGCGCTGGGCCTGTGGCGCGGCGCGCCGCTGTCGGACGTGCCGTCCGACGTCCTGCACGCCGAGGACGTCGCGCCGCTGCTGGAGGAACGCCTCGACGCGCTGGAACGGCGCCTCGACGTGGACCTGGCGGCGGGCAGGCCCGCGGAGGTGGTGCCCGAGCTGCGGTCGCTGACCCGTGAGCACCCGTTGCGCGAGCGGTTCTGGGGCCAGCTGATGGAAGCGCTTTCCCGATCGGACCGGCAGGCCGAGGCACTGGCCGCCTACCGGTCGGTGCGCGCGCTGCTGGCCGAGCAGCTCGGCGTCGACCCCGGCCCGCGCTTGCAGGAGCTGCACCAGCGGATCCTCACCGCCGCGCCGGTCGCCGCGCGCCCGGACGCCCGGGACACCCCGAGCACGCCGCGGCAGCTCCCGATCCACACCCGGTTCTTCGTCGGGCGCGACGGCGAGCTGGCCGCGCTGTGGGCGCTGCTCGACTCGGCCGGCGGCGCGGGCGGGGTGGTGATCGCGGCGATCAACGGCGCGGCCGGCGTGGGCAAGACGGCGTTGGCGCTGCACTGGGCGAGCCAGAGCGCGCACCGCTTCCCGGACGGCCAGCTCTACGTGAACCTGCGCGGTTTCGACCCGACGGGTGAGCCGGTGAGCCCGGACGAGGCGTTGCGCGGGTTCCTCGGCGCGTTGGGCGTGGCGCCGGAGCGGGTGCCGTCCGGGTTGGACGAGCAGGTCGGCCTGTACCGCAGCCTGCTGGCCGAGCGCCGGGTGCTGGTGGTGCTGGACAACGCGGCGGACAGCGAGCAGGTGCGACCGCTGCTGCCGAGCGGCCCGCGCTGCCTGGCCCTGGTGACCAGCCGCAACCAGCTCGACGGGCTGGTGGTGCGGGAGGGCGCGCAGCCGTTGCCGCTCGGCGTGCTGACCGACGATGAGGCGACCGCGCTGCTGGTGCGGCAGCTCGGCGCGCAGCGGGTCGGCGCGGAGCCGGCCGCGGTGCGCGAGCTGATCGGGCACTGCGCGGGGCTGCCGCTGGCGTTGTCGGTGGTCGCGGCACGTGCGGCGGCGCACCCGGACTTCGCGCTGCGGGCGTTGGCCGGCGAGCTGGCCGACGAGCGGACCAGGCTGGAGGCGCTCGACACCGGTGAGGCGACGACCAGCGTCAAGACGGTGTTCTCCTGGTCCTACGAGCGGTTGAGCCCGGCCGCGGCCCGGATGTTCCTGCTGCTGGGCGTGCACCCGGGGCCCGAGGTGTCGATCCCGGCGGCGGCCAGCCTGGCGGGCGTGCCGCTGCGCGCCGCCCGCCAGAACCTGGGCGAGCTGAGCAGGCTGCACCTGATCGCGGAGCCGGTGCCGGGCCGCTTCACGCTGCACGACCTGGTGCACGCGTTCGCGCGGGACCTGGTCGCGGTGCACGAGGACCAGGGCGGGCCGCGCGAAGCCCTGCGGCGGTTGCTCGACCACTACCTGCACACCGCGAACACGGCCGACCGGCTGCTGTACTCGCAGCGCGAGGAGGTGCCGATCGCCGAGCCCGCCCGCGGCGCGGTGGTCACGGAGCTGACCGAGCGGGCCGACGCGCTGGCCTGGTTCGGCCTGGAGCAGGCGTCGCTGTTCGCCGCGGTGGGGCACGCCGCGGCGCACGGTTTCGACACCCACGCCTGGCAGTTGGCGTGGACGACCACGGCGTTCGCCCGGCTGCGGGCGTTCTGGCACGAGCAGGCGCGGTGCCTGGAGATCGCGTTGGCCGCGGCACGGCGGCTGGGCGACCGGGTCGCGCTCGCCTCGACCAACCGGGCCCTCGGCCGGATCCTGATCACGCTGCGGCGGTTCGCCGAGTCGGCGTCCTACCTCACCGCCGCGCTCGACCTGGCGTGCGAGCTGGGCGACCGGCAGAGCCGGGCGCACATCCACCGGCACCTGGCCGGGCTGTACGAGGGCTGGAACATGCTGCACGAGGCCCTGCACCACGCGGAACGGGCGTTGGCGCTGTTCGAGGAGCTGGGCGACCGGGCGGGCACGGCCCGCGCGCTCAACGCCGTCGGCTGGGCCCGCGCGATGCTCGGCGAGGACCTGCACCGGGCGCTGGCCGACTGCGGTCGGGCGCTGGCGCTGTTCCGCGAGGTCAACGACGTGCTGGCGGAGGCGGCGACGTGGGACAGCCTCGGCTACGTCCACCACCGCCTGCACGACCTGGACGAGGCGGTCCGCTGCTACCGGGAGGCGCTGCCGCGGTACCGGGAGAGCGGTGACCGGTACGAGGAGGCCGCGACGCTGCAACGGCTCGGCGACACGCACGTGCTGGCGGGCGACCACGACGCCGCGCGCGAGGTGTGGCAGGCGGCGTTGGACATCCTGGACGAGCTCGGCCACGGCACGGCGGAGGCGTTGCGGGCGAAAGTGGCCGGCCTGCCGTGACCGGGTCCGCCGTCGTGGGGCCCGTCGGCCGCTCCGACACCGCGGGCTCCTCTGCGGGGAGAGCGGAGGAGCCCGCGGGCCCGGTCGTCACCGCGGCGCGGGCCGGGCAGGCGCGTCGTCCCTCGACGTGCACCTGCCACCGGGACCGGATCCCCCCTGGTGCGCACCTCCGGCCCCGCGCCCTCTGGGGGTCGCGGCGGTGAACGGCCTCAACTGTGCAAGAAGAGCCTCACAGTCCCCTCACTGCCGGCTCACCCAGCGCCGGTCGACAGCGGCCACCGAGTCGTCGGCGACCCGCCGGCAGTACGGCTACCGACCGGACGAGGCGCGCGAGCTGCTCTCCTGGCGGCGGTCGCGCCCGGTCACGAGGAGTTCGCGGCCCGTGCCGGAGTTTGTAAACTGGCCTCGGTCAAGGAGGGGTATGGCGGCTCGGTTCACGGTTCCAGGGCTCCCCGCGCCTTCGACCACCGTGCCCTCCGCACGTCGCGCGACCGGCCCCTCGCGCCCACCGGTCGTGGCGGGACAGCCGGCGTGACCGCGTCGCGGTTCAACGTCCTCGGTCCGATCGAGGTGTGGCACGGCGACGAGCCGGTGCCCATCCCCGCCGGCCGGGCCCGACTGCTGCTGGCGGTCCTGCTGCTGCGGGCCAACCAGCCGGTGACGGCCGACGAGCTGGTCGACCGGCTGTGGAACGGGGAGGCGCCCAACCCGGACCGCGCCAAGGCCACTTTGCAGATGGTGGTGCGGCGCCTGCGCCAAGCCCTCGGCGAGGCCAACGTGGTGCGCACGACCACCGGCGGCTACCTGGCGGAGCTGCCGCCGCACGCGCTGGACCTGCACGAGTTCCGCGACCTGGCCGCGCGGGGCCGGTTCACCGAGGCGCTGGAGCTGTGGCGCGGCACGCCGTTGTCCGACGTGTCGTCGGACTCGCTGCACCGGGACGAGGTCGAACCGCTGCTGGAGGAACGCCTCGGCGTCCTGGAGCGCCGCTTCGACGCCGAGCTGGCGGCCGGCCGCGGCGGCGGTCTCGTGGGCGAGTTGCGGTCGCTGACGAAGCAGCACCCGCTGCGCGAGCGGTTCGGGGCGCAGCTGATGGCCGCGTTGCGGGCGTCCGGCCGGCGTGCCGAGGCGTTGACCGCCTACGCGGAGATGAGGACCCTCCTCGCCGCCGAGCTGGGCGTCGAACCGGGACCGGAGCTGCGGGCGCTGCACGCGGCCCTGCTGACCGAGGACGACGGCGGCGCGCCTGCCGTCCGGCTGCGTGACCACCTGCCCCGCGATCTACCCGACTTCACCGGGCGGGCCGACGAGCTGGCGGCGGTCGAACGGATCGCCGAACGCGGACTGGTGTGCGCGGTGGACGGGATGGCCGGCGTGGGGAAGACCGCGTTCGCGGTGCACGCCGCGCACCTGCTGTCCGACCGGTACCCGGACGGCCGGTTCTACATCGACCTGCACGGCTACACCGAGGGCCGGGAGCCGCGCGAGCCGCTGGACGCGCTCGCCGTGCTGCTGTACTCGCTGGGCGTGCCGCGCGAGCGCGTGCCGGTCGGGCTGGACGAGCGGGTGGCGTTGTGGCGCTCGGAGATGGCCGGGCTGCGCGCCGTCGTCGTGCTGGACAACGCGTTCGACGCGCTCCAGGTCCGGCCGCTGCTGCCGTCGACGCCCGGCTGCCTGGTGATCGTGACCAGCAGGCGCAGGCTCGTCGGGCTGGACGGCAGTCACGCGCTGTCGCTGCCGGTGCTGCCCGGACCGGCCGCCGTCGACCTCTTCCGGCAGGTGGCGGGCCGCAGCACGCTCGACCCCGCCGCGCTGACCCGGCTGGTGGAGCTGTGCGGCCACCTCCCGCTGGCGATCCGGCTCGCCGCCGCCAGGCTGCACCACCGGGCCGCCTGGTCCGCGGAGTACCTGATCGACCGGATCCGGGACGAGCGGCGGCGGCTGCGCGAGTTCGCCGCGGACGACCGGGACGTCGCGTCCGCGTTCGCGGTGTCCTACCGGACGCTGGACGACGTGCAGCGGCGCGTGTTCCGGGCGCTGGGCCACCACGTCGGCGAGGACGTGGACCGCTACTCCGGCGCGGCGCTGTCGGGCCTGCCCGCGCAGGTGGTGGACGAGGTGCTCGGCGCGCTGGTCGAGGTGAACCTGGTCGAGGAACCGCGCCAGGGCCGGTTCCGCCTGCACGACCTGGTGCGCCAGTACGCGCAGGGCACCGCCGAGCCGGACGACGCCGCGGTCGTCCGGCTGCTCGACTACTACCTCGCGGTGGTGAAGGCGGGCGACGAGGCGCTCTACCCGCTCCGGCCGCGGCTGCCCGTGCGCACGACCGACGCCTCGCTGGAGCTGCCGGGGTTCGACACCGCGGGACCTGCCGTGGAGTGGTTCGAGGCGGAGCGCGAGAACCTCGCCGCCGCGGTGCGCCACGCCGCCCGCACCGGGCTCGACGATCACACCTGGCAGCTGCCGTACCTGCTGTGGGGCTTCTACTACCACGGCGGTCACGTCTCGGACTGGATCTCCACCCACGAGATCGCGCTCGACGCGACCGTGAGGCTGGGCGACGACCGGGCCCGGGCGCGCATCGTCAGCGGGCTGGCCGGCGGCTACTGGGCCAGCGGGCGCAGCGAGGAGGCGCTGACCCGGTTCCGGGAGGCGCACGCGCTGATGGAGGCGGGCGGCGAGCACGCGCCGGCGTCCGTGCTGCTGGGCAACATCTGCGCCTGCCTCGACCACCTCGGGCGGCACGAGGAAGCGCTGGAGGTCGGGGAGCGCGGCGTCCGGATCCAGCGGGAGCGGGGCTTCCTGCAGCACCTCTCGCTCACCTTGTGCAACACGGCGTCGTCGTTGATGAGGCTGGGCCGCTACGAGGAGTCGATCGAGCGCTACGGGGAGGCGATCGAGGCGTGCGCGGCGGTCGGCGACGAGCACACCGAGGCCGCCGCGCTCATGGAGGTCGCCCGGCCGTTGAGCGCGCTGGGCCGGGAGGACGAAGCGCTCGACAGCGCCATGCGCGCGTTGGCCGCCATGGAACGGCTGGCCGACGCCACCGCCGCGGCCGAGGCGGCGAACGTGGTGGCGGAGATCCACCGCAAGGAGGGCCGGCTGGACGAGGCGCTGGACTACTTCCGCCGCACGCTCGGCACCCTGGACCAGGCGACGATCCCGTGGGAGCACGCCGACGCCCTGGCCGGCATGGCGGACGTGTTCGACCGGCGCGGCGACCGGGCGGCGGCCGTCGAGCACCGGTGGCGGGCGATCGACCTGTACGAACGGCTCGGCAGCCCCCCGTGCGGCGGAGCTGAGGGCCCGGACGGGGCACGGCGGCTGACCTCCGGCCGGCCATCGGGTCTCGGCTCGGCGACCCGGCGGCGGACCGTCGGTCCGGTGAGGTATGCATATGCAGGCCCGCCCCGGCCGACGAGGGGGATGACGGATGAGCTTGCACGTGGCGGTGGACTTCGGCACGTCCAGCACCTGCGTCGCGATGTCCCTGCACGGCCGGGAACCGCAGGTCGTCGTGGTCGACGGCCAGCCGATCGTGCCCTCCGCGGTGTTCGCCGCGGCCGACGGCACGCTGTTCGTCGGCCAGGAGGCCGAGCGCCAGGCCGCGGTGGACCCGTCCCGCTACGAGCCGCACCCCAAGCGCCGCGTCGACGAGGGCGAGCTGCTGCTCGGCGACAGCGTGCTGCCGGTGGTCGACGTCGTGCGGGCCGTGCTGACCAGGGCGGTGGACGAGGCGCGGCGCGTGGCCGGCGGCGCCCGGGTCGACCTGCTCGTGCTCACCCACCCGGCCGACTGGGGCGCGATCCGCACCAGGGTGCTCCTGCAAGCAGCACGTGGGCTCGGCCAGGAGCTGCGGCTGGTGCCCGAGCCGGTCGCGGCGGCGGTGTTCCACTCGGCGACCCACGCCATCGCGGACGGCGCGGCGCTGGCCGTGCTCGACCTCGGTGGCGGCACGGTCGACGCCAGCGTGGTGGCCCGCCAGGGCGGCGCGTTCCGCGTGCTGGCGACGAAGGGCGACCCCGGCTTCGGCGGCGCGGACGTCGACCAGGCGCTGCTGGAGCACGTCGGCTCGCTGGTCTCGCCCGGCGACCCGGACGCGTGGCGGCAGCTCGTGGAGGGCCGCGAGCTGTCCGACCGCCGCAAGCGCCGGGTGCTGCGCCAGGACGTGCGCGGCGCGAAGGAGACCCTGTCCCGGCACGCCTACACCGACGTGCCGATGCCGCCGCCGTTCCCCGACGCCCACGTCACCCGCACCGACCTGGAACGCCTGATCAGCGCGCCGCTGACCAGGGCGGCCGCGCTGGTCGTGACCGCCGTGCGCGACGCCGGGCTCGACCCGCGCGGCCTCGCCGGCGTGTTCCTGGTCGGCGGGTCCAGCCGCATCCCGCTGGTGGCCCGCCTGGTGCTGGAGCAGTCCGGCGTGGTGCCGACGAGCATCGACCAGCCGGAGACCGTGGTGGCCCGCGGCGCGCTGAGAGCGGTGAGCGTGGACCCGCTGCGCACCGGCGCGCTGCCCGCCGGCGCGGGCGACGTCACCCACAAGATCACCGACGACCGGACCCGCAAGATCACCCGGCGGATCACGCCGTCGCCGCCCGCCGGCTTCCCCCAGCCGCCGTACTTCCCGCCGTCGGCCCCCACGCCCGTGCCCGCGCCGGCCCCGCCGCGCCGCAGCCGCGTGCCGCTGCTCGTGGTCGCCGCCGTCGTCGTGGTCGCCGCCGTCGCCGCGTCCACGGCGTACGTGCTGAGCCGGGGCGACGCCACGACCGGCGACCCGACCACGCCCACCTCGTCCTCCACCACCACGTCCGGCGCCACCGAGGGCAAGATCATCGCGCAGTACGACTACAGCTTCACCGTGCCGGGCGGGTGGCAGCAGACCGGCGGCCAGGTCGAGACCCGCAAGGTGCTGCTCAAGCCCGAGGCGCCCGAGTCGAACCGGGACGTCATCGCGGTGGAGGAGCGGCGGCTCAACTACAACGCCACCCAGGACCCGGCTCGGGCCGAGACCGAGTTGCGCGAGCAGTACGACCAGCGGGCGAACGTGTCCGATTTCGACGCTTCCGCCGACTTCGCCACCAAGGATGTCGTTTACTACCGGGAAGTGGTGGAGTCGGCCGTCATCGACTGGTACGTGCTGTTCCAGGACGACGTGCAGGTCAGCGTGGGGTGCCAGTACCCGCAGGACGGGCACGACCGGGTCCGCCCCGCGTGCGAGCAGGTCGTCCGCACGCTGACCGTGACCAGCTGACTTTGTGGGGAATGTGATGACCGGCATCCCGGAGGCCTTCGCCCGGTTCCGCTCGGACCTCGACGCCGCCGTGACCAGGGGCCGGCGCGCGGCGGACGCCGCGGGCGCGAAGAACGCGGCCCAGCGCGACCGGAACCAGCGGCTCGCCGAGCAGGCCAAGGCCCGGCAGGTCCAGCCCGACCGGCACGCGCCCACGTCGCCGGACGTGCAGCGGGTCGCCACCGGCTTCCGCCACCACCGCGGCCTGCCGGTGCCGGAGCTGCCACCCGCCCAGGAACTGCTCACGCCGGAGAAATCGCGAGAGCAAACGGACGCGAATGCAAATGCAGTTCCCCCGCGCCCGGCGCTCGGTTCCCGCGCGGTGGCGGGCCCGAGCGGCCAACTTCCCCCCGAAAGGGGCGATGACGAGGACTTTTCGCAAGCGCGAATCCTCTACTGACCCCGTTGCCGGGCCCGTCGCGTTTACAACCGCAACTACTTCCGGAGAAGTCGCGACAACGTGGAACCGGGCATGGCAAGGTCTGCGTCGTAAGAGGCGTACGAACCAAGAACGCCTGATCACTTCGACCAAGGGGGTCGCACCCAATGGCTGGTTACTCCACCGGACATGAAGAGCTCGTCGGCGCGGCGAAGGACATCGTCAGCACCAACGGCAACGTCCAGGGCGTGTTGGGTCAGCTCGGCAACACGATCGACGGCCTGTCCAGCGCGTGGCAGGGTGGCGCGGCCATCGCCTTCAACAAGCTGATGGAGCGCTTCCGCGAGGACGCCGACAAGCTGCAGAAGGCCCTGATGGACATCGCCGAGCAGATGGACGGCAGCGCGGCGACCTACATCCAGCAGGAAGAGGAGCAGGCGCAGGAGATGTCGGCCATCACCAACCGGCTCGGCGGCTGATCCATCCGAATTCAGGTCGCGTTTCCGTTCCTTTCGCTTTCCTTCTTCTTTCTGACTTCACTTCCAAGGGGAGATCATGGTCGACGCCAACAACATCAAGGTTGACTTCGGGCAGCTGAGCAGCGCGGCAGGCGACATCAGCAGCCAGGCCGGCAAGATCCAGTCCGAGCTGGACAACCTGAAGGCCCGCCTCTCGCCCGTCATCGCGCAGTGGGACGGTGGCGCGTCGGCGAGCTACCAGGAGGCGCAGCGCGCGTGGGACGAGTCCGCCGCGGGTCTCCAGCAGGTGCTGGCCCAGATCGGCACGGCCGTCCAGTCCGCGACCGACGCGTACCAGGCCGCTGAGGCCAAGAACCAGGGCCGCTGGGCCTGATCCGGCCGCACGACCCCCCGCGGGCCCCGGGATCCTCGAGGATCCGGGGCCCGCGTACGTGTTTCGGCCGGTTCGCCAGGGTGCGGTCCGGGTCGGTCGAGGCCGGTCCGGAGGGGTTTCGGAGGGGTCGTTTTGACCCGCGCCGACCCCAACCGGTATCTTCCTACGTTGTTGTGCGGTAACTGGTGCGCACTATGCGTACCTCGTGTTCTGGTCCTCTGCCCACCTGGGGTCTCTGGCCTGAGCAGCCGCCGCAATGACCCCAGACGCAAGTGACGACGAGGTAGACCCGTGCGCACGTACAGCCCGAAGCCCGGCGAGGTGACCCGAACCTGGCACGTGATCGACGCCCAGGACGTGGTGCTCGGTCGGCTCGCCACCCAGGCCGCGACGCTGCTGCGCGGCAAGCACAAGCCGACTTACGCCCCACACGTTGACACCGGTGACTTCGTCATCGTCATCAACGCGGACAAGGTGGCGTTGACCGGCAAGAAGCGTGATCAGGAGTTCGTGTACCGGCACTCCGGTTTTCCGGGCGGCCTGAGCCAGCGCTCGTTCGGCGAGGTGCTGGACACCCGCGCCGACCGGCTGGTCGAGAAGGCGATCAAGGGCATGCTGCCCAAGAACCGCCTCGGCCGCGCGATCGCGGGCAAGCTCAAGGTCTACACGGGCCCGAACCACCCGCACGCTGCGCAGCAGCCGCAGCCGTTCGAGATCAAGAAGGTCGCCCAGTGACCGAGCACCAGACCGAGGACATCGACGTGACGACCCCTGAGGCCGAGCTCGACGCCGTCGAGGCGGAGGCCACCGAGGCCGAGGCCCCGGAGGCGGAAGCCGCCGAGGCGGAGACCACCGAGGCAGAGGCCCCGGAGGCGGAAGCCGCCGAAGCCGAGACCCCGGAGACCGAGGACGCCGAGGTCGAGGGCACGCCCGTCGTGCGGCACACCCTCAACGCGGGCGCGCACCACCTCGCGCAGACGGTCGGCCGGCGCAAGCAGGCCATCGTCCGCGTGCGGCTCCTGCCCGGCACCGGCAAGTTCACCCTGAACGGGAAGTCGATGGACGACTACTTCCCGAACAAGGTGCACCAGCAGCTCATCCGTGAGCCCCTGGTCACGACCGAGAAGCCGGAGACGTTCGACGTCATCGCGACCCTGCGTGGCGGCGGCACCACCGGCCAGGCCGGTGCGCTGCGCCTCGCGATCGCGCGTGCGCTGGTCGCCGTCGACTCCGAGGACCGCCCGGTGCTGAAGAAGGCCGGCTTCCTCACCCGTGACCCCCGGGTCAAGGAGCGGAAGAAGTACGGCCTCAAGAAGGCCCGCAAGGCGCCTCAGTACAGCAAGCGCTGACCTTTCCCGGGTCGAGCGAGCACCATCCTGCGGGAGCAGTCAGTTCTTCGTCGAACTGCTGCTCCCGCAGTGTTTTTCTCCCCATCGTCCTGTGTGCATGGAGGTCACGGCGATCATGGCTCGGCTGTTCGGCACTGACGGCGTACGCGGTCTCGCCAACGCGGACCTGACCCCTGAACTCGCGCTGTCCATCGCCGCCTCGGCGGCACGGGTGCTGGCCGAGCACGACCGCTCGCACCGGCCGGTCGCGGTCGTCGGCCGCGACCCGCGGGCCAGCGGCGAGATGTTGGAGGCGGCCGTGGTGGCCGGCCTCACATCGGCGGGCGCGGACGTGCTGCGCGCGGGCGTCCTGCCGACACCGGCGGTCGCCTACCTGGTGTCGGCGCTCGGCGCCGACGTCGGCGTGATGATCTCCGCCTCGCACAACCCGATGCCCGACAACGGCATCAAGCTGTTCGCCGCGGGCGGGCACAAGCTGCCCGACGCGGTCGAGGACGAGATCGAGCAGAAGCTCGGCGAGCGCGACCACCGGCCGACCGGCGCGGGCATCGGCCGCGTCCGCGACATCGAGGACGCCGAGGGCCAGTACGTGCAGCACCTGCTGAAGGTGACGCCGCACCGCCTGGACGGGCTGAAGGTCGTCGTGGACTGCGCGAACGGCGCCGCGTCCGTGGCCGCCCCGGACGCCTACCGCCGCGCGGGCGCCGAGGTCGTGGAGATCCACACCGCGCCCGACGGGCTGAACATCAACGACGACTGCGGCTCCAACCACGTCGCGAAGCTGCGTGCCGCCGTGGTCGAGCACGGCGCCGACCTGGGCATCGCCCACGACGGTGACGCGGACCGCTGCGTCGCGGTCGACGCCGACGGCAACGACCTCGACGGCGACCAGGTCATGGCGGTGCTGGCGCTCGGCATGAAGGAAGCCGGCGAGCTGACCGACGACACGCTGGTCGCGACCGTGATGAGCAACCTCGGCCTGCACCTGGCGATGCGCGAGCACGGCATCACCCTCAAGACCACCGCCGTCGGCGACCGGTACGTGCTGGAGGAGCTGCGCGCGGGCGGGTTCGCGCTCGGCGGCGAGCAGTCCGGGCACGTGATCCTCCCGGCGCACGCCACCACCGGCGACGGCCTGCTGACCGCGTTGCGGCTGATGTCGCGGATGGCGGAGACCGGCAAGCCGCTGGCCGAGCTCGCGGGCGTGATGCACCGGCTGCCGCAGGTGCTGATCAACGTGGTCGTGGGCGACAAGGCGGCGGTGGCGAAGGACGCGGCCGTCAGCGAGGCGGTCGCCGCCGTGACGGCCGAGCTCGGCGACACGGGCCGGGTGCTGCTGCGCCCGTCCGGCACCGAGCAGCTGGTGCGGGTCATGGTCGAGGCGGCCACGCCCGAGCTCGCGGAGTCCGCCGCGCAGCGGCTCGCCGGTGTGGTTTCCTCGGTGCACTGACCGAAGACGCGGGGGTGTGCCGGTGATGAACATCGGACCGATCGAGCTGATCATCATCTTCCTGGTGCTCGTCGTCGGGGTGGTGGTCCTGATCGTGGTCACCACGAAGAAGCGCAGCCGGCAACCCGGCCACCCGCACCAACCCGGCGGCTACCCGCCACCCGGCTACGGCCCGCCCCAGGGGCAGCCGGGCTACGGCCCACCCCAGGGCTACGGCCAGGGCCAACCGGGCTACGGCCCGCCACCGGGACAGCCCGGCTACGGCCAGCCGGGGCCGGGCCAGCCTGGTTACGGCCAGCCGGGGCCCGGGCAGCCGGGTTATGGCCAGCCCGGACCGGGTCAGCCGCCGGGGCAACCGGGCTACGGCCAACCCGGGCCGGGTCAGCCGCCGTACGGGCAGCCGGGACAGCCGGGCCCTGGCCGACCCGGCCCGGGCCAGCCGCCGCACGGCCAGCCGCCGCAGGGCCCCTACCCGCCCGGCCCGCCGTCGGACGGCACGCCGCCACCGCAGGGCTGAGGCAGGTTCGCGAAGGCAATGGACTTCGCCGATCCGGGCGAGTCCGCGCACCCGGGCTGCGATCCTTGGTCGGAACCCGGAACGGCACCGTCGCGTCTGAACGGGGACGAAGGGGAGGCACCAGCGCATGTCGGGTTACCAGGCGAACGCGGGCGAGTTGATGGCTTCCGCGACGACCATCCAAGGCGTCGCGGGTGACATCGAGGAGTACAAGACCAAGGTCACGTCCAGCGCGGTCACGGCCAAGGACTTCGGCCGCGAGCACACCGCGGGCGGCTCCCGCTACCTCGCCGGCCTGCCGAAGATCGCCGAGGCGATCACGGCGCACGCGACCGCCATGCGCGGCGTCGCCGACAAGCTCCGCGAATCGGCCAACGGCTACGACTGGTCCGACCAGGGCAACGCCGACACGTTCAACAACACCGGGAACAAGTGATGGCGACTCCGTCCTGGGAAGAAGTCAAGAAGATCGTCGACGACCCCTCGGTCCCGCACGATCAGAAGAAGGCGCTGCTCGAGGCGTACTACGTCGCCGACGCCGAGGGGAACATCCTCGGCGGCACGCACAACGACGAGCTCGAGGAGTACCTCGACGACTACGACGTGTCGTGGGGCGACGGCTTCGGCCAGTCGTTCTCCAACTCGATGCCGTGGTCGGACAGCTCGGAAGACCGGCTGAACAACGCGTACGACCAGGCCAAGAAGTCCTACGACGAAGGTGCTCAGAAGACCCAGGAGCACAACGAGAAGAAGCAGGCGGGGCAGGACGCGCTGGCCGCGTCCGAGCAGCGCGCGTCCGACGGCGGCGCGGGCGTGGCGAACTCCAACGAGCTGCTCGACGCGGGCGCGCCGGGGCTGAAGTACTTCGAGAACTTCCTGCCGGCCTACGAGAAGGCCAAGAGCATCATCGGCGTCGGCACCAAGGTCGACACCTCGGTCGACAACCTGCGCAAGCGCTACGACGAGCAGCGCGACATCGACTTCCACAAGATCGACATCGACATCGTCGAGCTGCGCCAGGTCGCCACCGACACCCGCAACCGGCAGGCGGACGCCGAGCGGTCGATGGGCAAGGTCTGGGCGAACTGGACCGGCACCGCGGCGGACAACTCCCGCCAGTTCGTCTCGGACATGTCGAAGAAGGCGTCCACGCACGCCGACGCCATCGACCACATCGCGGAGGTCACGCGGGCCGCGTGCCACACGGTGTCCGGTCTGGTGAACGCCAAGGCGCGGACGATCCTGGAAGGCGTCCAGAGCCCTTACGACATCGCGGGCGTGAGCCCGGCGCAGGTCGAGCAGGTCGTGCAGGGCGCGACCAGCGACGACGAGGCACTGCTGCGCCGCGTGGCCGGCTTCGTGAACTTCGAGATCAACGACGAGGCGTGCGACGAGGACGTGTGGAAGGAAGAGGTCCGGAAGAAGTCGCGCGAGTGGCTCCAGGGCACCTTCCACAACGACGTCAACGGCAAGTGGGAACTGTTCGACAACATCTGCAAGACCACCAAGGAATCGGTCGACAAGGCCTGGGAAGAACTGGGCAAGCAGATCGACGCGTTCAACACCAAGCCGTTCGAGCCGGCCAAGGAGGAGCAGCCCGCCGACAAGCCGGGTGACAAGCCGGGCACGGGCGGGTCCGACCAGCCCGGCGGCGGTGGCGGCACCCCCGGCGGTGGCGGCGGCACGCCCGGTGGCGGCGGTGGCACCCCTGGCGGTGGCGGCACGCCGGAGATCCCGAAGGTGGAGAACCCGCTCGACAAGGACGGCGACGGCAAGCCCGACGTGCCCGGCGACCTGGACGGCGACGGCAAGCCGGACACCGATCTCGACGGCGACGGCAAGCCGGACACGGACCTCGACGGCGACGGCAAGCCCGACGGCCTCAAGTCGGACGAGGAAGCGCCGGAGACCGTCACCATCAAGAGCGGCGACAACGAGATCAAGATCACCGAGCCGGACGCGCAGGGCCAGGTGCTGATCACCGTCGACACGCCGACCAGCGAGCCGAAGAGCTACCAGGTCGACTTCAGCGCGAACCCGGACGCGGCGAAGGCCCTGATGGGCCAGAACGGCGGCGCGGCCCTGGCGAGCGCGCTGAGCGGCGCCACGCCGGTGGCGGCGGGCGGCGCGACCCCCGGCGCCCCGGTCGGCGCGGGCGGCACCGGCGCGCCCGGCGACGTCACGCCGGTGCAGGCGGGCGCGGACGGCAAGGCGCTGATCGAGCTGGACGGCCTCGCGATCACGGCCGAGGTCGACCCGCTGACCGGTGAGATCAACCTCTCGGTCGACAACGGCGACGGCTCGCCCGAGCAGTACGGCGTCGAGTTCGGCGAGGACGAGCCCGCCGGCTCCCGGCCGGAAGACCTGCCGGGTGACCTGGGTCGGGCGGAACCCGCGATCGCGGAGTCGATGGTCGGCACCGCCCAGGTCGGCGCGGACGGCGCGTCGTTCGGCGGCGCGGCGGTCGGTGGCGGGTCGTTCGGCGGTCCGGCCGACTTCGGCCCGATGCCTGCCGAGGGCGGGTCGCCCGCGGGTGTCGGCGTCGGTGGTGGCGCGCCTGGTTTCGGTGGTCCGGCGGACTTCGGTCCGATGCCTGCCGAGGGCGGGTCGCCCGCGGGCGTCGGTGGTGGTCCCGGTTTCGGCGGTGGCGGCCCCGGCTTCACCGAGCCCGTCGCGGCCCAGCCCGGCTTCACCGAACCCCCGGCCGCCCAGCCCGGCTTCACCGGGCCGCCGTCGGCGCCGGGCTTCACCGCTCCCTCGGCCGCCCAGCCCGGCTTCACCGAGCCCGTCTTCACCCAGCCTGCGCCCGGCCCGTCGTTCGATCAGGGCTTCGGCCAGGGCGGCGGCCAGAACCCCGGCCAGAACTTCGGCGCGGGCTTCCCGTCGCCGGCCGCGGACTCCGCCGGCACCACCTCGACCTCCGGCGCGTCGGTCCTCGGTGGCGGATCGGGCTTCAACGGCGCGGACTCCGTGCTCGGCGGTCCGAGCGGCAGCCACGACAACCCGTGGAGCAGCCCGCCGCCCTCCTCGGACCAGGGCGGTCTCGCCGACACCAACGCCTCCCACGCGGCCCAGCCCGGTTCGGCGACCCTGCCGACCATGCAGGAGGGCGCCACGGGCCAGCCCACCGGCTCCCCCGCGGGCGGGGGCATGATGGGCGGCGGGATGATGGGCGGCGGCATGGCGGGCGGTGGCCAGCAGCAGGGTGGCGGTGACACCGAGCGCAGCAGCAGTTCCGGCCAGTGGCGCACCACCGGGTCGTTGTTCGACGACGACGACGTGAGCATGCAGCGCCTGGGCGGCCTGCTGGGCGAAGACCGCCGGTGATCGGCTCGGACGGGGGGAGGGTTGGTGTCTGACTTCGACTCGCTGGAGACCGTCAAGCGACGGCTCGAAGGCATCAAGTCCGAGCACTCGGCACGGATGGAGTTGGCCGCGCGCAAGTTCGAGGAATCGGACAAGGCGACCAAGGAGAGCCACCAGAAGTTCGTCGAGAAGGAGAAGAAGCTGGTCGCCCGCCTGCGCGAGATGGCGGAGGCCAAGCGCGAGGCGGCGGCGAACCGGAACAAGCCGAAGGAGTACGCCTTCGGCCCGGCCGACGACGACGCGGCGCCGGACGAGATCGCCGACGAGCTGGCCGCGCTGGAACGGGCGCGTGCCGCGAACGCGGCGGCCCAGGCGCCCGGCGACTCGTTCCTGCGCGGCCCGGAGCCCGCGAACCGCAACCCGTGGGGGCGCACCCCGAGCGGCCCGCCGGTTCCCCCGCCGCCGCCGGTGCAGCCGGCCCGGCCGCCCGCGCCGCCGCGCCGTCCCGCGCGGCAGGTGGACGATGACGACGACTTCGGTGGTCAGAGCTGGTTGACGTGACCGATGAGCCCCGCTCCGGCGGGGCTCATCGCGTTGGCAGCCGGTCCAGCGGTCCGCGCTGGAAGGTCAGCACGGCGCCCTTCACGTCGCCGTCCAGCAACGCGTCCCACTTCTTCTCGCCCTTGAGCGTCCGCAGCAGGAACGCCGTCATCAGCGCCCTGGCCAGCTTCTGCGCCGCCCGCTCGCCCTTGCCGTCGAGCAGCAGCTCGCTCCAGTGCCGCCCCTCGGCGAACCCCAGGTGGCTGGCCTTCGGCAACGACCGCAGCTGCACCGGCCCCTGCCACGCCTCCGCGATCGCCTCCGCGTGCCCGACCGGCGGGGCGATGCGGTCCTCCCCGCCGGCCAGGTGCAACCCGGGCACGGCGACCCGCCGGGCCGCGTCCAGCGCCGACGGCCGGGTCTCGGACGCGGCCAACGTCACGACCGCCCGCACGCGCGGGTCGTCCGCCGCCGCGAGCACCGCCGCGCCGCCACCCATGGAGTGACCGGCGACCGCCAGCCGCGACGCGTCCACGCTGATCCCGCCGTCGCCCAGCCGCACGCCGGTGCACACGTCGAGCGCCGTGCGCAGGTTCCCGGCCATCAGCCGCGACGACATCAGCGGCCCGCGCTGCGTGCCCGGCGCGGCGGCCACGAAACCCCAGGACGCCAGGTGCCGCAGCAGCGCCCGGTAGCGGTTGACCGGCTGCAACCAGCCGTGCCCGAAGGCCACCGCGGGCAGTCCCAGCCCGACCGAGGGCGTGTAGACCAGGCCCGGAAGCCCGACCAGAGCCAGGTCGCCGCGCAGCACGGGGTGCTCACCGGGCCTGCTGAGCTGGTCGAGCACCTGCTTCGCCGAGTAGCCGCTCACCCCGCGAACGGTAGTCGATCGAGGTGACGGCGCGCACGTTCCGATTGGTCTACACCAATCGGCTGTGTGACCTGCGCAAACGCGGTGAAGTGGCCCTTTCGGACGACGGCCCTGGTCTAGTTACGCTGTGCCTCGTGTGCGGAATCGTGGGATATGTGGGACACAGGTCGGCGCTGGACGTCGTGCTCGACGGGCTGCGGCGGCTGGAGTACCGGGGCTACGACTCGGCGGGCGTCGCCGTCCTCGACGGTGACGGCGGGCTGGCCGTCGAGCGCAAGGCCGGCCGCCTGACGAACCTGGAGGCACGGCTGGACGAGGTCGGCCGCGACGCCTTCACCGGCACCGCGGGCATGGGCCACACCCGCTGGGCCACCCACGGCGCGCCGATCGACCGCAACTCCCACCCGCACTGCGACGTCACGGGCCGCGTCGCCGTCGTCCACAACGGCATCATCGAGAACTTCGCCGCCCTGCGCGCCGAGCTCGAGGCCGTCGGCGTCGAGATGGCCAGCGACACCGACACCGAGACCACCGCGCACCTCATCGCCCGCGCGTACGACGAGGGCGACACCAAGGGCGACCTGGTGGCGAGCGTCCGCACGGTGGTCCGCCGCCTCGAAGGCGCGTTCACGCTCGTCGTCACGCACGCGGACCACCCGGACGTGGTCGTCGCGGCCCGCCGGTCGTCGCCGCTGGTGGTGGGCGTCGGCGAGGGGGAGACGTTCGTCGCGAGCGACGTGTCCGCGTTCATCGAGCACACCCGCGAGGCCGTGGAGCTGGGCCAGGACCAGCTCGTCGTGATCGACCGCGACGGCTACCGCGTCACCGACTTCGACGGCGCCGACGCGCAGGCCAAGCCGTTCACGGTCAACTGGGACCTCTCGGCCGCCGAGAAGGGCGGCCACGAGTACTTCATGCTCAAGGAGATCGAGGAGCAGCCGGAAGCGCTGGCCAACACGCTGCGCGGCCACTTCCGCGACGGCCGGGTCGTGCTCGACGAGCAGCGCCTCTCCGACCAGGACCTGCGGGACGTGGACAAGGTCTTCGTCGTCGCCTGCGGCTCGGCCTACCACTCCGGCCTGGTCGCCAAGTACGCCATCGAGCACTGGACGCGGCTGCCCGTCGAGGTCGAGCTGGCCAGCGAGTTCCGCTACCGCGACCCCGTGCTGGACCGCGACACGCTCGTCGTCGCCGTCTCCCAGTCAGGTGAAACCGCCGACACGTTGGAGGCCGTCCGTCACGCGCGGTCGCAGAAGGCTCGCGTGCTGGCGGTCTGCAACACCAACGGCGCGCAGATCCCGCGCGAGTCCGACGCCGTGCTCTACACGCACGCGGGCCCGGAGATCGGTGTCGCGTCGACCAAGGCGTTCCTCGCCCAGATCGCGGCGAACTACCTGGTCGGCCTGGCCCTGGCGCAGGCGCGCGGCACGAAGTACCCCGACGAGGTGGCCCAGGAGTTCCACCAGCTGGAGGCCATGGCGGACGCGGTGCAGAAGGTGCTGGGCACCATCGACCAGGTCCGCGCGCTCGGCCGCGAGCTGGCCGACTCGAAGGCCGTGCTGTTCCTCGGCAGGCACGTCGGCTACCCGGTGGCGCTCGAAGGCGCGCTGAAGCTCAAGGAACTGGCCTACATGCACGCCGAGGGCTTCGCGGCGGGCGAGCTGAAGCACGGCCCGATCGCGCTGATCGAGGAGGGCCTGCCGGTGGTCGTGGTCATGCCCTCGCCCAAGGGTCGGGCGGTGCTGCACTCGAAGCTGGTGTCGAACATCTCGGAGATCCAGGCACGGGGTGCGCGCACGATCGTGATCGCCGAAGAGGGCGACGAGACGGTGCGGCCGTTCGCGGATCACCTGATCGAGATCCCGGCGGTGCCGACGCTGCTGCAGCCGTTGATCTCCACGGTGCCGTTGCAGGTGCTGGCCGCGGAGATCGCCCGCAGCCGCGGCTACGACGTGGACAAGCCGCGCAACCTCGCCAAGTCCGTCACGGTCGAGTAGGGCAGGCTTGGCCCCATGCGGGGTCTGTGGACGACGGATCGGGTCAGGGCGGCGGAAGAACGGGTCATGGCGGTCGTGCCGCCGGGCTCGCTGATGCGCCGGGCGGCGTTCGGCGTCGCGGTCGTCGCGGCGGAGCTGCTGGCGGGCAAGCGGCGGGTCGGGCTGCTCGTCGGCGCGGGCAACAACGGTGGCGACGCGCTGTGGGCGGGCTACTACCTCCGCAAGCGCGGCGTGGCCGTGTCCGCCGTCCTGCTGACACCTGATCGTGTGCACGCCGAGGGCTTGGCCGCGTTCCGCCGCGTCGGCGGCCGGGTGGTCCCGGAACTGCGCGACGTCGACCTGGTGATCGACGGCATCGTGGGCCTCTCGGCCCGCGGCCCGCTGCGCCCGGACGCGGCCGAGCACGTCGCGCACCTGGACGCCCCCGTGCTGTCGGTCGACCTGCCCAGCGGCGTGGACCCCGACACGGGCGCGATCTCCGGGCCCGCCGTGCGCGCGCACACGACCGTGACGTTCGGCTGCCTCAAGCCGGTGCACGCGCTGGCCGACTGCGGTGACGTGCGGCTGGTCGACATCGGGCTGGGCGGCGAGCTGCACGGGCCGGACCTGGTCGAGCTGGACGTCGCCGACGTCGGCGGGGCGTGGCCGGTGCCGGGGCCGGAGGACGACAAGTACACGCAGGGCGTGACGGGGGTCGCGGCCGGTTCGGCGACGTACCCCGGGGCGGCGGTGCTGGCCACCGGTGCGGCGCTGCTGTCGACGTCCGGCCTGGTCAGGTATGCCGGTGCGGCGGTCGAGGGCGTTCGGGCGCGGTGGCCGGAGGCCGTGTGCACGGGGTCGATCACGGACGCGGGCCGGGTGCAGGCGTGGGTCGTCGGGCCGGGTCTGGGCACCGGGTTGGGCGCTGAGGCGGTCCTGCGGACGGTCCTGGAGGCCGGCGTGCCCGTGTGCGCGGACGCCGACGCGATCACCATGCTGGCCAACAACCCGGACCTGTGGGACGCCCGCGACCCCGACACCCCGCTGGTCCTGACGCCGCACGACCGCGAGTACGAGCGGCTGGCCGGGCCCGTCGGCGACGACCGCGTGACGGCCGCGCGGAAGGCGGCGGAGCGGTACAACGCGGTAGTGCTGCTGAAGGGCCACGCCACCGTGATCGCCGGCCCCGACGGCCGCGTCCTGGTCAACCGCGCCCGTTCGTCGTGGGCCGCGACGGCGGGTTCCGGCGACGTCCTGTCGGGCCTGCTGGGCTCCCTCCTGGCCGCCGGCCTCGACCCGGTGCTGGCGGCGGGCTGCGCCGCCAAGGTCCACGTCCTGGCCGCCGACCTGGCCGCCGCCGGTGCCCCGATCCCCGCCACCTCACTGCTGCACGCCATCCCCGACGCCATCCGCACCATCCGCCCCACCTGACCACCGCGCGTGTCGAACGTGCAGGACCCGTGAAATCGACGCTCGCGACGCCGGCGTCCCGTCCCGAGCGTGGAATTCGGGGGACCCGGGTGTTCGACACGCGGGGCCCGGAGGTTCGACTCGCGCGTTCGCGGCGGTCGGGGCTGTGTCACCATGAACGGCGTTATGGCTGCTCCTCGCGCTGAGGTCGTGATCGACCTCGACAACCTCCGGCACAACGTCGCCCACCTCGACGCCCTCGCGCCCCACGCCGACACGATGGCCGTCGTCAAGGCCGACGGGTACGGGCACGGCGCCGCGGAGGTGGCCAGAGCGGCGGTCGAGGCGGGCGCGACGTGGCTCGGCTCCTGCTCCCTGGCCGAAGCCCTGGCGCTGCGCGCGGCCGGGCTCACCGTGCCGATCCTGGCCTGGCTCGACCCCCACGGCACCGACTACTCGCCCGGCATCGAGCAGGACGTCGACCTGTCCGCCTCCTCCCTCACCCAGCTGGAGGAGATCTCGGCGGCGGCCGACAAGGCGGGCAAGACCGCCCGCGTCCACCTCAAGATCGACACCGGCCTGTCCCGCAACGGCTGCCCGGCCACCCACTGGTCCGAGCTGGTCGAACGCGCCGCCAAGACCCACAACGTCGAAGTTCACTCGATCTGGTCACACCTGGCCGTCGCCGACGAGATCGGCCACCGCGGCACCGACGCCCAGGCCGAGCGCTTCGACGACGCCTACCGCGAAGCGCTCGCCGCCGGCCTCGACCCGCGCCGCCACATCGCCAACTCCGCGGCCCTCATCACCCGCCCCGACCTCCACCTGGACCTGGTCCGCCCGGGCATCGCGATCTACGGCCTCAACCCGGTGCCCGTGCCCGCCGACCTGCGCCCCGTGATGACGTTCCGGTCCGCGGTCGCGCTGGCCAAGCGCATCCCGGCCGGTGAATCGGTGTCCTACGGTCTGAGCTGGACCGCGGTGAAGGACACGAACCTGGCCCTGGTGCCGGTCGGTTACGGCGACGGCGTGCCGCGCAGCCTGTCGAACCGGATGGACGTCTGGCTGGCCGGACGCCGTCGCCCGATCGTCGGCCGCGTCTGCATGGACCAGGTCGTGGTCGACTGCGGCGACGACGCGGTGGCGGAGGGGGACGAGGTCGTGCTGTTCGGATCCGGCGCCAAGGGCGAGCCGACGGCCCGCGAGTGGGCCGACACCACCGGCACCATCGACTACGAGATCGTCACCGGCATGTACCGGCCGCGCGTCACCCGGACGTATGTCGGGACACGCCCGTGAACACGGTGTGGAAGGCCGTCGGCTGGGCCGGCGGCATCCTCGGCGCCGCCGCGACCGGTGTCGCGGTGGGCGTGGCCGCGAACCAGAAGAAGGTCTCGAACGACCGCCAGGCCGACGACCCGCTCGCCGACGAACCGCTCGGCCGCCTCACCCCGACCCGCGAGTCCACCGTCGCGGCCGACGACGGCGTGCCGCTGTCGGTCGAGGAGGTCGACCCGGAGGACGGCGGGAAGCCCGACGTCACCGTCGTCCTCGTGCACGGCTTCGCCCTCGACCGCCGCTGCTGGCACTTCCAGCGCCGTGACCTGGCCACGCTCGCCGAGCCGCGCGTGCGCCAGATCCTGTACGACCAGCGCAGCCACGGCCGTTCCGGTCGGTCCACGGTCGAGGGCAGCACGATCGACCAGTGCGCCAAGGACCTCGACGCGGTGATCCGCTCGATGGCCCCCGACGGCCCGCTGGTGCTGGTCGGCCACTCCATGGGCGGCATGACGATCATGGCGTTGGCCGAGCAGCGGCCCGAGCTGTTCGCCGACCGGGTGCGCGGCGTGGCGCTCGTCGGCACGGCGGCGGGCGCGGTCGGCGGCGCGGGACTGCCGAAGTCCGTGCTGTCCCGCTACAACCCCGTGACGCTGGGCGTCGGCAGGCTCGCGGGCCTGCAGCCGGGCCTGGTCGAGTGGGTCAGGCGCAGGGCGTCCACGCTGACGTGGAGCGGGATCCGCGCGCTGGCGTTCGGCAACGGCAAGGTCAGCCCGTCGTTGGTCGACCTGATGGAGCAGATGATCAACGGTGCCACGGTGCAGGTGCTCACCGAGTTCCTGGAAACCCTCGGCACCCACAACCGCTACAAGGCGCTGGCCGGTCTCCGGCACTGCGAGGTGCTCGTCATCAGCGGCGACGCGGACAAGCTGACGCCGTTCTCGCACGCCGAGCGGATGGCCGAGGAGATGCCGCACGGCGAACTGGTCCGCGTGTCCGGGGCGGGCCACATGCTCATGTTGGAACAACCCGACCTGGTCACCGGGCACCTGGTCGGATTGGTTCGGCGCAGTGCCGCCGAACGGTCGGAAAGCAGGCGACGGTGGTGGCGACGAGCGTGAGCGTGACGCTCCCCGAGGTGCAGGACACCGAGGAGTTCGGGCGCAAGCTGGGTGGTCTCGTGCGAGGTGGTGACCTGGTGCTGCTGTCCGGGCCGTTGGGCGCGGGCAAGACCGCCTTGGTGCGCGGCCTCGCCGACGGCCTCGGCGTGACGGGCCGGGTCAGCTCGCCGACCTTCGTGATCGCCCGCGTCCACGACCCCGCTCCCGATGGTCGCGGCGTGCCGTTGGTGCACGTGGACGCTTACCGGCTCGGTGGTCACCTGGACGAGTTGGACGACCTCGACCTGGACACGGACTTGGTGGACGCCGTGGTGGCGGTGGAGTGGGGCGAGGGCGCGGCGGAGCGACTGTCCGAGGACCACTTGTTGATCAGGCTGGAACGCCGGGACGACGACGTGCGCATCGCCCACCTTCACCCACACGGTGCTTGGGCCGACCGCGAACTTCCCGTCTGATCAGCTCTCCTCAGCTCTCCCAGGATTTTATTGCGTTCGAGGGCCGGCCCAAGAGATCAAGAGCCTTAAAAGCATGTCCTCGCCGGACGGGCAGATCAGCAGGATGACTCCTGGTTGGGTGGTGGTGTTCCGGGTCCGTTGTGGGTCCGGGTTTCGTGTCATCCCACCGACCTCCCTCCGGGCTACCACACGCGTCAAGGGGGCGGTTCCAGCCCATTGTTCCT
>NZ_JBVJVK010000086.1:0-31837 GCF_055603705.1 Actinosynnema sp. NPDC037264 | reverse complement strand
CCCCCCCCCCCCCCCCCCCCCCCCCCCCCCCCCCCCCCCCCCCCCCCCCCCCCCCCCCCCCCCCCCCCCCCCCCCCCCCCCCCCCCCCCCCCACGACGGGGGAAGTCAATTAAGCAGCTCCTGCAACTTGGTCTGCAGCTCCTTCAGCGCCACGTCGCTGGTCTTCGCGCCGGTCAACGCGGCGTAGGCGGCTTCCTGGATCGCCTGCGTGACGTCGCCGTAGCGGACGGCCTGCGGGCGCGGCTTAGCCGACAGGATCGACTCCTTCAGCGTCGGCAGGTACGGGAACTGCTTGATCAGCTCGGCGTCCTCGTACAGGCTCGCCAGGGTCGGCGCCTGCGAGGTGGCCAGCAGGTTGGAGCGCTGCGAGGCCTCGCTGGTGAAGAACTTGATGAAGTCCAGCGCGGTGGCCTTGTTCTTGCCGAACGCGGAGATGGCGAAGTTGTGGCCGCCCAGGGTGGAGCTGCCGGGGCCCTTGAGGCCGGGCAGGGGCGCGACGTCGAACTTGCCCGCGACCTGCGAGGAACCGTCGGTCTTGCCGGCCAGGTTCCACTGGTAGGGCCACTGGCGGTGGAACAGGAGCTCGCCCGCCTGGAACGCGCGGCGGCCCTCCTCTTCCTTGTAGGTGATGGCCTTCTCCGGGATGATGCCCTGCTGGAACCCGGTGACCAGGGTGTCCAGCCCGGCCTTCGCCTCGGGCGAGTCGACGACGGCCTTGCCGGAGGCGTCGACCACGTCGCCGCCCGCGGAGTGCACGGCCTCGTCGAAGTTGACCGTCAGGCCCTCGTACTTCTCGAACTGACCGGCGTAGCAGCCGATCGCGGGCTGCGTCGCCTTGACCGCCTGGCAGGCGGTGGTGAGCTCGGCCCACGTCTTCGGCGGCTTCTGGCCCGCCGCGTCGAGCAGGTCCTTGCGGTAGTACAGCAGGCCGCCGTCGGAGTACACCGGCGCGGCGTAGAGCTTGTCGCGGTACTGCGCGGTCTTCACCGCGGGCTGGAGGAACTTGTCCAGTTCGAACTCCTTGGCGGGCAGTTCGACGACCCAGCGGTTGGCGGCGAACTCGGCCGTCCACACCACGTCGAGGTTGAGGATCGTGTACGCGTCGGACTTGACCTGCGCGTTCTGCACCATCTGCTGGCGCTGGGCGTCCGCGGACTCGGGCAGTTCGATGATCCGGACCTGCTCGTTCGCGTGCGAGGCGTTCCACTCGTCGACGAGCTTCTGCATGTTGCCGGAGGTGTCCTTGCCGGTGGCGAAGGTGACCTCGCCCCGTCCTTCGAGCGCACCGCTGGGCTGCTCGCCGCCTTCGTCCCCTCCGCTGCCGCACGACGCGAGGAGGACTGCCACACCCAGCGCCGCGGTTGCCCGCGCCGCCGTTGTCCGAACGCCCATTACCGAGACTCCCATTCGTTCAGGTCTTGCTCTGTCAAGCGGATCGGGGCACTGCCGCGGCTGATGATCCCGCCCGGCAGCAACACGCCCCGATCGCTGTTCGCACTGGTGGTCGAGCCGCGTCCAGCGCTGGTTGTCGTGCTGTTGGTGCTCTCCAGGAGGTCCACCACGGTGCGGGCGAACCTCTCGACGGGTTGCCGCACCGAGGTGAGACCACCGTCCACAACAGAGGCCAACGGCGAGTCGTCGAAACCCGTCACCGCGACGTCCGTCCCCGGCCGGAGCCCCTGGCGGCGCACTTCACGGTGCACACCTACCGCAAGTGGATCACTCACCGCGATCACCGCGTCGGGTATCACTTCGGAGTCCAGCAGGTCTCGCATCGCCGCCCCGCCCGCTTCGACGGTGTCGTCCTCGGCGAGCACCAACCGGTCCGCGGGCAGGTCGAAGGCCGTGCAACCGGCTTTCCAGCCACGCAGCCGTTCGAGGTTCTGCACGATCCTCCCCCGTCCGCCGACGAACGCGATGCGACTGCGGCCGAGGTCGTGCAGGCGGTCGACGAGCCGGTGGCACGCGGCCGCGCCGTCGAGGTCGACCCACGGTCCGGGCTGCTCGCCGTTCCCCGTGCGCCCGAAGGACACGAAGGGCACGTCGTGGTCGGCCAGCCATCGGTGGCGCGGGTCCTCCTCGACGGTGTTGGCCAGCACGAAGCCGTCCACCGCGCGTTGGGCTACCAGGTCGGCGTAGGCGTCGATCTCGGTCGTGCCGGTGAACAGGAGCACGTGGCGGCCGGAGTCTTCCACCTCGGCGGTGAGCAGGTGCAGGAACCGGTCCATGAACGAGCTCGGCGTGTCGGTGATCGGCACGTGGTAGCCGATGAGGCCGGCTCGGCGGGCGGCCAGGTTCCGCGCGTTGCGGTTGGGTCGGTAGCCGAGGGCCTCGACGGAGGCGCGGACGCGCCGGCGGGTGGCCGGGTCCACCCGGTGGGGCGCGTTGAGCACGTTGGACACGGTTTGACGGGAGACACCGGCGTGCAGCGCCACCTGGCGGATCGTCACCGGACCGCCGGGACGCGCCATGGCCTGCTCCCCTCCCCCGGGTTCGAGCTGGTTCGGTGCCGTTCGCGCTGGTTCCGTGATCCCGTCGTGCGGTGACGGAGCGCACCCGTCCGAGTACTGAGCCGATCGTTTGACCGCTCAAAATCGGCGGTACTGTGTCGCGGGCCACAGCGCTGTGTCAAGGAGTGGGAAGCCTGCGTGACCGGACCGCAACTTCTTCGCTCCGCAACAACGCAAGCCCATCACCGTCCGACCAGGACCGCGACACCGCCACCCACACCAGCGCGCACCGCCGATTGCCGCAACCCCACCACCACCCACCCGATCCCGTTCCGTTGACCCCTCGTAACCCACCGGTTATCCCCAAGCGACCACAACGGACCCGCAACCTCTCCACAAGGCCCGATTTGACATGGGTTCGGGTGCCATAGGCTGGTCGAAGCCGGGCAGGCTTGGCGGACGCTTTTCCCGCCAGGCCTGCCCGGCTTTGGCCTGCCTGGGGTGCCCGTAAGGGCCCCATGTCAAATCGAGCCGAACAGGACAAACACCACCCCGAACACCCAACTCACCACACCCGAACACTCAACTCGACCGACCTGAACGCTCAGCTCGGCACACCCGGAACGTCCGGACGCACGAGCTGAACGTTCGCCACACCCGACCTGAGCGTTCGACCCACTCGAGGGTGAGAAGCAGTCAGGGGCGGAGGCCACCGGTCAGGGTGGCGCGGATGGCCAGTGCCGCGCCCGAGCGGGCCCACTCGCCGAAGTCGAACGGCTGGACGTCCAGGTCGATGAGCGCCGGGTCGGCCTCGTAGCTCGCACTGATCCCGTCCACCACCCGCTGCTCCGACACCTCGAAGAGCGGGAGCCCGTCACCCGTCAGCAGGATCTTCCGCGGATCCAGGAAGTTCGCCACCGTGGCGATCAGGACACCCAGCGCGTAGCCCGCGTCGTCGAACACCCGCTTGGCCACCGGGTCACCCGCCAACGCCCGCCCGACCGCTTCCTCGTACGTCGGGTCCCCATCCAACTGGCGCAGCATCACGTGCGTCATCAGGTAGCTCGACGCGCAACCGCGGTGGCCGTACCCGCACTGCGGACCGCTCGGGTCGATGAGGATGTGGGAGATCCTCGGCGTGAGGCCGTGCGCGCCCCGGACCAGCTTGCCGTCGATGATCACGCCGCAGCCGACGCCCGCGCCCACCGTGACCAGGGCCATCGAGTCCAGCCCCGCGCCCGCGCCGAACCAGTGCTCCGCCGACGTCAGCGCCTGCACGTCGTTGTCGACCGCCGTGGGGAGGGCGGTGGCGGCGGTGACCGCGTCGTGCAGCGGCACGTTCACCCACCGCAGGAACCCCGCCTCGGTCACCACCCCGTCGTGCACGGTGCCGCCCAGCGTCACGCCGATGGCCGTCAGGTTCGGGAAGCTCGCCGCGACCTCGGCGATCCGGGCGACCACGTCGGCCGGGTCGGTGGACCGCAGGGGCTGGTCCGCGGTGTCGACGACCTTGGCGGTGAGGTCGGTGACGACGGCGTAGAGGCGGTCGGCGGTGAGCTTCACGCCCAGGAAGTGGTGGGACTCGCCACGCACGTGGAGCATCTCCGAGGGCCTGCCGGTGGACGAGCGCAGTTGCGTCTCGCCCTCGACGAGCAGTCCGCTCAGCACGAGGGTGCGGGTCGCCCTGGTGAGGGTGGGCCGGGACAGGTGGAGTCGGGTCGCGATCTCGGCCCGCGGCATCGTGCCGTGGATCAGGACCTCCAGCAGCACGTCACGCGCGACTTCGGGCAGGTCCGGCCAGGAACGAGCGGTGCGAGGGCCGGTTCCCGAGGTCACCGACCGAACATACCCGGACCAACCCGACCCGACCGGATCACCGCACAGCCACCACCCGCACCGCCAACCAGCCACGACCGCACCCCAGCCGACCGCACCCGACCGCACCCGACCGCACCCGACCGCACCGCACCGCACCACGACCACCAAACGCCGCGACCCGCGGTCCCCGCACAGCACGACCCGGGTCGCCGCACCGCCACGACCCGGGTCGTCACCGCACCACTAGCAGATGCTCTGCCTGCTGTTGACCAGCGTGTTGTTGCGGAACGTGGTGTTCGTCCCGCACGGGTTCTCGGTGATCGCCGAGTTGGTGACGGTCAGGTTCTGGATGATGACGTCCCGCGTCACCGGGAACTCGCTCCGCGCCGCCAACCGGATCTCGCCCCCGCCGCTCACGCTGCCGCTCTGGGCGGCGATGTTCACGTTGTAGCAGTTCTCGATCAGGATCGCGTTGTTGCCGGTGTTGGCGACGTCGATCCGGTCGATCTGCAGGCCGCCGCTCTCCGAGACGCAGAAGATGCCGCGACCGCCGCCGCGCGCCTTGACCGTCCCGACCCGGACGTTGATCGGGTAGCTGCTGCCGATCCGGCCGTTGCGGTTGGCCGTGCGGAACGCGGCGTAGCCGGTGCCGGCGCCCGCGTTCTCGGCGTCGACCGTGCCCACCGTGGCGTTGATCGTCTGGTTGAGCAGCAGGCCCGACTCGCCGACGCTGCGCGCCACCACCGTGCCGATGGTCAGGCCGTCCACCCCGTACGTCTCCACGGCGTGCGACCTGGCGCCCTGCACGTAGACGTAGTCGATGCGCACGTTGCGGGTCCACTGGCTGGTGTCGCCGCGGTTGTCGATGCGCACGCCCAGCCCGCCGGACAGGCGCATGTTCACGTTGCCGATCACCACGTTGGTGACGTTGCGCATGAAGATGCCGTACAGCGGGGTGCCGGTGAGGGTGAGGTTCTGGACCTCGATGTCGCGGACGCCGCGCGCGTAGACCGGCGCGTAGTCGCCCGAGCCGCTGCCGGTGACGTTGATGGTGCCGCACAGGTCGATCGTGGTGTAGCTGCGCATCGAGTACCGCTCGCCCGCGGGGATGGAGCCGGACGCCCGGACGACGATCCGCTCCTTGGACGTGCGGTTCGCGGTGAGGCTGTCGTTGGCCGCCTGCATCGCGGCGCGCAGGCTGCTTCCGGTGTAGACCGTGCTGCTGCCCCGGCGGGCCGTGAAGCTGCTGCCGGACCCGGTCACCTCGGCGTGGTAGGTGCCGTCGCCGCAGGCGGCCTGGGCCTCCGGCGCGGTGACCTGGAGCAGCGCCGCTGTCAACGCTGACACGGCGAGTAGTGCTTTCATGTGGTGATCTCCTAGGGCTTGGTAAGCGCTTTCCTGAGTGGCGGCGGAGATCGTGCTCGGCATTTCGACTGGAAGGTGGACGGTGGCGGCCCGTCGGGGGACGTGACGGGCCGCCGCCCGAGTCTGAACTGGGAGCGTTCCCAGGTCTGTTCGGTAGTGAATCCGAAGTGACCGGCCTACGTCAAGGGCCTGCCCCACAGGTGTGAGGCAGGCCCTTGATCGGTACAGAGGCTCAGGCACGGCCCCGGCGCTTGGTCCACACGTCGTAGGCGACGGCGGCCAGCAGCACGAGGCCCTTGACCAGCATCACCCGCTCGCTGGGCGCGCCGATCAACGACATGCCGTTGTTGATCACGCCCATGATCAGGCCGCCGGTGATCGCGCCGACCACCCGGCCGACGCCGCCCTGCACCGCCGCGCCGCCGATGAACGCCGCCGCGATCGCGTCCAGCTCGAACGCGTTGCCCGCGGTCGGACCGGCCTGGTTGAGGCGGCCGGCGAAGATCACGCCCGCCAGCGCGGACAGCAGGCCCATGTTCACGAACACCCAGAACGTGACCTGCTTGACCTTCACGCCGGACAGCGTCGCGGCCTGGAGGTTGCCGCCGATGGCGTAGATGTGCCGGCCGAACACCGACTTGTTCGCCATCACCGAGTAGCCCAGCGCCAGCACCGCGAGCAGCACGAGCACCCACGGCAGGTTGCGGAACCGGGCCAGCTGCACGACCACGGCCAGCACCACGGCCGCCGCCAGCGCGATCTTCGCCACGAAGATCGGGAACGGGTCCACGACCTGCCCGTAGCTCAGCCGCGCCTTGCGGTTGCGCCACTGGTTGAACGCGAACCCGGCCACCACCGCGACGCCGACCAGCAGGCTGACCAGGTCCGCGCCGCCGAGCGGGCCGAGGCCGACGTTGCCGAGGTAGCCCTCGGTGAAGCCGTTGGCCAGCGTGCGGATCTGGTCCGGGAACGGGCCGATGCCCTGGTTGCCCAGCACCGTCAGCGTCAGCGCCCGGAACACGAGCATGCCCGCCAGCGTCACGATGAACGCCGGGATGCCGAAGAACGCCACCCAGTAGCCCTGCGCCGCGCCGATCACCGCGCCCGAGAGCAGCGTGATGATCACCGCCAGCGGCCACGGCAGTCCCAGCTGGACGGTCAGCACCGCGCAGATCGCGCCGGTCAGCGCGACCACGGACCCGACCGACAGGTCGATGTGCCCGCCGATGATCACCAGGATCATGCCGATCGCCAGGATCAGCACGTACGAGTTCTGGACGATGATGTTGGAGATGTTCTGCGGTGTCAGCAGAGCGCCGTCCGTCAGCACCGTGAACAGCACCACGATCAGGGCGAACGCGATGTAGATGCCGGACTGCCGCAGGTTGAACGTGAACCTGCGCTGCGGCCCGGCCTGGGTCTTCAGCGCCTTGGCCGCGGTTTCGGTGGTCATGAGGTCTGTCCCTGGGTCATGTGGTGCATCAAGCGTTCCTGGGTTGCTTCCGCCCGGTCGAGCTCACCGGTGATGCGGCCCTCGGACAGGGCGTAGACCCGGTCGCACAGGCCGAGCAGCTCCGGCAGCTCGGAGGAGATGACCAGCACCGCGCGGCCCTGGTCGGCCAGGTCGTTGATGATCGAGTAGATCTCGTACTTCGCGCCGACGTCGATGCCGCGGGTCGGCTCGTCGAGGATGAGCACGTCCGGGTCGGTGAACATCCACTTCGCCAGCACGACCTTCTGCTGGTTGCCGCCCGACAGCGACGCGGTCGGGGTGGCGACGCTGGGCGTCTTGATGTTCATCGAGCGCCGGTAGGACTCGGCGACCGAGTGCTCCTCGTTCTCGTTCACCCAGCCGCGCGGCGCCAGCTTGGCCAACCCGGCCGCGGACACGTTGAGCTGGACGTCCTGGATCAGGTTGAGCCCGTAGCGCTTGCGGTCCTCGCTGACGTAGGCCAGGCCGTGGTCGATGGCCTTGCGGACGGTGCGCGTGTCGATCTCGCGGCCGTCCTTGAGGACCCGGCCGGAGATGCCGACGCCGTAGGACCGCCCGAACACGCTCATCGCGAGCTCGGTGCGGCCCGCGCCCATGAGGCCCGCGAGACCGACGATCTCACCGCGCCGCAACGACAGCGTGGCGTTGTCGACCACGACCCGGTCGGGCTGGGACGGGCTGTGCACGGTCCAGCCCTCGATCCGCAGCACCTCGTCCCCGATGTGGGGCGTGCGCGGCGGGAACCGGTGCTCCAGGTCGCGGCCGACCATGCCGGAGATGATCCGGTCCTCGGTCACGTCCTTCGCGGGCAGCGTCTCGATGGTGCGCCCGTCGCGCAGGATCGTGATGCTGTCGGCGATCCTGGTCACCTCGTTGAGCTTGTGCGAGATGATCACCGAGGTGATGCCCTCGTCGCGCAGCCCGTCGAGCAGGTCGAGCAGGTGCGCGGAGTCGTCGTCGTTCAACGCCGCGGTCGGCTCGTCCAGGATCAGCAGCTTCACGTCCTTGGCCAGGGCCTTGGCGATCTCCACCAGCTGCTGCTTGCCGACGCCGAGGTCGTGCACGGGCGTCGTCGGGTTCTCCCGCAGGCCCACGCGGGCGAGCAGGGCGCCCGCCGCGTGGTTGGTGCGGTTCCAGTCGATGAACCCGCGCTTGGCCCGCTCGTTGCCGAGGAACAGGTTCTCCGCGACGGACAGCTGGCCGCACAGCGCCAGCTCCTGGTGGATGATCACGATGCCGCGCCGCTCGCTGTCGCGGACGCCGGCGAACGAGCAGGGCTCGCCCTCGAAGACGATCTCGCCCTCGTACGAACCGTGCGGGTGCACGCCGGAGAGCACCTTCATCAGCGTGGACTTGCCCGCGCCGTTCTCACCGCAGATCGCGTGGATCTCACCGCGCCGCACGGCGAGCGTGACGTCGTGCAGCGCGGTGACCCCGGCGAACCGCTTGGTGATGCCGCGCATCACCAGGATTTCGTCGGACATGGTGTGCAAACCTACTTCAGCTGATCCGCGGTGTAGTAGCCGCTGTCGACGAGCACCTTCTGGTAGTTGCCCTTGTCCACGATCACCGACTCGAGCAGGTACGACGGCACGACCTTCTTGCCGTTGTCGTAGTCCTTCTCGTTGTTGACCTCGGGCTTGCCGCCCTTGAGCACGGCGTCGGCCATCTTCACGGTGGTCGCCGCGAGCTCGCGGGTGTCCTTGTAGATCGTCGAGAACTGCTCGCCCGCGATGATCGACTTCACCGACGCGACCTCGGCGTCCTGGCCCGTGACGATCGGGTACGGGTTGCCGCCGGTGCCGTAACCGCTGCTCTTGAGCGCGGACAGGATGCCGATGGACAGGCCGTCGTACGGCGACAGCACGCCGTGCACCTGCGCACCGCCGTAGGAGGAGGTCAGCAGGTCTTCCATGCGCTTCTGGGCCGTCGCCGGGTCCCAACGCAGGATGGCGACCGTCTTGAAGTCGGTCTGGCCGCTCTTGACCACCAGCGTGCCCTTGTCGATGTGCGGCTGGAGCACCGACATCGCGCCGTTGAAGAAGAACGTGGCGTTGTTGTCGTCCGGCGAGCCGGCGAACAGCTCCACGTTCAGCGGGCCGGTCGCGGTGCCCGGGGTGCCGTCGGCGTTGAGCACCTTCAGCCCGGTCAGCAGCGACGTCGCCTGCTGCACGCCGACCTTGAAGTTGTCGAAGGTGGCGTAGTAGTCGACGCTGTCGGTGTTGCGCAGCAGCCGGTCGTAGGCGATGACCGGGATGTTGGCGTCCTGCGCCTGCTGCAGCTGCGAGGTGATCGCGGTGCCGTCGATCGAGGCCACGATGAGCAGCTTCGCGCCCTTGGTGATCTGGTTCTCGATCTGGTTGGCCTGCGTCGGGATGTCGTTCTCGGCGTACTGGAGGTCGACCTTGTAGCCCTTCTCCTCCAACGCCTTCTTGATGTTGTCGCCGTCGTGGATCCAGCGCTCCGACGAGCGGGTCGGCATGGTCACGCCGACGAGCGCGCCCTCCGTCGAGCCGGTCTGCTGGTCGACGGACTTCTCCGCCGACCCGCAGGCGGCGAGCATCAGGCCGGCCGCGGTGATGGCGGCGATCCGCGGAAACCTCATTGTTTCTCTCTCTCCCTAGATGTGGTGCTTGGTCCGCGACCGGCCGGCTCGGGGCCGGCCGGTCGCGGGACCGGCTAGCGCAGACCTTGCGCGAGTCGGAAGTACGCCTGGTTCCAGCGCAGGCGGTCGCCGAACGACGCGGTCGTCGTGTCCCGGTCGATGACCACCAGTTCGGTGTTCACCATGGTCGCGAAGTCGCGCAGCGTATCCGAGCCCACGGCCTGCGTCATCACGGTGTGGTGCGGTCCACCCGCGGTCAGCCACGACTCGGCCGACGTGGACAGCGACGGCGCGGGCTTCCACACCGCGCGCGCGACCGGCAGGTTCGGCAGCGGCTCGTCCGGCGGCACGACCTCGACCTCGTTGGCCACCAACCGGAACCGCTCGCCGAGGTCGGCCAGGCCGACGACGACCGCGGGGCCGGCCGCCGCGTCGAACACCAGCCGGACCGGGTCCTCCCGGCCGCCGATGCCGAGCGCGTGCACCTCGCACGAGGGCTGGTCGGCCGCGATGGTCGGGCAGACCTCCAGCATGTGCGCGCCGAGGATCTTCGGCTCGCCCGGTCCGAAGTGGTAGGTGTAGTCCTCCATGAAGGACGTGCCGCGGCCGGTGCCGGCGCCCATCGCCTTGACCGCGGCGAGCAGGGCGGAGGTCTTCCAGTCGCCCTCGCCGCCGAAGCCGTAGCCGTCGGCCATCAGCCGCTGCACGGCCAGGCCCGGCAGCTGCCGCAGCCCGCCGAGGTCCTCGAAGTTCGTGGTGAACGCGCCGAAGCCGCCGTCGGTGAGGAACCGGCGCAACCCGGCCTCGATGCGCGCGCCGTAGCGCAGGGAGTCGTGCCGCTCGGCGCCCTTGTGCAGCTCGGGCGCGAGCCGGTAGGTGTCGGCGTACTCGGCGACCAGGAGGTCGATCTCCTCCTCTTCGACCGCGTCCACCAGTTCGACCAGGTCGTTCACGCCGTAGGTGTTGACCGAGACGCCGAAGCGCAGCTCGGCCTCCACCTTGTCACCCTCGGTCACCGCGACGCCACGCATGTTGTCGCCGAACCGGGCCAGCTTCATCCCGTTCAGGTGGCTGTAGCCGGTGGCGGCGCGCACCCAGCCGTCGATCCGGTCGGCCAGCAGCGGGTCGCTCGCGTGGCCCGCCACGGTCTTGCGCGGCACGCCGATCCTGGTCTGGATGAACCCGAACTCGCGGTCGCCGTGCGCGGCCTGGTTGAGGTTCATGAAGTCCATGTCGATGGTCGACCACGGCAGCGCCTCGTTGAGCTGCGTGTGCAGGTGCAGCAGCGGCTTGCGCAGCGCGTCCAGCCCGGTGATCCACATCTTCGCGGGCGAGAACGTGTGCATCCACGCGATCACGCCGATGCACGACGGGTCGGCGTTCGCCGCGAGCATGACGTCGCGGATGGCGGCGGTGTCGGTCAGCACCGGCTGCCACACCACCTCCGCGGCGATGCGGCCCGACTCGGTGAGCATCCGCTGGATCTGCTGCGACTGCTGGGCGACCTGCTCGAGCGTTTCCGGGCCGTAGAGGTGCTGGCTCCCGGTCAGGAACCAGACCTGCGGCTTCCCAGCAGGCGACATGCGGGGCTCCCCTCGTGGGCTCATTGCCCGTAGACGTTCTGGTAACGGGCGTACAGGCTGTCGATGTGGTGCTGCTCGATCGGCTTGGGCGTGCCGAGCTGGTGTGCGAAGTGGACGGTGCGGGCCACGTCCTCCACCATCACCGCGGCCTTCACCGCCGCACGGGCGTCCTTGCCGATCGTGAACGGGCCGTGGTTGCGCATCAGCACGGCCGGCGACCGGCTGCCGCGCAGGGTCTCCACGATGCCCTGGCCGATCGAGTCGTCGCCGATCAGCGCGAACGGGCCCACCGGGACGTCGCCGCCGAACTCGTCGGCGATCATCGTGAGCACGCACGGGATGGGCTCGCCGCGCGCCGCCCACGCCGTGGCGTACGGGGAGTGCGTGTGCACCACTCCCCCGACCTCGGGCATGTGCCGGTACACGTAGGCGTGCGCGGCGGTGTCCGACGACGGCGAGTAGTCGCCCTCGACCAGGGTGCCGTGCAGGTCGGTGACGACCATGGCCTCGGGGGTCAGCTCGTCGTAGGACACGCCGGACGGCTTGATGACCATCAGGTCCTGGCCGGGCACGCGCGCCGAGATGTTGCCCGCGGTCCAGATCACCAGCTCGTAGCGGGTCAGCTCGCGGTGCAGGTCGGCGACCGTGCGGCGGAGGTCCTGAGCAATGGACACCGGTCACTCCCCCTTGACGGCGCGACGCCGCGCCTTCAGCCGGTGCATGACCTCGTTGGCGCCGCGGCCGAAGTAGTCGTGCAGCTCCTGGTACTCCACGAACATCCGCTCGTAGGCCTCGACGTTGTCCGGGATCGGCAGGTACGCGCCGCGCTTGATCGAGCCCATCGCCTTGGCGGCCGCGTGGATGTCCTCGTAGGCCTTCGCCGCGACGGCCGCGTGCATGGCCGAGCCCAGCGCGGGGCCCTGCTCGGAGCCGATGACCGACAGCGGCAGGTTCGTCACGTCGGCGTAGATCTGCATCAGCAGCGGGTTGCGCAGCAGGCCGCCCGCGATCACCAGCTCGGTGACCGGGATGCCCGCGTCGGTGTAGGAGTCCACGATGACGCGCGTGCCGTAGGCGGTGGCCTCCAGCAACGCCCGGTAGGTGTCCTCGGCGCGGGTGGCCAGCGTCTGCCCGACGATGACGCCCGACAGCTCGTGGTCGACCAGGACCGAGCGGTTGCCGCTGTGCCAGTCCAGCGCGATCAGGCCGTGCTCGCCGATGCGCTGCTGCGCGGCCAGCTCGGTCAGCAGCTCGTGCACCGAGATCCCGCGCGCCCGCGCCTGCTCGTGGTACTCCGCCGGCACGCCGTGCTCGACGAACCAGGCGAAGATGTCGCCGACGCCGCTCTGCCCGGACTCGTAGCCCCACAGGCCGGGCACGATCCCGCCGTCCACCACGCCGCACATGCCCGGCACGTCGGCCAGCACGTCGGCGTTCATCACGTGGCACGTGGAGGTGCCCATGATCGCGACCATCTGGCCGGGTTCGACGGCCCGCGCGGCGGGCGCGGTCACGTGCGCGTCGACGTTGCCGACGGCCACCGCGATGCCGGGCTTGAGGCCGGTCCACTCGGCGGCCTGCTCGGTGAGGCCGCCCGCCCGGTCGCCGAGCTGGCCGAGCGGGTGCTCCAGCTTGTCGGAGACGAACGTCGCGAAGTCGGGGTTGAGCGCGGAGAGGAAGTCCGCGGACGGGTAGCCGTCCTGGTAGATGCCCTTGTAGCCGGCCGTGCACGCGTTGCGCACGTAGGTGCCGGCGAGCTGCCAGACGATCCAGTCGGCGGCCTCGACCCAGTGGTCCATCGCCGCGTAGACCTCGGGGGCCTCTTCCAGCAGCTGGAGGCCCTTGGCGAACTCCCACTCCGAGGAGATCAGGCCGCCGTAGCGGGGCAGCCAGGCCTCGCCGCGCTGCGCGGCCAGGTGGTTGATCCGGTCGGCCTGCGGCTGGGCCGCGTGGTGCTTCCACAGCTTCACGTACGCGTGCGGGTTGCCCGCGAACTCGGGCAGCTCGTTGAGCGGCGTGCCGTCGGACTTGACCGGGACCATCGTGCACGCGGTGAAGTCGGTGCCGATGCCGATCACGTCGGCCGGGTCGACCCCGGCGTCGGCGATGGCCGCGGGCACCGCGTGCTTGAGCACGTCCACGTAGTCCTGCGGCACCTGCAACGCCCAGTCCGGGGGCAACGCGCGCCCGTCGGGCAGGGCGCGGTCCAGCACGCCGTGCCGGTAGTCGTGCACCGCGGTGCCGAGTTCGAGGCCGTCGCGCACCCGCACGACCACCGCGCGGCCGGACAACGTGCCGAAGTCGACACCCACCACCAATGGATCGCTCGCCATGATGGGCAGTGTTATCGCTAACATTCGCGACGTCAAGACCTGCCCGCAACGTGGTCTTAAAGAGTTGGTGAGCGTGCACAAAACCCGGTGTTCAGCGGGGTGCGCCACCGACCGCGGTCACACCGTCAGCCTAGGCGTGTTCGGGCCGCGTGCGGGACCGCAGATGCGCGGAGACCGGACGAAATAGTTGCGGGCCCGGCCCGACCGCACCAGAGGACGCCCGGCACGACCCACCGCGGGGGTCGCGGAACCGTATCCGGCCCGCCGAGCCGCCACCCGACCGGCACCCGCACCACCGCACCGCGCCGTGCCCACACCCCCGCACCACGCCCACGACGCCACCCACACCCACAGCCACACCGGCACCGGCACCGGCACCGGCACCGGCACCGGCACCGGCACTGTGCCCCACACCACTCGCGTGTCGAACGCTCTGGCCCCCGAGCTCACCGTTCCGAACGTCGAACTCGGGGGTCCTGGAGGTTCGACACGGTGGGCCTGAGCGTTCGACACGCGCGGTTCACTGCACGGGAGGCGCGACGCTGTCCCGCTTCACCAGCGCCGGCGGGACGTTGCGCTGCGGCGCGCCCACCTCGCCGTCGGCCACCTGCGCCAGCAGCAGCTCCAGCGTCTCCTTGGCGACCGCGTGGAAGTCCGGCCGGATGGTCGTCAGCGGCGGGATGAAGTAGGCCGCCTCCGGCACGTCGTCGAACCCCACGATGCTCACGTCGTGCGGCACCCGGCGGCCGCGCTCGCTCATCGCGCGCAGGATGCCGAGCGCCAGGTGGTCGTTCGCCGCGAAGATCGCGGTGACCTCCGGCATGCGGGCCAGCATCTGGCCCGCCCGGTAGCCCGAGGCCGCGCTCCAGTCCGCCGGCACGACCGGCGGCACCTCCAGGCCCGCCGTCTCCAGCGCCGACCGCCAACCCCTTATGCGACCGAGGCTGTCGAACCAGTCCGACGGCCCCGAGACGTGCCACACCGTGCGGTGGCCCGCCTCCAGCAGGTGCGTGGTCGCCGCGAAGGCGCCCGCCGCCTGGTCCACCGTGACGAGCGGTGTGGAGCGCTCCGGGTCGCCGTCCACCGTGACGAGCGGGATGCCGGCGGACACGTCGCCGACCGCGTCGTTGGCCGACGCGGTCGGCGCGATGACCACTATCCCGGCGACCCGCTGGTCGCGGTGGCGTTCCACGGCGTCGGAGATGGAGTTGCGGTCCAGGACGTTGACCCGGCCCACGCTCACCGCGAACCCCGCCTCGGCCGCCGCCGCCTCGAACGCGGCGAGCAGCGACGCGGGGCCGTAGAGCGTCGAGTTCTGCGCCACCACCCCGATCAGCTGCGACCGGCCGGTGACCAGCGCCCTGGCCGCCTTGTTGGGCCGGTAGCCCAGCTCCGCGATGGCCGCGCGCACCCGCAGCCGGGTCTGCTCCCGGACGTTGGGGTGCCCGTTCAGCACCCTCGACACCGTCTGGTGCGAGACCCCGGCGAGCCGGGCGACATCCGTCATCGCGGGATCGCGCGAGGTCCTGTGCTCCACTAGCGCCCCATCTCCCCTGTCGACATTGCAGCCTTCGTACTCGATGTTAGCGATAACACGCCTGGTCCACCGTGAAGGTGCTCACGGTCCATTGTCCATCAGAGACCGTTCCCACCAGCGCAGGGACACGTCAGCTCACCCGGAAGGTCGCACCTTCCCGGGCCGGGAGGCGCTCCCGTCGCGGAGGTTCCGGGCGGCGTGATCAACGGCGGTCCTTGATGCGGAGGAAGGTGACCGAGTTCGGCGGGAACGTGTGGGTGAAGGAGTTCGACACCCGCACCTGCGTCCGCTTGGCCTTGACCGGCTGGGCGAACTCGGTGTTCACGTCGTCGGGCAGGCCCTCCAGCACGGTCGCCCTCGCGATCGGCGCCACCCGCGTGCCCCGGCCGAGGTCGATCTTCGTGCGGGCGGGCTCCGACCGCGCGTTGACGACCTTGACGATCAGCTCGCCGGTCGCCTCGTCGCGCGTGACCACCTGGCGGAACGGCTCCGGGTTCTTGGTGGCCTCGTCGGTGAACTCCGCCCACAGCACGTCGTCGACGAACAGCTTCACCGTCCGGTCGCGGACCTCGACCCGCAGGTCGTAGGTGCGACCGGTCTCGATCGTGGTGCCGTCGGCGTGGAACACGCGCGAGGAGTTGCCGCCGTCGACCGCGGAGCGGGTGTTGTTCCAGCCGCCCAGGTTCCACCAGAACGGGTTGCCCGTGCCGTTGACCGCGAACGGGATCAGGAAGCCCTCGCTGCCGGACAGCTTGGTGGCCTTCACGCTGAACGTGAAGTCGGTCCAGGTCGGGTCGCCCGCCGTCACCAGGGGGTTGGTCGCGGCGGTGTCGGACTGCACGAAACGCCCGTCCACCACGTCCCAGTCGCCGGCGCCGTTGCCCGTCCAGTTGCCCCGGTCGGCGGAGAAGTCGTCGGCGAACAGCTCGCGGCCGTCGGCGGAGGTGACCTTCACGTCGTCGTAGGCCACGGAGGTGGCCCAGGACGACAGGGCGACGGCCCCGGTGATCGGCGTCGGGCTCCACGGCGTGCCGGAGGCCGTGCTCTTCACGACGTGGTCGCCCACGTTGGTCATGAACAGCTTCTGCACCTCGTACGAGGTCGAGCCCCACGAGGCGTGGTTGTTGAACCAGATCATGTCCGGCCGCCACTGCACGTAGTCCTCGTTGGAGAGCAGCGGCGCGTAGGAGGCGAGCTTGACCACGTCGGCGTTGCGCTCCAGGCCGGTCATGAACGCGGCCTCGGCCAGCGCGTTGAAGTACCGGTTGTCCTGCGAGGCGTACTCGCCGAGGAACACCTTCGGCCCGTTGCGGTCGTAGCCGTCGTACCGGTCGTTGTTCTCCAGGAACCAGCTCGGGCTGTTGTAGTAGTGCTCGTCGACCATGTCGACGCCCGCGTCGCGGTTGAGCTGCCACAACCGGTCGAAGTTGGCGCCGGCGTCGTCCGGGCCGGAGTTGCTGACGATGGTGATGTCCGGGTACTCGGCCTCGATGGCGGCGCGGAACCGCGTGAACCGGCTGAAGAACTCGTCGGCCAGGTTCTCCTCGTTGCCCACGGCCAGGTGGGTGAGCCCGAACGGCTCCGGGTGGCCCATCTCGGCCCGCTTGCGGCCCCACGTGGAGTCGGCCGGGCCGTTGGCGAACTCGATCAGGTCCAGGGTGTCCTGGATGTGCCGTGCCAGCAACGCGGGGTCGTCGGTGGCGCGGTTCTGGCCGCAGCCGGTGACCAGGGCGGGCACCACGGGCAGCGGCATGGCGCCGATGTCCTCGGCGAACTGGAAGTACTCGTAGTAGCCGAGGCCGTAGGACTGGTTGTAGCCCCAGAAGTTCCAGTTGGTGGCGCGCTGCTCGACCGGGCCGATGGTGTCCTTCCACTGGAAGGAGCGGCGGCGCTCGAAGTTCGGCGCCTCGTAGGCGTGGTGGCTGCCGGTGTTCACCAGGCACCCGCCGGGGAAGCGGACGAAGCCCGGTTCGAGGGCGGCGATCTTCTCCGCCAGGTCCTTGCGCAGGCCGTGGCCCTTGAAGGTGTCCCGCGGGAACAGCGAGACCATGTCCAGCCGCAGGGTGCCCGTGCCGCCCGCGTCCAGCAGCAACCGGCCGGCGGTGGAGGACTCGCGCGCGGTGAACGTACCGGTGTACTTGGTCCAGCCGTCACCGGTGACCCGGACCGCCAGCGGCGGCGCCAGGTCCTCGCCCCCCGGGTCGGTGAGGCCCACGTGCACCGGCGTGCCGCCGGGCTGGTCCGTGCGGGCCCAGGCGGAGAAGTCGTAGCGCTTGCCCTCCTCCACGTTGACGCCCGTGTTGTACCCGGAGTTGACCACCCCGGCGGGCAGGCCGAGGCGCAGGTGGTTGCGGTTGCGCTCGTTGAGGCGGGCGTCGTCGTCGACCACCTCGACCGTGCCGCCGGTCGGCGCCCACCCGGTGAGCGGCGTGTAGGCGGCGTTGTCGGCGGTGCTGTACTCGAACGACCTGTTCTGCACCAGCTCGGCGTACAGGCCGCCGTCGGCGGCGCGGTTGATGTCCTCGAAGAAGACGCCGTACATGGTGTCGTCGATCGTCGCGCCCCTGGCGGCGGGGTCGATGGTGAGCGTGTAGTCGGAGTCGGCGGCCGAGCCCGAGCCGGGCACGGCGATGAGCAGGCTCGCGGCGACCACCGCGGCCATCACAACGCGGGACATGCGTCCTCCAGTGCTCCTGTGCGGGGTCAGGGGAAGGCGGCGCGGACGCGGTCGAGCTCGGCCTTGGTCACGGGCAGCACGGTGCCGTGCCGGGGACGGCTGGGCAGCTGGTAGTCCGTGGCGAGGGTCCACTTGCCCGACGCGAGGTCCGTGGTCTCGAACGGCACGTAGCCGCGGCCGCCGAACTCGTCGATGAACAGGTACCAGCGGTCCTCGGTGTTGGACTTGAAGACCGTCGGCCCCTCGCCCTGGTTGATCGAGCCCTTGCCGATGCAGTCGGCGACGAAGTCGTACGACGTGTCCCGCAGCTGCGCGGACTTCTCGGCGAGGATGAACTTGCTGCACGGCGTGGTCGACGTGTTGTTCCGCTCGTCCTTGGTGAACCGGTAGTACTCGTCGCCGTGCTTGATCACGGTCGAGTCGATGACCGAGTAGCCCGGGTCGACCCAGACCTGCGGCTCGCTGAACGTGCGGAAGTCGCGCGTGGTCGCGTACAGCATCTTGTTGTAGGTGTTGCCGGTGTGCTCGGGGTCGTTCTCGGCGTAGAGCTTCGAGGCCCAGAACACCACGTACGCGCCGATCGACTCGTCGTAGTACGCCTCGGGCGCCCACGTGTTGCCCGCCGTCTCGGGCGAGACCCGCACGTGGCGCTGCTGACCCCAGTTGACCAGGTCGGTCGACTCCCAGACCTCGATGTGGCGGCTGCCCTTGCGCTGCACCAGGTCCCAGTTGCCGTTGCCGTGGATCTTCAGGTCGGTGGCGATGAGGTAGAACTTGTCGCCCTCGGGCGAGCGGATGATGAACGGGTCGCGCACGCCCTTGTCGCCCAGCGAGGAGGTCAGCACGGGCTTGCCCTGGTTCAGCTCGTCCCACTCGAGCGCGTCGTTGCCGCGGCTCGCGGCGAGGTAGACCTGCTCGCCGGTGGCCGAGCCCTCGCCGGTGAAGTAGCCGAACAGGTAGCCCTCGTAGTCCTGCCGCTCGGGCAGCGGCGTCACGGTGACCTTGAACTTCTTGCGGGTGGTCTCCTCGCCCGCGCGGATCTCCGCGGTGAGCTGCACCTTCACCGGCTTCTCGCCGAACGCGGGCCGGGTGACCTCGCCGGTGGTCGTGATGATCCCGGGCTTGTTGCTCTTCCACGTGATCGAGGTGCCGTGCAGGCCGGTCGTCGGCAGGGTGATGTTGCCCCGGATGTCGTCCTCGTCCCACACGACGAGCGCGGCGTCGGCCTCGGCGACCTTCTCGTCGTCGGTCAGTTGCGGGCGCACGGTGACCTGGAAGTCGCGGGTCTGCCCGAACGCGGTCGCGGTGAGCGTCACGGTCGCGGGTTCACCACCGGGTGCGGGACGGGTCACGACACCGGTCGTGGAGACGACCGCGGGGTCGCTGGACCGCCAGGTGACCGTCGAGCCGTACGGGCCGGTGGTCGGCAGGGTCAGGTCCGCGGTGACGGCGGTGGTGTCGCCGAGGTCGATGGCGGCCAGGTCGCGCCTCCCGCGCTCGTCGTCCGGCACGAAGCCCAGGTCGTGCGCCTCGGCCGCGGTGAGCGCGCGGTCGTAGAGGCGGAAGTCGCGGACCGCGCCCTTCAGGTGGCGGTCGCCGCTGTAGACCGAGCGGCCGAGGTAGTTCGCGGTGGTCGTGCCGCCGCCGATCATCGCCGGGGTGATCGTGACACCGGTCTTGCGCGCGACCTCGACGCCGTCCTCGTACAGCACGGCGGTGCCGCCGGCGAGCGTGTAGGTAAGCGTTTTCCAGACACCCCTGGCGAGGTTGCGGCCCGCCGTCGCGGTCTGCTCCGTCGACCAGTTGCCCGTGGCGATGGACGTCCGGTAGGCGTTGCCGGTGGTGAACAGGTAGCCGTTACCCGCCGTGCCCGAGGAGTTACCCAGGCCGTAGATGAAGTAAGGGGTGGCCTGGTCCGGCGCGATCCGCACCTGGAGCGAGACGCTGACCTCGGTCAGACCGCGCAGCACGTTGTCGGGCAGCTTCACGTGGCCGTTGACGCCGCCCAACTGAAGGCCTTCAGGACCGCCGGGGGTGGCGTCGCCGATAACGGTTGCGTTGCGACCTCCGCCCGAGGTGTCGGCCACGACGGCGCCGTCGGTTTCGGTGAGGGGGTAGTGGAGGACGAGGCCGTCGGCGGCGGATGCCGGCGGAGCGCTCAACGCCGCCGCGGCCACCGTCGCGACCAGGGCCGCGACGAGAGTGCGTGGACGATGACGAAGGGTGACCATTTGGGGAGTCGCTCTCGTCTTGCGCGCGGCACGAGGCCGCGGATGAACAGGGCATCCGGGTGTCGCGGTGTGTTGGGTCACAAAAGTGAGCGCTAACATACGACCGGCCTAACAAACGTGTCAAGGATGCGAAGTTGACGTTTCCGGGGGGTTGACGGGCCGATTGTGAGCGTTCACTCTTGTGCCCCAGGTGACCACCGTCACGCGGTTCGCCGATCCCGTCAGTGTCTCGGGTTCACACGGAGGAAGACCAGTGTTGAAGAAGATCACGACCGCCGCCGCCGCGGTCCTGTTGGCCGCGTTGACCGCGTGCGGGTCCGGCGGGTCCGGGGACGCGGGGTCGACCGGCAAGGCCAACGACGACGGCAAGATCACGATGGGCTTCGCCCAGGTCGGCGCCGAGAGCGGCTGGCGCACCGCCAACACCAAGTCGATCCAGGAAGAGGCCGCGGCCGCCGGGATCGAGCTGAAGTTCTCCGACGCGCAGCAGAAGCAGGAGAACCAGATCAAGGCCATCCGGTCCTACATCCAGCAGAAGGTGGACGTCATCGCCTTCAGCCCGGTGGTGGAGACCGGCTGGGACGCGGTGCTGCTGGAGGCCAAGCGCGCCAACATCCCGGTCATCCTGACCGACCGCGCGGTCGACTCCGACGACACGTCGCTGTACAAGACGTTCCTCGGCTCCGACTTCGTGGAAGAGGGCAAGAAGGCCGGCGAGTGGCTGAAGGCCAACGCCGCGGGCGCGAAGAACGTCGTGGAGCTGCAGGGCACGACGGGCGCGGCGCCGGCGATCGACCGCAAGAAGGGCTTCGAGGACGCCATCGCGGGCACGGACCTGAAGGTCGTGGCCACGCAGACCGGTGACTTCACGCGGTCGGGCGGCAAGCAGGTCATGGAGGCGTTCCTGAAGTCGGTGCCGCAGATCGACGTGGTCTACGCGCACAACGACGACATGGGCCTGGGCGCCATCGAGGCGATCAAGGCCGCGGGCAAGGTGCCGGGCAAGGACATCAAGATCATCACCGTGGACGCGGTGAAGGACGGCATGACCGCGCTGGCCGCCGGTGAGATCAACTTCATCGTCGAGTGCAACCCGCTGCTCGGCAAGCAGCTGATGGAGCTGGCGAAGAAGGTCGTCGCGGGCGAGGAGGTGCCGCCGCGGGTCGTCACCGAGGAGGGCACGTTCACCGTCGAGCAGGCGAAGACCGAGCTGCCCAACCGCAAGTACTGATCCGAAGCCGCGGCCCCCGCCACCCTCCGGGTGTGGTGGCGGGGGCCGCTCCCGTCGTTTTCGTGTGAGGGTCTTGTCGTGAGGTTCTTGTGGTGAGGGTCCGCGTGAGGGGAGTTGTCCGGTGACCGAGCCGGTCGTCGACATGCGGGGCATCTCGGTGGAGTTCCCCGGAGTGAAAGCCCTGCAAGAGGTGGATTTCCGGCTGTTCCCCGGCGAGGTCCACGCGCTGATGGGTGAGAACGGAGCGGGCAAGTCGACGCTGATCAAGGCGTTGACGGGCGTGCACGCGCTCGCGGCGGGCGAGGTCCGCTACGCGGGCGAGCCGGTGTCGTTCCACGCTCCCGCGCAGGCGCAGGCCGCCGGGATCAGCACGGTGTACCAAGAGGTCAACCTGTGCGGGAACCTCACCGTGGCGGAGAACATCCTGCTCGGGCGCGAACCGCGCAAGTTCGGCCGCATCGACGGCAAGGCGATGCGCGCCCGCGCCGCCGAGCTGCTGGCGCGCATCGGGCTGCACATCGACCCGGGCTCGGCGCTGGAGAGCCACCCGATCGCCGTGCAGCAGCTCGTCGCGATCGCGCGGGCCGTGGCGGTGGACGCGCGGGTGCTGGTGCTGGACGAGCCGACGTCGAGCCTGGACGCGGACGAGGTCGCGGAGCTGTTCCGGATCATCCGGGTGCTGCGCGACGAGGGTGTCGCGGTGCTGTTCGTGACGCACTTCCTGGAGCAGGTCTACGAGATCTCCGACCGGATGACGGTGCTGCGCAACGGCCGCCTGGTCGGCGAGCACATGACCGCCTCGCTGAGCCGCATCGACCTGGTGTCGGCGATGCTCGGCCGCGAGATGGGCGTGCTTGAGGAGATCGAGCGCCGCTCGGGCACGCCGGGCCAGGCGTTCCTGGTGGCCGAGGGCGTCGGGCGCAAGGGTTCCGTCGCGCCGTTCGACCTGGAGGTCAGGTCGGGCGAGGTGGTCGGGCTGGCCGGGCTGCTCGGCTCGGGCCGCACGGAGGTGGCGCGGCTGCTGTTCGGCGCGGACAAGGCCGACTCGGGCCGAGTCCTGGTGAACGGCAAGCCGCTGAAGCTGACCGGGCCGAGGGCCGCGATCGAGGCCGGCATCGCGTTCTCCTCGGAGGACCGCAAGGCCGAGGGCATCGTGGCCGACCTGAGCGTGCGCGACAACCTGATCCTGGCGATGCAGGCCGCGCGCGGCTGGGCCCGGCCGGTGCCGCGCAAGCTGGCCGACGAGCTGGTCGCCAAGTACATCGAGCTGCTCGACATCCGGCCCGCCGACCCCGACCGCGCGGTCGGCAACCTGTCGGGCGGCAACCAGCAGAAGGTGCTGCTGGCCCGGTGGCTGGTGACCGAGCCGAAGCTGCTGATCCTGGACGAGCCGACGCGCGGCATCGACGTCGGCGCGAAGGCGCAGATCCAGAAGGTCGTCGCGGACCTGGCCGCGGAGGGCATGGCCGTGCTGTTCATCTCCGCCGAGCTGGAGGAGGTGGTGCGCGTGTCCGACCGCGTGGTGGTGATGCGCGACCGGCACAAGGTGGCCGAGTTGGACGGCGAGGTGGGCGTGGACGACGTGATGGAGCTCATCGCGGGCGGCGGCGACCACGGCGTGGACGCGGATGTGCGGAAGGCGGTGGCGTCGTGAAGAACCGACTGCTCTGGCCGGTGCTGGCACTGGTCGCGCTGCTGGTGCTGAACGTGGTGGTGACGCCGTCGTTCTTCTCCCTGCGGCTGCAGGACGGGCACCTGTACGGCAGCCTGATCGACATCCTGCGCAACGGCGCGCCGACGCTGCTGATCGCGTTGGGCATGACGCTGGTGATCGCGACCCGCGGCATCGACCTGTCGGTGGGCGCGGTGGCGGCGATCGCGGGCGCGGTGACGTGCACGTACATCGCCTCGGGCGGTGACGCGTGGACCGGCATGGGGCTGGCGCTGGTGCTGTGCGGCGTGCTGGGGCTGTGGAACGGGTTCCTGGTGTCGGTGCTGGGCATCCAGCCGATCATCGCCACGCTGGTGCTGATGACGGCCGGTCGCGGCATCGCGATGCTGATCACCGAGGGCCAGATCGTCACCGTCGACTCGCCGACCTTCCGCGAGGTGGGCGCGGGGTTCGTGGTGCTGCCGATCGCGATCCTGATCAGCCTGGCGGTGCTGGGCCTGGTCGCGCTGGTGACCCGGCGCACGGCGCTGGGGCTGCTGATCGAGTCGGTCGGGGTGAACCCGTCGGCGTCGCGGCTGGCCGGCGTGCGCGCGCGCACGATCATCTGGACGGTGTACGTGTTCGCGGCGCTGTGCGCGGCCGTGGCCGGGTTGATGATCAGCTCGAACGTGAGCGCGGCGGACGCCAACAACGCCGGCCTGTGGATCGAGATGGACGCGATCCTGGCCGTCGTCATCGGCGGCACGTCGCTGGCCGGCGGTCGGTACTCGTTGACCGGCACGCTGCTCGGCGCGTTGATCATCCAGACGTTGACCACGACGGTCTACACCATCGGCATCGCGCCGGAGATCACGCTGGTCTTCAAGGCGGTCGTGGTGATCGCGGTGTGCCTGGTGCAGGCGCCGGTCCGGATTCGGGTTCGTGGGGTTCGTGGGAAGCAAGGGGTGCCCGCGTGAAGCAGCAGACAGTGGTCGTGGAGCCGGAGGTCGCCGCGCCGGGCGCGCCCGGTCGGTCCCGTGGGCGCGTGAACGTGCCGAAGCGGTTCCTGCCGGTGATCGCGACGTTCGTGGTGTTCGTGGCGACGTTCGGCGTCGGCTCGGTGCGGTACGAGGGGTTCGCGTCCGGGCAGGTGATGGCGAACCTGTTCATCGACAACGCGTTCCTGATCGTGCTCGCGGTCGGGATGACGTTCGTGATCCTGACCGGCGGCATCGACCTGTCGGTCGGGTCGGTGGTGGCGTTGTCCACGATGATCGCGGCGGCGGCGTTGCAGGCCGGGTGGCCGGTGTGGCTGGTGGTGCTCACGGTGCTCGCGGCCGGTTCCGGGCTGGGGCTGGCGATGGGCTGGGTGATCCACCGGTTCGGCGTGCAGCCGTTCATCGTGACGCTGGCGGGCATGTTCCTGGCCCGCGGGCTGTGCTTCGTGATCAGCGTGGAGTCGGTGTCGATCAAGGATCCGACGTTCCGCGACCTGGCGACGGGGTCGATCGAGCTGCCGGGCGGGGTGACCATCACCTACGGGGTGGTGATCGCGCTGGTGGCGGTGCTGGCGGCGGTGTACGTGCTGCACCTGACGCGGTTCGGGCGCACGGTGTACGCGGTGGGCGGCAGCGAGTCGTCGGCGCGGCTGATGGGCCTGGCGACCACGCGGGTGAAGATCGGCGTGTACGTGATCAGCGGGTTCTGCTCGGCGTTGGGCGGGTTGCTGTTCAGCCTCTACATGCTCTCCGGCTACAGCCTGCACGCGGTGGGCATGGAGCTGGACGCGATCGCGGCGGTCGTGGTCGGCGGCAGCCTGCTGTCCGGCGGCGTCGGGTTCGTGATCGGCTCGGTGGTGGGTGTGCTGGTGCTGGGCACGATCCAGACGCTGATCTCGTTCGAGGGCACGCTGTCGTCGTGGTGGACGAAGATCGTGATCGGTGCGCTGCTGCTGGCGTTCATCGCCCTGCAGCGGATCATCGTGCGGCGGACCTAGGTCCCCGCTCGTTCGGCGCGAAGGCCCGTCGTCCGGTCACTCCGGGCGGCGGGCCTTCGCGTCGGCCGGGTGGGTGCTCTGCCAGCTCGCCAGGAGTTCGGCGGCTTCCCTCGTCCGCGGGTGGTTCTCGCCCTGCACGCCGGTCATCTCCGCCAGCACGGCGCGCAGCTCGTCGACCGCCTCGTCGCGTCGTCCGGCGCGGTGCAGGAGGTGGGCGCGTTGTTGCCGGATCCGCAGCGTGCGGGGGTGGTCGGGGCCGAAGACCCGCTCCACCGCGTGGCGCAGGGCGGTCAGGTCGTCCAGGGCGCCCGGGTCGCCCGCCACGCCCTGCCAGAACACCAGGTTGGACCGGTAGGTGAGGGTGGTCGGGTGGCCTTCGCCCAGGGCCCGCTCGGCGTCGGCGGCAGCGGTGTGGAACTCGGTGATCGCCCGGGTCAGGTCGCCCGCCTCGGCACGCCAGTAGGCGAGGTTGTGCCGGGCGATGAACGTGTCGTGGTGCGCGGGTCCGGCCACCTCCGCCAAGCCGTCCACGGCTTGCTGGTACGTGGCCACGGCGAGCCGGGCGTCGCCGGTCTCGCCGATCCACCTGCCCAGGCCGAGCATCGCGCGCAACGTCCGCTGGTGCCTCGGGCCCAGTTCCTCGCGCAGCACCGCGACGAGGTGGCTCGCCGCGTCACGGGCTCCGGCGAGGTCGCCCGAGAGCCCCAGGCACAGCGCCCGGTCGTCCTCGGCGGCCACCACGAGCGGGTGGGCGGCGGGCAGGTCGCAGGACTCGACCAGGGACGTCAGCTCGGCCAGCGCGGTCTCGATCAGGCCCGTCTCCAGGCGGTACGAGGCCTGGTGGAAGCGGGCCCACAGGGTGTCCTCGGCGGTGGGGCCGAGCTCCCGTTCGGCGGTGGCGCGGATCTCGCCGAAGTGGGCCAGGGCGGTCGTCGCGTCGCCGAGGTCGCCGATCGCCTTGGCCACCTGGGTGCGCAGGACGACCACGTCACGCGGGTCGGTCGCGCGGGCCAGGAGCTCCGTCGCGACGTCGCGCGCCGCGGCGAGCCTGCCGATCTCGGCGAGGTGGCGGCCGAGCCGGCGCAGGACGGGGTGCATGCCGCCGTCCCACAGGTGCTCCCCCGCGACCGACCGCAGGACCTCGGCGTTGCGGTACAGCGCCGCGGCGGTGTCGGCGTCGGCGGTGGACCACTCGCGCTCGATCGCGTCGGCCGCGGTCACGGCGACCGGCGCCAGGTCCGGCACCAGGTCGCGCGCGGCGCGCTGGACGAGGGCGTGCGCCTCGACCCGGCCGTGGTGGGTGACGAGGTTGAGCCGGTGCAGCGCGCGCAGGGCGGCCAGGTTGCGGCCGCCGTCGAGCAGCACGGCCTCGGGGATGCCGTCCGGCGCGAGGACCGAGATCAGGCCGAGCAGGTCCACCGCGTCGGCGGCCAGGGACTGCGCCCGTTCCACCGCCAGCCGCACGGTGCCCGCGACGGTGTCGTGGTGCTCGTCGGCGGGTGAGGTCAGCGGGAACAGGTCGGCGACGCGCTGCCGCCGGTCGGCCAGCAGGGCCAGGTAGGCGGGCACGTCGGTGCCGCTGTCGATGAGGAACGCGGCGGCCTGCGAGAGCGCGAGCGGGAAGCGGCCGAGGGCGTCGGCGAGGGCGGCCAGGTGCTCCCGGTCGTGCCTCGGGTCGACGGCGAGGCGGGCGGAGAGGTAGGCGGTGGCCTCGTCCGGGTCGAACATGCCGACGGCGATCACCCGCGCGTCCGGTCGCAGGAGGGACGCGTCGCGGCGCTGCGTGGTGACCAGGCTCCGGCCCGCGTCGCCGGCGGGCCACAGGCCGGCCAGCTCCGCCGGGTCGTCCACGTCGTCGAGCACCACCAGCCACGACGTGGTGGTGGACCGCAGCCAGGCGAGGAAGAGGTCGGCTTGCGCCTCGTCGTCGGCGCCCGCGGCGGACTTGAGCGCACGCCAGGCGCGCGCGTAGCCGGCGAGCACCGACTGCCTGGTCCGGGCGCCGACCCAGACCAGCACGTCGGCGCGGGCGCGGTGGAACGCGGCGATGGCCAGTTGCGACTTGCCCACGCCGCCGGGGCCGGTGAGGAGGACCTGGCGGACGTCCCCCTCACGTAAGGCGGTGTCGATCGCGTCGGCCAGCTCGGCGCGGTCGCGCAACGCCGCCGCGTCGCTCGGCGGCCGTCCCACCACCACGCGCCCGGACTTGGGCGTGACCCGTCGGTCCTGGTGGGCGGCGCGCCACAGCTCGCGCAGGTCGTTGAGCTTCGGCACGCCGCCGGTCGCGAGGGCGACCGCCAGCACGCCGTCGAAGTCGCGGGGCACGGACTGGCCGCCGACCCACTCGCCCAACCGCCGGGCGTTCACCGCCACCCGTCGCCCGGATGGCAGCACGACCGCGCTGGCGCGCCGGGCCACCGCCTCGTCGGACAGGTCGGGCAACCGTCCCCGCAACCGCGCCAGCGCCTGCGCGAACGCCGCTTTCGGGTCGCTCACCGCCACCTCCCCAGATGATCACCAGTCTAGATCCCCGCAACGGCCCGGAACGGGGTGGCGGCGTGCGTGAACGCCGTGGATGAACGCCGTGGCGCCACGGGAGCACACCCCCGACACCCAGCCGGTGGTGACCGAACACCCCGACCCGCGCCAAGGGCCGCCATCGGCGTGCCAACCGGGTTCGTACGGATGGCCTACTCGGGCGTCTGACCGTTGACTTTCCCGCCGGGGCTCTGCAACGCTGCGATCCGGTTACGCAAGAAATCGACAAGTATGCGGAACTTTCTGACAAGCGCCCGGAACTGCCCTAAGAGAAGGGCCAGCACGACCATGTCAACGACGACACGCGCCCGTTCGCGCCTTGCCGCCTCACTGCTCGCACTGAGCCTCACCGCGTTCGCCCTGAGCACCCCTGCCGCTCAGGCCGAACCGTCGGCCGGGGTGCTCGACCTCGGCAGACCGACCCGCATCGACCAGGTCCGACTGTCCTTGCCGGACGACGACACCACGTTCTCCGTCCAGACCAGCCTCGACGGCAAGGGGTTCGCCACCCTCGTGCCGTCTGCGCCGCGCCGGGGCGAGGAGCAGGCGTTCGAGTTCGACCCCACGCTGGTGCGCTACGTGCGCGTGGACGGCGCGCAGGTCCGCGACATCGACGTCCGCCAGGCCGCCGACGTCACCGCCAAGCTCGCCGCCACGTACAGCGCGAGCAGCCACAACGACGTCTACCAGGCGTCCAACGCCGGTGACGGCAACCAGGCCACCTACTGGGAGAGCGCCAACAACGCGTTCCCGCAGTGGCTGCGGGCCGACCTCGGCGCGGCGGTCAAGGTCGACCGGGTCGTGCTCAAGCTGCCGACGGCGGGGTGGGGCGCGCGCACCCAGACGCTGGCCGTGCAGCACAGCACCGACGGCCAGAACTTCGGCGACCTCGTCCCGTCGGCGCAGCACGCGTTCAACCCGACCTCGAACAACACGGTGACGATCCAGTTCACCGCGACCACCACGCGGTTCGTGCGGCTGCTGATCACCGGCAACACCGCGTGGCCCGCCGGTCAGGTCTCGGAGTTCGAGCTGCACGGCCCGACCACCGGCGACACGCAGGCGCCGTCCGCGCCGACGAACCTCGCCTACACCTCGCCGCAGTCCGGGCAGATCAGGCTGACCTGGTCGGCCTCCACCGACAACACCGGCGTCACCGGCTACGACGTCTACGCCAACGGCGCGCTGCGCACGAGCCTGGCGGGCACGGTGCTGACCTACACCGACTCCCAGCCGGACGGCGTCGCGGTCACCTACCACGTGATCGCCAAGGACGCGGCGGGCAACCAGTCGCCGCCGAGCGGCTCCGTCACCCGGCCCGGCTCCCCCGGCTCCGGCGCGAACCTGGCCAAGGGCAGGCCGATCACGGCTTCCTCGCACGTGTTCGACTTCGTGGCCGCGAACGCCAACGACGACGACGTGAACACCTACTGGGAAGGCGCGACCTACCCGACCACGCTGACCACCCAGCTCGGCTCGAACTCCGACCTCAGCTCGGTCGTGCTGAAGCTCAACCCCGCCTCGGCCTGGGGCACCCGCACGCAGAACGTCCAGGTGCTGGGCCGTGAGCAGAGCGCCTCGGGCTTCACGAACCTGGTGTCCGCGCGCGACTACGTGTTCAACCCGGCCTCCGGCAACACGGTCACCATCCCGCTGTCCGCACGGGTCGCGGACGTGCAGCTGCGCGTCACGTCCAACACCGGCGCGCCCGGCGGCCAGGTCGCCGAGTTCCAGGTGTTCGGCGTGGCCGCGCCCAACCCGGACCTGACGGTGAGCGCGACGTCGTTCACCCCGACGAGCCCGGTCGAGACGAACCCGATCACGCTCTCCGCGACCGTGCGCAACGCGGGCACGGCGGCGTCCGGCGCGACCGACGTGACGTTCTTCCTCGGCACCGACGCCGTCGGCACGGCCCAGGTCGGCGCCCTCGCGGCGGGCGCGTCGGCGACCGTCACCGCGAACATCGGCCCGCGCGGCTCCGGGTCCTACTCCTACACCGCGAAGGTCGACGAGACGAAGAAGGTCGTCGAGCAGAACGAGGCCAACAACGCCCTGCTGCACCCGAGCGCCCTGGTCGTCACGCCCGTGCCCAGCTCGGACCTGGTCGGCGCGCTGAGCTTCTCGCCGAACAACCCGGCCAACGGCCAGAACACCACCTTCACCGCCGTGCTGCGCAACGAGGGCTCGATCGCCACCGCGAGCGGCGCGCACGGCGTCACGCTCACGCTCCTCAACGCCACCACCGGCGCGACCGTGCGCACGTTCACCGGCAGCCACACCGGCGCGATCCAGCCGGGCCAGTCGGCCGCGCCGATCACGTTGGGCTCCTGGGCCGCCGTCAACGGCAAGTACACGCTGCGCACCGAAGTCGCGGTGGACGCCAACGAGATCGCCGCGCGGCAGGCGAACAACCGCACCACCCAGTCGCTGTTCGTCGGCCGCGGCGCGAACGTGCCGTGGGAGCACGTCGAGGCCGAGGACGCCGTCACCGCGGGCGGCGCGCAGAAGATCGGCCCCAACCGCACCATCGGCGACCTCGCCGGCGAGGCGTCCGGCCGGCGCGCGGTGACGCTCAACAGCACCGGCTCGTCGGTCGAGTTCACCACCAGCGGGTCGACCAACACCCTCGTCACCCGCTTCTCCATCCCGGACGCCGCGGGCGGCGGCGGCATCGGCGCCACGCTGAACGTCTACGTCAACGGGGCGTTCCACAAGGCGATCGACCTGCACTCGCGGCACATCTGGCTCTACGGCAACGAGGCGTCACCGGGCAACTCGCCGGGCGCTGGTGGGCCGCGGCACATCTACGACGAGGCGAACGTGATGCTCAACGGCACGTTCCCGGCGGGCACGAAGATCAAGCTGCAGAAGGACGCGGCGAACACCACCAACTACGCCATCGACTTCGTCGACTTCGAGCACGCGGTGGCGCGGGCCAACCCCGACCCGGCCCGGTACCTCACGCCGACCGGGTTCGGCCACCAGGACGTGCAGAACGCGCTGGACCGGTTCCGCATGGACACCAGCGGCACCCTGCTCGGCGTGTACCTGCCGGCCGGCACGTACACCACGGCGCAGAAGTTCCAGGTGTACGGCAAGCCGGTGCGGGTGATCGGCGCGGGGCCGTGGTTCACGAAGTTCGTCGTGCCGACCACGCAGGAGAACACCGACGCGGGCTTCCGGGCCGAGCAGTCGGTGAACGGCTCGACGTTCAGCGGGTTCGCGTTCTTCGGCAACTACACCTCGCGCATCGACGGCCCCGGCAAGGTGTTCGACTTCTCCAACGTCGCGAACATCACCATCGAGAACATCTGGGCCGAGCACATGGTGTGCCTCTACTGGGGCGCGAACACCGACTTCATGACCATCAAGGACTCCCGGATCCGCAACATGTTCGCCGACGGCATCAACATGACCAACGGCAGCACGGACAACCGGGTGGCCAACATCGAGGCGCGCTCGACCGGTGACGACAGCTTCGCGCTGTTCTCCGCGATCGACGCCGGCGGCGCGGACGAGAAGAACAACGTGTACGAGAACCTGTCGTCGTTGACGACCTGGCGCGCGGCCGGGTTGGCGGTGTACGGCGGCTTCCTGAACACGTTCCGCAACATCTACATCGCCGACACGTTGACCTACTCGGGCGTCACGATCAGCTCGCTGGACTTCGGCTACCCGATGAACGGCTTCGGCCCGGAGCCTACGACGTTCAGCGGGATCACGCTGGTGCGCACCGGCGGGCACTTCTGGAACGGGCAGACGTTCCCGGGGATCTGGATGTTCTCGGCGTCGAAGCCGTTCCGGGGCATCCGGGTCGACGACGTCGACATCATCGACCCGACGTACGCCGGGATCATGTTCCAGACCAAGTACAACGGGACGACACCGGAGAACCCGATCCAGGACACCGTCCTGACGAACATCTCGATCTCCGGGGCCCGGTTGAGCGGCGACCAGTTCGAGCACAAGTCCGGCATGGGCCTGTGGGCCAACGAGCTGCCGGAGGCGGGCCAGGGCCCGGCGGTCGGCTCGGTGACCTTCAACAACCTGCGGTTCAGCAACAACAACGAGAACATCCGCAACCGGACGTCGACGTTCACCATCACCGTCAACCCGTAGTCCGCTCCAGCCGGAGCGCCGCCCCGTCCCCCGGGGCGGCGCTTCGCGTCGTGCTTCTTCCGGCGGTGACGCGGACGTGACCGCCGGCGGACGCGGGAACGGCCCCCGGCGGGGAGGGCGGATTCCAGGGGTCGTCGCAACACAACTGATCAACTGGCTTAGGTCAGGAGCTTAGCCAAACGCTCGGCTGGGGTGTCCCAGCCGAGCGTTT
>NZ_JBVJVK010000085.1:0-32386 GCF_055603705.1 Actinosynnema sp. NPDC037264 | reverse complement strand
CACTGGCAGGCCACCAACGACATCGTCGAGACCATCGACTGGATCCGAGCCGCACCAGACAAAACCCGATCATGACCCGGCGGACACGCCCTAGCGGCGCGTGCCGCGCGACGGCCGTCCGCCTGGGCGGCCGTCGCGGTCGTCGGCTCGGCGGACGCAGGTCTGGTAGCGCTCCCAGAACGTGCGCTACGGTCGGCGGACCGAAGCGTCGGTCCCGGTCGTGAGCGTCACCGGGGCGAGGACCGACCGGACCGCCGGCGGCGCGCCCTCCCGCCCTGACCGACCGGGGAACGACCCAGTGAACCCTCGCACCACGCTGGCCGCCGTCGCGGTCCTGCTCTCGGCCGTCGCCTGCGGCGGGCCCGCCGAGAGCCCGTCCGGCCCGACCTCCGACGGCTCGTCGCGACCGGCCACCGCGCCCGCGGTCGGGCCGTCGCGGGGCGGCCCGCTGGACGGCGCCGACCCGTGCGACCTGCTCACCAAGGCCGAGGCCGAGCAGGTCACCGGCGCGCAGACCGCCGAGCCGGTGGTGGAGCAGCTCGGTTCGGCGCGGGTGTGCAACTTCTCGCCCCGGCAGGCCCTGCTGGGTGTGGGCATCCGGACCACGTCCGGGCTGGACCAGGTCCAGTCGAGCGGCAACGTGGTGCAGGAGCTGGTGATCGGCCGCCACCAGGCCAAGCAGGCCGTGGGCGCGACCGGCAGCTGCGGGATCTTCATCGGCGTCACGGCGTCGTCCCGGGTCGACGTGGTGCTGAACTCGGGCAGCCCGGCCGAGGACCCGTGCCCGATGGCGATGCGGGTCGCCGAACTGGTCGAGCCCCGGCTGCCCTGACGCGATCAGGCGCCCAGCCTCACGACGACCGCCGACGGCGTGGCGCCGCTGTGGGTGGCACGCAGCACCCCTCGTTCCGCGTGCCACTCGAAGGCCCACTCCGGTGACGCCACCGGGAACACCGGGGACACCGCGACGTCCCGGCCGCGCAGGTGCGGCACGGGCAGGTCCGCGGCCGGTGGCGCGTCGGGCAGCCGCCACGCGGTCACGTAGCTGTTCGCCGGCGCGCGCAGCCCCTGCGCCACCCACGCGCCGGCGCGGCCGGTCAGGCCGAGCGGCCAGAACGGGACCGACGTGGCGATCTCCGGCCGCAGTCCCTTGTGGACCGAGACCGCCTCGGCGACCAGAGCCCGTTGCGACGGGTCCATGAGGTCGACCCGGCCGGCCAGGTACAGGCGACCCAGCACGCCGGTGGCCAAGGTGAACGCGGCCTCCGACGGCGTCATCCCCGGCTGCGCGTACGCCCAGTTCCCGGCCTGCTCCGGCAGCACGGACGCGGGCGCGGCGGCGGCGATCGGCGGGTACAGCAACGGGTTCTGCTGGTCCGAAGTCGACTGCAGGTGCAGCCGCGACAGCATCGCGTAGTCCATCCGCATGGCCCCGGACGCGCAGTTCTCCAGCAGCAGCCCCGGGTGCCGGGCCAGCAGCGCGTCCAACCAGGCCAGGTGCGCCCGGTTGTGCCCGAGCAGGCCGTCACCCGGCGCCACCCCGCCGACGTCGGTGCCCGCGCCGGGCATGATGTTGTAGTCCAGCTTGACGTACCCGACGCCGAACTCCTCGACCAGCCGGTCGACCACCTCGTCCACGTGCCGGACCGCGGCCGGGTGCCGGAAGTCCAGGTGGAAGCGGCCGTGCTCGCCCACCCGCGCGCCCTGGCGCTGGAAGAACGCCTCGTCCGGCAACGACCGGGCCAGTGCCGACCGCACGCCGACGACCTCGGGCTCCAGCCAGATGCCGGGCACCATCCCGCGCTCCCGGATCCGGTCGGCGACCTCGCCGAAGCCGTTCGGGAACCGGGTCCGCGACGGCCGCCACTCGCCGACGCTGTCCCACCACTTGCCGTCCTCGTCGTACCACCCGGCGTCGACGCAGAAGTAGTCCGCGCCCACCTCGGCCGCCGCGTCGATCAGCGGCAGCAGCTTCTCGGTGGTCGGGTCGCCCATGAGGGTGTTCATGTAGTCGTTGAAGATCACCGGCAGCTCGGGCGCGCGCCGGTTGCGCAACGTCGCCCGCCGCTGCCGCGTCAACGCGCCGATCGCCTCGTCCACGCCGCCGGCGGCGATCGCCACCGACACGGGCACGGTGGTGAAGCCGTCGCCCTCGGACACCACGCGACCCCACTGGTGCTCGCCGTCGCTGGGCCCCAGCAGCGCCAGGTACGCGCCGGCGACGGTCTCCCCCACCTCGAAGTGCCACGCGCCGTTGTGCTCGATCTGCCACGCGAGGGCCCAGCTGTCGTCCCGCGCCACCAGCACGCCGGTCGGCAGGTGCTCGCCCGTGGACCACGAGCTGCGCGAGGTCAGCGCGAACCGGCTGCGCGACGCGTGGTGGTGCACGGTCGGGTCCATCGCCACCAGGCCGGCCTCGCGCAGCGGCGTGCGGTGCCAGCGCGACTCGGCGACCCAGTCGGAGTCGGCGTGCACGAGGTCGACCTCGTCCACCGAACGGCCGCTGTCCACCAGGAACGCCCCGGTGGACAGCGACGTCACGGCCTGGAGGTGGACCGGCTCGCCCTCGACCTCCACCTCGGTCCACGTCCGCACCGCGGGCACGCCGGCGACGCCCTGGAACACCGACGTCACCACCAGCCCGCTCACCGGGTCGTGCTGCACGACCCGCAGCTCGTCCGCGGACGCGGTGTGCGAGCGGTGGCGCAGGCGGGCGCCGATCGCGGTGTCGGCGTAGCGGTGGCTGCCGGGGAACCGGCCGTGCCCGATGGCCTGGACCTCGACCAGCGGCACCCCGATCCCCTCGACCGGCCCGTCGGGGCGCAGCGAGAGCAGGCTCACCGGACGGTCGTCCCCGTGCGTGAGCAGCAGCCTGATCGCGCCGGTGGACCAGGTGACCGTCATTTCGCGACTTCCTCCCACGCCCCGGTGTTGTGGTCGTACGCGGCGGCGGCGCCTGCCCGTTCCACGTCCGCCGGGTCGATCTCGACGGCACGGCCGCGCGCCTCGGGGTTCGGCGCGGCGGAGGCGAGGATCTTGGTGTACGGGTGCTGCGGGTTGAGGATCACCTCGTCGGCCGGTCCCCGTTCGACGACGCGCCCCTTGTAGAGCACGAGGATGTCGTCGGAGAAGTGCCGCGCGGTGGCCAGGTCGTGCGTGATGTAGAGGACGGCCAGGTTCTCCTCGCGCTGCAACCGGGCCATCAGGTTCAGCACGCCCAGCCGGATGGAGACGTCCAGCATCGACACCGGTTCGTCGGCCACCACGACCTTCGCGCCCGGCGCCAGCGCCCGCGCGATCGCCACCCGCTGGCGCTGGCCGCCGGACAGCTCGTGCGGTCGCCGCCCGGCGACGTCTCGGCCGGGCAGGGACACGCGCTCCAGCAGCTGCACTACGTCGTCCCAGCCGTGCGGCCGGCCGTGCAGCTTCAACGGCCGCGCCAGGTGGTGCTCGATGGTGTGGAACGGGTTCAGCGACGCGAACGGGTCCTGGAACACCATCTGCACGTTGTCCCGGTACGCGCGTTCGGGCACCTTCGCGCCGTCCGGTCCGGTGAGCGTGATCGCGCCGCCGCTGGGCTTCTCCAGCCGGGCGATCATCCGGGCGATGGTGGACTTGCCCGAGCCGGACTCGCCGACCAGCGCGACCGTGCGGCCGGGCGTGAGGGTGAACGAGACGTTGTCCACCGCGCGCAGCCGCACCCGCCGCAGGCCGACCCGGACGTGGAAGTCCTTGACCAGCTCGCGCGCTTCCAACGTGGTCATCGAACGCCTCCGGACGGGGTGGGCTCGCCGGACCGGTCGACCGGCGTCAGCTGCTCGCCGGAGCGGACGAACGAGCCGCGTTCGCCGGTCAGGCTGGGGAACGAGTCGAGCAGCTGGCGGGTGTAGGGGTGCGCGGGCTGCTCGAACATGTCCTGCGCGGTGGCGTACTCGACGACCTCGCCGTCCTTCATCACGGCGATGCGGTCGGCGAGTTCGAGCAGCAGCGGCAGGTCGTGGGTGATGAACAGGACGGCGAAGCCGATCTCGTCGCGCAGCCGCAGGATCTCGCGCAGGATGCCGCGCTGCACGACGACGTCCAGCGCGGTGGTCGGCTCGTCCATGATCATGACCTGCGGGTCGAGCAGCAGCGCCATGGCGATCATCACGCGCTGCCGCATGCCGCCGGACAGCTCGTGCGGGAAGGAGCTGAGCCGCCGCACGTCGACGCCGACCAGCTTGAGCACCTCCTCGCACTTGGCCTTGCGCTGGGCCTTGGTCATCTCCGGGCGGTGCGTGGTGAGCACGTCGTCGAGCTGCGCCCGGACCGTGATGACGGGGTTGAGCGCGTTCATCGCGCCCTGGAACACCATCGACAGCTTCGACCAGCGGAACGCCCGCAGCTCGCCCGGCGTGAGCGCGAGCACGTCGATGTCGCCGCCCTCGCGGTCGTGGAACGTGACCGAGCCGGTGGTCACCTCGGCGGGCGGCCGGTGCAGCCGGTTGATCGCGTAGGCCAGCGTCGTCTTGCCGCAGCCGGACTCGCCGGCCAGGCCGAGGATCTCACCGCGCCGCAACGTGATCGACACGTCCTTGACCGCGTGCACCGGCTTCTCCACCTGGTACACGACGGACAGGTCGTTCACGGTGAGCACCACGTCGTCGTCCGCGCGCGCCACGGGCTCGGCCGGCCGGTCGGCATCGGCCTCGGCGCGCCGGGGGATGTCGCGCAGCTTCGGGTTGATGATCTCGTCGATGCTGAAGTTGACCAGCGCCAGGCCGCAGCCGAACAGGGCGATGATCAGGCCCGGCGGGACGAACCACCACCACGCCTCGCGTTGCAGCGCGAAGCCGTTCTGGGCGTAGTAGAGCATCGTGCCGAGCGTGGAGGAGTTGGAGGCGCCCAGGCCGAGGAACGACAGGCCGGCCTCGCTGAGGATCGCGTAGATCACCGAGAACACGAACTGCGAGGCCAGCAGCGGCAGCAGGTTCGGCAGGATCTCGACGGTGATGACGCGCCACGGCTTCTCGCCGGAGACCTTGGCCGCGGCCACGTAGTCGCGGTTGCGCAGCGACAGCGTCTGGGCGCGCAGCACCCGTGCCGACGCGGCCCAGCCGGTGATCGCGAGCACCACCGCGATCGTCCACGAGCCGCGCTGGTCGGCGGGCACGAACGCGGAGATGACGATCACCAGCGGCAGGCCGGGGATCACCAGCATCACATTGGAGAACAGGGAGAAGCCCTCGTCGACGTACCCGCCGATGTAGGCGCCGACGATGCCGAACAGGGCCGACAGGGCGGTCGCCATCACGCCGACCATCAGGCCGATGTACAGCGAGCCCCTGGTCGCGTACGCGAGCTGCGCCACGATGTCCTGGCCGGTCTGCGTGGTGCCGAGCCAGAACTCGCCGCCCGGCCCGGTCAGGCCCACGTCCCGGATCGCGTTCGGGTCGCCGACCAGGAGCGGGCCGACCAGGCCGATGAACGTGATCAGCCCGATCAGGACCAGGCCGACGCCGAGCTTGGGCGACCAGCGCGGCAGCATGGACCGCCACCCGGCCCGCCCGCGCGGAGCCTCGACGGTGACAGCACTGAGATTCGTCACGGTGTCCGTTCTCCTTCTCAGCCGCTGACGCGGGTGCGCGGGTCGATGACGGCGTAGAGCAGGTCGACCACGAGGTTCGCGCCGAGCACGGCGACCGTGATGACCAGGAAGATGCCCTGCATGAGGGCGTAGTCGTTGTTCTGCACCGCTTGCAGGAGCTTGGACCCGATGCCCGGGTAGGAGAACACCTGCTCGGTGATGATGGAGCCGGCCACCACGAACCCGAGCGAGATGGCGAAACCGGCCACGGACGGCAGCACCGCGTTGCGGGCCGCGTACTTGATCATGATCCGCGAGTCGCGCAGGCCCTTGGCCTTGGCGGTGAGCACGTAGTCCTCGGCGGTGGCGGACACCATCATGTTGCGCATGCCGAGCAGCCAGCCGCCGACCGACGAGATCACGATGGTCAGCGCGGGCAGCGTGCCGTAGTAGATCGCCGAGCCGATGAACTCGGCGTTCCAGCCGGGCGTGAGGATCACGTCGTAGCCGCCTTGCAGCGGGAACCAGCCCCACGCCGAGGACAGCAGCGCGACCAGGATCAGCGCCAGCCAGAAGTACGGCACGGCGGCCAGCACGGTGGTGGCGGGCACCAGGCCGTCGAGCCAGGTGCCGCGCCGCCAGCCGACGAACGCGCCGAGGACGATGCCGAGGGCGAACGACAGGAACGTCGCGATGCCGACGAGCATCAGGGTCCACGGCAGGGCTTCCGAGATGATCTGGGACACCGGCGCGGGGAACGCGCTCACCGATATGCCCAGATCACCCCGGAACATGTTGCCCAGGTACGAGATGTACTGCTGGAAGAGCGACTCGCCGCTGTTCGTGCCGAGCAGCAGCTCGTACGCCCTGCGGGCCGATGGGTCCACGGTTCCGCCGCGTTGCGCGAGCTTCGCCATGAGGATGTCCACCGGGTTGCCCGGCATGAGCCTCGGGATGAAGAAGTTCAGCGTCAGCGCCGCCCAGAGGGCGACCAGGTAGAACGCGAACTTTCGGGCGTAGTACCTCATCGGTCCGCCTATCGCCTCGATCAGTCGTTCACTGGCCGGCCGGCTTGAGCTTCAGGTAGATCTCCGACGCCTCCGGGCGCGCCCAGACCGCCGGGAACGCGTAGAGGTCGTCCTTGGTGGGCCAGCCGGTGAACTTCTTGGCGTTGTACTCGCTGGTCGTGCCGCCGGTCAGGACCGGGATGTACGGGATCGACTCCTCGATCCTGGTCTGGATGGTGTCCAGGAAGGGCCGGCGGGCGGCGTCGTCGGTCGGGTTCACGCCCTTGAGCCCGGCGAGCGCGGCGTCGACCTGAGGGTCGGAGAACCGGGAGAAGTTCGGGTTCGCCACCTCGCCGACCTTGGCCGTGGTCGCGGTGCTGAAGAAGTAGGACGCGTTGTAGAACGGGTCGGGCGCCGGGCCCTGGTGCAGCGAGTCGATCAGCAGCTCGAACTCGCCGCGGCCACGCGCGTCGGACCACTCGTTCCAGGACAGCTGCTGCGCGGTCACCTTGATGCCGACCTTCTGCAGCTGCTGGGACATCGTGTCGACCGCGGTGATGTAGTCGGTCCAGCCGGCGACGACCTTTAGGGTCATGGTCAGCGGCTTGCCGTCCTTGGCGTAGATCCCGTCGCCGCCCTTGGCGTAGCCGGCGGCCTCCAGCAGCTGCGTGGCCTTGGCCTCGTCGGGCTGCATCGGCGCGGTCTTCTCCTTGAGCTTCGAGGAGATCTGGTCCTTGTCGCGCTCCAGCAGCGCGGCGCCCGGGGACACCTCGCTCGCGGTGTTCTCGAACGCGAGCGAGTTGATCTGGGTGCGGTTGAGGGCGTAGTAGATCGCCTTGCGCACGGCCACGTCGGTCTGCGGGCCCTGGCAGCCCAAGGCGGCGTTGGAGCAGGTGAAGAGCGCGACCTGGTTCATCGGGATGGTGATGGCCTTGTAGCCCGGGTAGTTCTTCTCGACGTCGGCGATGTCCGGGACGGGGCCGGTCTGCCAGTCGATCTGGCCGGCCCTCAGCGCGGCCTCGCCGGACTGGTTGCCCGACAGCGCCAGGTAGCGGACCTTCTTCAGGGCCGGCTCACCGGAGTGGTAGTCGGGGTTCGACTTGAGCGTGAACGCCTGGGCCTTGAACTCGTCCAGCATGAACGGGCCGGTGCCGACGGGCTCCTTGATGACGTCGGTCGCGGGGGTCGCGATGTCCTTCCACTTGTGCTCGGGGACCATGAAGATCTTGCCGAGGACCTGCGGGCCCTCCATGTAGGACGGCTCGGTGAACTTGACCGACACGTGCGTGTCGTCGACCGCGGTCGCCGTGCCCTTGTAGCCCGTGCTGTTCATGGTCGGGTTCTTGGAGACCATGTCGAGGGTGAAGACGACGTCCTTGGCGGTGAACTTCTGCCCGTCGGTCCACTTGGCGTCGTCGCGCAGCTCGATGTCGAGCTGGGTGCCGTCGGCGTTCCACTGGAAGCTCTTGCCCAGGCGGGGCCGCGGCTCGACGTCGCGGATGTTGTTGAAGAAGAACAGCGGTTCGAAGATCGTGCCCGGGCCCTCGATCAGGGTGGGCGAGAACGGGTTGAAGTTCAGCTGCCAGTCACCGGCCTGGCCGGTGTAGACGACCAGCGTGTCCTTGTTCGCGTCACTGCCGGCGCTCGATCCACCACACGCGGTCGCCAGCATGGCGACCGCGGCCAGGCCGGCCGCCGCCATGCGCGCCCGTGAGAAGCGCCTTGCCTTCAGGGACATCGTCGATTCCTCTCGTGGCCCGAGACCGGCCGCGGTCCCGCGTTGAGGCAGATTGTTAAGTCATCGAAGAAACGAAGTCAACACCTCGGCGTCATCTGCCGGTCAAGTTGCTACCCTTCGTCCGACGAACGAACTAAGACCAACGCGGGGGACCACGTGAGCGGACCGGCGCGGGCGACGCAGCATGCGAGCAGCAAGTCCGCCGTGCTGGACGTGATCCGGGCGGCGGGCACCATCAGCCGCGTCGGCCTGATCAACGCCACCGGTTTCACCGGCGCCACCATCTCGACGGTCGTCCGCAAGCTCATCGACGAGGGCCTGGTGGTGGAGACCGGGCGGGCCGAGTCGACCGGCGGTAAGCGGCGGGTCCTGCTCCAGCTCAACCACTCCTCCCGGTACGCCGTCGGCGTCCACTTGGACCACGCGGGCATCACGTACGTGCTGACCAATCTCGGTGGATCGGTCGTGGCCCGCATTTCGAGGGCGGGCGCGGGCGCGGCGGAACCGCGGACCGTGGTGGCGCGGATGGCGGCCGAGGTGAAGGGCCTGATCGACGGCGTCGGCGTCGAGCACAACCGCGTGCTGGGCCTCGGCCTGGTCTCCCCCGGACCGCTCAGCTCGGACACCGGCATGGGCCTGACCCCGCCGTCCATGCGCAAGTGGGAGGACTTCCCGCTCGCGCGCGAGCTGGAGCGGGAGACGAGCCTGCCGGTGGTGCTGGACAACGACGCCACGGCGGCGGCGCTGGGCGAGCACTGGTCGGGCGGGATCGGCGGGACGGCGATCTCGGCGGCGTTGTACATGGGCACGGGCATCGGCGCGGGTCTGATCATCAACGGCATCACCTACCGCGGCAGCAGCGGCAACGCCGGGGAGATCGGCCACATCTGCGTGGACGCGGACGGGCCGGAGTGCTGGTGCGGCGCGCGCGGGTGCGTGGAGGTGCTCGCCGGGCCGGCGGCCGTGGTGGCGGCCGCACGGGCGGACGCGGCGCTGGCCGGGTCGGCGGGGCTGACCGGGCGGTCGCGGTCGGTGTCGTCGGACTTCGCGGCGGTGAGCCGGGCGGCGCGCCGGGGCGAGCCGTCGGCGTTGGCGATCCTGGAGCGGTCGGCGCGGTACATCGCGGTGGCGGCGCGGACGTTGGCGAACGTGATGGACCTGGAGGTCCTGGTGCTGACGGGGCCGAGCTTCGCCATCGCCGGTTCGGTCTACCTGCCCGTGGTGCGCGACGAGCTGGACCGCACGTTCTTCTCGCGGGCGGCGCACGGCGTCGACGTGAGGCTGTCCCGTTCGGCCGCCACGGCGTCCGCGATCGGCGGGGCGGCTCTGGTGCTGCAATCCGAGCTCGTGCCGCTCCACGAAGGCCTCAGGCTGCCGGAGAACCTGGCCGACTCGGAGCCCGCCGCGTTGGCGGACTCGGGCGGGTGACCGCGGGGGTCCTGGGCGTTCGACTCGCGGGCCGTGAAGGTTCCTGAGCGTCGGACACGCGGGGCTTGGGCGTTCGACACGCGCGGGGGTCAGGGGCGGGCGGCCCAGAGCAGGCCCCGTTCGACCAGGGTGCGGACCGGGGGCAGGGCCAGGTCGGCCGGGTGGTGGCCGATCGTGCAGGCGAAGACGCGGCCGGCGCCCCAGCGGCGGGTCCACACGGCGGGCACGGTCAGCTGGGTGTGCCACGGCTCGGCGGCGGCGAAGGTCGTGGTCGCGTGCACGTCGTTGAGGCCGTCGGTCAGCACCCAGTACTGCTCGGTCCGCAGGTCGAACCCCTCGAGACCGGCCACGATCGGGTGGGTCGAGGTGATCTCCACCCGGTGGTCCACGAAGCCGCCGGGGTGGTCGACGAACTGGCCACCGACCAACCTCAGGTAGCCGCGGGAGTGGCGGAACGCGTCCACCAGGCCGCCGTGCCACCCGGCCAGCCCCGTCCCACCGCGCACCGCCGCTTCCAGGCACGTGAACTGGTCGTCGGTCAGCACGCCGTCGCTCCAGCACTGGACGACCAAGTCGTACCCGCCGAGGCGCTCGTCGTAGACCTCCAGCGAGTCCGACACGTCCACCGCGAACCCCGACGAGCGCAGGAACGGCAGGAACCCGTCGGTCGCCTCCACCGGCGAGTGCCCGTCCCAGCCACCGCGAACCACCAGTGCCCTCACGACGCCGAACCCTACGGCCTCCGCGGGCGTCCGGACCGGGCCACCAGGCCGACCAGCTGGTTCACCAGGCCCTCCGTCAGCCCTTCCCGCACCAGCTCGCCCGCCGGCGGTCCGCCCAGCTCCCGCATCACCTGCGCCACCGCGTCCGTCGGGTTCGCGTGCGGCCACAGGCCGGCCGTCATGACCAGCACCACGCGGGCGAAGTGCCGCGCCGCCGCCTCGTCCAGCACCGGCACCCCGGCCCGCACGACCTCCGCCAACCGGGTCGTGTGCGCGTGCGCCCGGCGCTTGAACACGCGCGCGAAGTCCACCGAGATGTTGCGCTCCAGCACCCCGGCCATGCCGCTGACCAGCTCGCACAGCAACCGGCGGCGCAGCAGCGAGGTCGCGATCGCGGTCGCCACCTCCTCGGCCTCGGCCGCCGGCGCCACCGCGGCCTCGACCTCGTCCAGCCAGGCGCCCCACTCCCGGTCGAGCAGTTCCAGGAAGATCGCCTCCCGGCTGTCGAAGTACCGCAGCACGTTCGACTTCGCGAGCCCGACCCGGTCGCTCAGCTCGCGCAGGCTGATGTCGGCGACGGACCGCTCCCGCAGCATCGCGGACGCCGTGTCGAGGATCGTGCGTCGCCGCTGCTCCACCTGCTCGGGCCGCCGGGCGCGCTGGAACTCCACCGCCGCAGGCTAACAGCCCACCGGTCTTTTGCCTGTCCGGACGACCCACGCGCTTGACCGGCCGCACGCGGGGTAGCCGGCTGGGGTGCAAACGTTCCTGCCGTGCGCGACCTTCGCCCGCAGCGCCGCCGTGCTCGACTCGCGGCGGCTCGGCAAGCAGCGCGTGGAGACCGCCCAGATCCTGCGCGCCCTGGTCTGGCCCGAGTACGGCTGGAAGCGGCACCCGGCGGTGCTGATGTGGCGCGGCTTCACGCCCGCGCTGGTCGCCTACGGCGTGGCCGTGTGCGACGAGTGGCGACGGCGCGGCCACCGCGACGGCCTGCGCGCCGGGTTCCTCGACTACACCGGCGGCCGGGAGCCGACGTGGTCGTGGTGCCTGGCCGAAGGGCTGCTCCCGCCCTGGCTCGGTGACGACGACCTGCACCGCAGCCACCGGTCCGCGCTCCTGCGCAAGGACCCCGACCACTACCGCCCGCTGTTCCCCGACGTCCCGGACGACCTCGACTACGTCTGGCCCGCGCCGGTGTTCCCGCTGGACGTCCCCGACACGCCCGGCCTGGTCGCGTGCCGCGTCGACCGGCCTCCCCTGCCCGACGAGGACCACCCGCCGCCACCGCCGCTCGACCACCGGCCCGGCCCGTCGGTCGCCCGCCCGCCCGGCGAGGCCGACCTGGCGGCCGTGCGCGCCGAGGCGGCCGACCCGCGCCGGGTCCGCTTCTTCCGCCGCGGCCAACGCCTACCGGCCCCGACCAGCCGGTTCACCCTCCGGCTCGACTTCCCGGAAAAAAGTTCGGCCGACGTGTCGATCCGGAGGGGTCCCCGTTCGTCGCGTCAGTAAGACCACGAGATGGGGAGCCCGAGATGACCACCACGACCGACACCCGCCGCGCCGCCGCCCACACCACCACCGCCACCACCAAGCGCAACGACCTGGTGCTCGCCGCCTTCCGCGTCGTCGTGTCGTTCCTGTTCGGCCTGCACGGCCTGCAGGGCCTCGGTTTCCTCGGCGGCATCGACGGCCAGGGCGCCGCGGTCCCGTTCGGCTCGTGGCCGGGCTGGTACGGCAGCGTGATCGAGCTGGTCGGCGCCGTCCTGGTGCTGGTCGGCCTGGCCGCGCGGCCGGCCGCGTTCGTGCTGTCCGGCGTCATGGCCTACGCCTACTTCACCGTCCACCAACCGGAGGCCCTGCTGCCGATGCACAACATGGGCGAGCTGGCCGCCCTCTACAGCTGGGTGTTCCTGCTGCTGGCCGTCCTCGGCCCGGGCGCCTTCACGGTCGGGCGCGCCCTGCGCCGCTGACCCTCCACACACCCCCGAAGGGCGCGCCTCCACCCGGAGGCGCGCCCTTCGGCGTGTTCAGGTCGTACGCACGTGGGCACCCTGCGGACATGGCCGAGAACCCGATCAAGTACCCGGGGTTGACCGACGACGTCCACCCCACCCCGGACCACGGCGAGGCGACCTACCGCGGCACCGGGCGGCTCACCGACAAGAAGGCCGTGATCACCGGCGGCGACTCCGGCATCGGCCGCGCCGTCGCACTGGCTTTCGCGCGCGAGGGCGCCGACGTGCTCATCTCCTACCTGCCCGCCGAGGAGAAGGACGCCCGCGACACCGCGAGGCTCGTCGAGGAGGCCGGGCGCAAGGCGGTCGCCGTCCCCGGCGACCTCACCGAGGAGGCGCAGTGCGCGGCCGTCGTGGCGCGCGCGGTCGAGGAGTTCGGCCGGATCGACGTCCTGGTCAGCAACGCCGCCTACCAGATGGCGCAGGACGGCGGCCTGCTCGACATCTCCACCGGGCAGTTCGACCGCGTCATGAAGACGAACGTGTACGCGATGTTCTGGCTGTGCCGGGCGGCCGTGCCGCACATGCCCGAGGGCTCCTCGATCATCACCACGTCGTCCATCCAGGGGTTCCAGCCCTCCTACCAGCTCCTCGACTACGCCACCAGCAAGGCGGCGATCGTGAACTTCACCAAGGGCCTGGCGCAGAACCTGGTGGACCGGAAGATCCGGGCGAACTCGGTCGCACCCGGTCCGGTGTGGACGCCGCTCATCCCGGCCACCATGCCGCCGGAGAAGGTGGAGAGCTTCGGCGAGCAGTCGCCCATGGGCCGCGCGGGTCAGCCGGCCGAGCTCGCCCCGCTGTACGTCTTCCTGGCCTCGTCGGAGTCCAGCTACATCACCGGCGAGGTCATCGGTGTGACCGGAGGCTCGCCCATCACGTGAAACCCCTGGTCAGGGGCCCGCGAAAAAATCTTGGAAGAAATCGGGCCCGGATGTCGATCCACGCCCCCGCTCGTTCGTCGCGTGAGTAGAGGCCAGGATGGACCGGCCAGGCGAACCAACAGGGAGATCGACATGCGTTTCATGGTGATCGTGAAGGCGAACGAGAACACCGAGGCCGGCGCGCAGCCCACCGCGGAGGAGCTGAACGCGATGGGCGCGTTCAACGAGGAGCTGGTCAAGGCGGGCGTGCTGCTGGCGGGCGAAGGGCTGCACCCCAGCTCCAAGGGCGCGCGGGTCTACTTCTCCGGCGACAAGCGCACCGTGGTCGACGGCCCGTTCGCCGAGACCAAGGAGCTGATCGCCGGTTTCTGGCTGCTGGAGCTCAAGTCGCTGGAAGAGGCGGTCGAATGGGTCAAGCGGGTGCCGAACCCCACCGGCGAGGAGTCCCAGATCGAGATCCGGCAGGTCTTCACCGAGGACGACTTCGTCAACGCCTCGCAGGAGCTGAAGGACCGCGAGCGCGAGCTGCGCGCCGAGCAGGAGGCCCGCGCCGCCCAGGGCTGACCCCGGGGCACGCGCTTGCCGACGCGCATCGGTAGCTGATCTGATTCCAGGTCGTGATGGCTACCGATGCGCGTCGTGCGGTCGAGGCGGTGTGGCGGATCGAGTCCGCCCGCCTGATCGCGGGGCTGGCGCGGATGGTGCGCGACGTGGGCCTGGCCGAGGAGCTGGCGCAGGACGCGCTGGTCAGCGCCCTGGAGCAGTGGCCGGAGCACGGCGTGCCGCGCAACCCCGGCGCGTGGCTGATGACCGCGGCGAAGAACCGGGCCGTCGACCTGATCCGGCGCGACCGGAACTACCAGCGCAAGCTCGAGCAGATCGGGCGCGACACCGGGTCCGACCACGTCCCGGACGCCGCCGCCAAGGTCGGCGAGATCGACGACGACCTGCTGCGGCTGGTGTTCACCGCGTGCCACCCGGTGCTGTCCACCGAGGCGCAGGTGGCGTTGACCCTGCGCATGCTCGGCGGTCTGACCACCGACGAGATCGCCCGCGCGTTCCTGGTGCCCGAGGCGACCGTGGCGCAGCGGATCGTGCGGGCGAAGAAGACCCTCGCCAAGGCGGGCGTCCCGTTCGAGGTGCCGGCGGAGGACGAGCGGGACGCCCGGCTGGCGTCCGTGCTCGGCGTGATCTACCTGATCTTCAACGAGGGCTACTCGGCCACCGCGGGCGACGACTGGATGCGCCCGGCGCTGTGCGCGGACGCGTTGCGGCTGGGCCGGGTGCTGGCCGGCCTGATGCCGCGCGAGCCCGAGGTGCACGGCCTGGTGGCGCTGATGGAGGTCCAGGCGTCCCGGGCCAAGGCGCGCGTCGGCCCGGACGGCGAGCCCGTGCTGCTGCTGGAGCAGAACCGGGCCCGCTGGGACCAGCTGCTCATCCGCCGCGGCCTGGACGCGCTGGCGAAGGCCGAGTCGTTGGGCGGCGCCGGCGGACCGTACGCGTTGCAGGCGGCGATCGCCGCGTGCCACGCGCGGGCCCGCGTGCCGGAGGACACCGACTGGACCCTCATCGCCGGTCTCTACGAGAGGTTGTCGCTGGTCGCGCCGTCACCGATCGTGGAGCTGAACCACGCGGTGGCGATCGGGATGGCGTTCGGCCCGGCGGTCGGGCTGGAACTGGTGGACGAGCTGGTCGACGAGCCCGCGCTGAAGGGCTACCACCTGCTGCCGAGCGTGCGCGGCGACCTGCTGGCCAAGCTGGGCAGGCACGCCGAGGCGCGGGCGGAGTTCGAGCGGGCGGCCGGGATGACCCGCAACGAGCGGGAGCGCAAGCTGCTACTGGACCGCGCCGCCGGCTGCTAGCGCCCGGCCGAGGTTGTCCAGCAGCTCGACGGTGCCGCGCTCGCGGTGCTCGACCTTGTCGTGGCCGTCGAGGAACGCGCCCGACTCGGTGTAGACGAGCCGCGTGCCGCCGCCGGAGGCCTTGAACTCCACGGTGGCGACGGACACCGAGATGCGCGTGTCCTCCATGTGCATCTCGTAGGTCGTGACGATCCGCTCGTCGGGCACGATGTCCTGGAAGCGGGCCGCGTAGTGGAAGACCTTGCCGCCCGGCTGCCCGCCGCTGACGCGCTCCTCGCCGCCGACGCGGAAGTCCTGCTCCAGCGGCTTGGCCACCCACTCGTCCGGGCCGACGAACCAGCGCGACTTCGCCTCGGGGGTCGCCCAGGCGGCGAAGACCGCGGCGGGCGGCGCGTCGTAGTCGCGCTCCAGCGTGAACGTCGCGTGCTCCACGGTCATGACTGCTCCTTCAGGTAGTCGTCGAGCCGGTCGAGCCGGCTCTCCCAGGTCGTGCGGCGCTCGGTGATCCACTGCTCGGCCTGGCGCAACGCGGACGGCACGACGTGGCAGGTCCGCACCCGACCGACCTTCTCCGTCCGCACCAGGCCGCTGGCCTCCAGCACCTGCAGGTGCTGGACCACCGCGGGGAGCGACATCTCCAACGGCTTCGCCAACTCGCTGACCGACGCGGAGCCCAGGGTCAACCGCTCGACCATGGACCGCCTGCTCGGATCGGCGAGCGCGTGGAACACTTGGTTAAGCATCTACTTAAGTATCCGCGCCCCGCCGCCGATGTCAACCGCTCGCCCCGGCGACCTCGGAGCGCCTCGTCGGACGACCGCACGGCCCGGAAAACCGCTCGGCCGCCGGCGTGCCGCCCCGGTACCGTCCGGCGGACGTGATCGACGGAGAGGGGGCGGCGTGCGCAAGAGCCCGCAGGAGAAGAAGCGGTTGAGCTACGCCAAGGACCGCCGCAACACCTACGGCGAGAACGACAAGAGCTCCCGCAAGAACATCCCCCGGAACAAGCAGCTCGCCCACCGCGCCGACCGGCACCACGCCGACCAGGCCCTGCGCTCGGCGCTCGGTCGGGCCGACGAGGCGTCGGCCGACCACGCCGAGCAGGTCGCCCGCGACCGCCGGCCGTCGTGGTTCCGCAAGCACCCCGACGCGCCGCTGGGCGAGGTCGTCGCCTACCGGCTGCGGGAGCGCGTCGAGGCCGGCACGGACGGGCAGGAGCGGGCCGAGGCGCGGTTGGCGCGCGTTCGGCGGCACTACCGGCGGGCCACCCCCTGACCGGTCACGGCCACGTGCCGTCCTCGGTGAACCGGGTCGGCGCGGCCGTCGGCCCGGCGAGGTCCCGGCCGTTGGCCGCCACCCAGCCGTCGTAGTACGCGTCGGCGTACGACGCCGACCGCGCCGCCCAACCACGGCAAGCCGAGCCGCCGGCGGTGTCGTCGCACCGCGCCGGTCGGACGGGTGGCCGGAACCTGTCAGCGCACCCCGACGGGCCCGGGACCTGACCCAGACTCCGCTCGAACGCCCATCAGCCGCACGGGAACGAGGGCCGAGTGAACCCGGTCGACTACGAAAGCCTCGCCGACGAGGTGAAGACGATCCAGCGCGGGCTGGCCGAGGTCCGCGCGACCGCCGTGTCCGACGACGGCCTGGTCAGCGCCGTCGTCGGCGGTCGCGGCGAGGTGATCGAGCTGGACTTGGACCCCCGGATCTACCGGACCGCCGACTCCGCCGCCCTGGCGGCGACCATCACCGCCACGATCCACCGCGCGGTGGCACGTGCCCAGGCCGAGGTCTTCACGCTGGTGCGCCGGTTCCTGCCCGCCGACGCCACCCCGAAGACGGCCGACCTCGACTTCGACCCCTTCCTGACCTCCCTCGACCGCGCTTCTCGGCGGGGCGACCGGTGAGCGGCGTCGAGCTCTCGACCGAGGCCGCCCTCTTCGAGCTGAACGGGATCGACGTGGAGGGCAAGCTCGCCACCGACACCTGGCGCGGCCACCGCGCCACGATCGACGCGGGCGAGGCGGGCATCGGCGCCGGTCCGCTGGCCGACGCGTTCCGCTCGGTCTACGTGCCGGAGCCCGTGAAGCAGGGCGCCGACCACGCGTTGGCCGCCGTGCCCGCGGTCGTCAAGGCGGGTCAGGAGGGCGTGGCCGACTACGTGGCCGCCGACCAGCGCGCCGCCGCGGGTCTCCCGCGCTGATCGGAGGACTCGGCATGCCCATCGGGGAACCGACCAGTGCCCTGGGCCTGTGGCCGGAGGTCAAGGCGATCACCGGCTGGCCGGAGACCGACGAGACCGCGGCGGTGGACCTGTTCTTCGGCTGGCGGGACGCCGCCGCGGCCGTCCACGCGCTCAGGTCGACCAACGTGAGCGGGCTCGCCGGCGCCTGGCCGGACCCGGCGGGTCAGGCCCTGCTGGGCAAGCTGGGCGAGGTGTTCGCCGCGCTCGGCACGGTCGAGCAGGACATGAACGAGCTCGCCGGGCGGGCCGGGCGGTTCGCGCTGGAGGTCGAGGGGGTCAAGAACTACATCCGCGACGCGATCCACCTCAACCTCGTCAACTTCGGCATGGCCGCCGCGCTGCCCCCGGTCATCGGACGCCGCATCCAGGACGGGATCGTCGCCGACCTGGCGTCCGCCATCGTCGCGGAGATCACCGCCTCCGCCGAGCGGATCAAGGCGCCGGGGCCGATCGACCACCGGCAGATCATCGAACAGCTGGCCGCCGCACGAGGGCTCGGCGAGCACGGCCTGCACCTCATCCAGGACAACGCGAACACGATCAGCGCGTTGGCCGACGTCAGCGGCGACGCGAGCACCGGCCTCAGCATCGCGAGCGACGCGGCCCTGCTGGCCGGTCCGGCGGGCGTCCTGCCGAAAGCGGGGCTCGAAGCCGTGTCGACCGCGCTGGGCTGGGGCGCGTTGTTCGGCCACACGCTCGCCTACCTGGGCGGGCGGACGTGCCGCCGGAGACGTTCCTGCTCGACGTGATGGGACTGGCTTCCCCGCTCGGCACCCCGGTCCTGCTCGCCCACCTCGGGGTCGACGTGGCCGAGTACGTCGGCGGCCAGCCGACGTCCACCATCGTGGACGACTACAACAAGTACTGGCGACCGACCGGCGAGGCGGTCAGCGGCACCGACCCGCTGCTGGGGTCCTACAACCCGGTGCTGAACGCGTCGGCGGCGGGCGGAGCGCTCGACGCGGAGCGACGGCCGGACCTGCTGGAGGAGCGGGCCCGGTCGCGCGGTGATGGCTGACCGCACCGCCGACGCGACGGGTGAACGGCTCGGTCGCACGCGGGTCCCGCCGGTACCGTTCGGCCCGAACCGGCTGGGAGGAGGCAACCGTGCGCAGGTCCCCTGAGGAGGAGGCGCGGTCGAGCCGCGCCGAGGACTGCCGCGGCGACGTCCCGCGCGGCGTGCCCGCGCCGTGAGCCACGGCGACTTCGACGGCGGCTGGGACAGCCTGGCGCGGTTGGTGGACGGCCGGTGGGTCGAGCGGCGGCCCCGGCGGCCGGAGGTGGCGGCGCAGTTGCGCCGGGAGACCCGGTTGATGCCGTGGCTCGCGCCTCGCCTGCCGCTGCCCGTGCCGGTGCCCGAAGTGGTGTCCGACGAACCGCTCGTCGTGCGGCACGCGCTCGTGCCGGGCGAACCCCTCACCCGCCCCGGGCACGGTCGCGCGCACGGACGAGAGCTCGGGCTGTTCCTGCGCGCGCTGCACGACTGCCCGGCCGACGAGGCGAGCCGCCTCGGCGTGCCGACCCGGCCACCCGGCGACGCCGTGCCGCGGTTCGAGGCCGACGTGGTGCCGCTGCTGCCCGCGCGGCGGCGCGAAACCGCGCACGAGCTGCTCGCGGCGGCACGGCGGCTCACCGGCGGCACGCTCGTCCACGGCGACCTCGGCCCCGACCACGTGCTGACCGCCGACGGCGTGCTGACCGGCGTGATCGACTTCGGCGACGTCCACCTCGGCGACCCCGCGCTCGACCTCGCGTGGGCCCTGCACGACACCGCGCCGGCGTTCGCCGCGGCCGTCGCCGACGCGTACGGCGTGACCGAGGACCAGCGGGCACGCGCGCTCACGTGGCACCGGCTCGGCCCTTGGCACCACGTCACGTTCGGCCTCGACCACGACGACCCCGTGATCACCCGCGAGGGACTGCTCGGTGTCCTCGCCCGGCTGCCGGCGACGCCGGGGAGGCGCTGACCGGGAGCTGTCGGCGTTTGCCAGGATGGCCGTGGGGGGTGGCCGCATGAGCGACGGCGAGGAACTGCTGCGCCACAAGGAGTTCGTCCGCTTCTGGGCCGCGGACGCGGTGTCGTTGGTCGGCACGGCGATCACCACGTTGGCGCTGAGGGCCGTAGCCGTGTTGACGCTGGGCGCGTCCGCCACCGAGGCGGGGATGCTCGAAGCCGCGCGCTGGCTGCCGTACCTGCTGTTCGGGCTGGTCGCGGGCGCCCTGGTGGACCGGTGTCGGCGTCGGCCGGTGCTGATCGGCACGGACCTGGCCCGCGCCGCCGTGCTGGCGCTGATCCCGCTCGCCGCCTTCACCGGCACCCTCGGCATGCCGTCGCTGATCGGGCTGATGGTCGTGTTCGGGACGTTGAGCCTGTTCTACGACGCGGCGCACCAGTCGTTCCTGCCGCTGCTCGTGCCGACCGAACGCCTCACCGAGGCCAACGCCCGCCTGGAGCAGACCAGGGCCGGCGCCCAGGCCCTCGGGCCGCTCGTCGCGGGCGGGTTGGTGAAGCTCATCGGCGGACCGCTCGCCGTGCTGGTGGACGCCGTCTCGTACCTGGTGTCGGGCCTGGTGCTGGCCACCCTGCGCACGCCGGAACGGCCGGTCGAGGCGCCGCCGAAGCGCGACCTGCGCGGCGAGGTGCGGGAAGGCCTGCGGTGGGTCTACCGGCACGAGGTGCTCCGCCCGCTCGCCATCGGGTCGCACGCCTGGTTCCTGTTCACCTCCGCAGCCGGCGCCGCCTACACCATGCTGGTGCTCGACGAGCTGCGCCTCGACGCGTTCCTGTACGGCGTGACGTTCGCGGTGGGCGGTGTGGGCGGGCTGGTCGGCGCGTCGCTGTCCGGACGGGTGGGACGACGGTTCGGCGTCGGCCCGGTGATCGTGGCGGCCCGCTGGCTCACCCCGGTCGGTTACGCGCTGGCCCCGTTGGCCACGTCGAGCACGACCGGGTTCGCTCTGCTGTGCGCGGCGCAGTTCGTGTTCTTCCTGTCGGCCATCCTGGACGCCCCGGTGGAGATGGCCTACCGGCAGTCGATCACGCCCGACCGGCTCATGGGCCGGATGAACGCCACCATGAGGTCGGTCAACCGGGCCATGATCGTGTTCGGCGCGCTGGTCGGAGGCGTGCTGGCCGACGTGCTCGGCAACCGGCCGGCGCTGTGGACCGCCGTGGTGGGCCTGGTCGGCACGGCCGCCTGGATCACGTCCTCCGCCGTGCGCCGCGCCCGGTTGTAGCGCCGCCCGGCTGTACGGTGGACGCGGTGGAGCTGCGCACCGCCAAGGCCGCCGACCTCGACCAGGTCGCCGTGCTGGACGACTCGTTCACCACCGCCACCGTGCTCGAAGTCATGGCCACGCCGGAGGGCTTCACCCTGCGCCCAACTTCGGTCGACCCACCGCTGCACAAGGTCTTCCCGCCCGACGACGACCCCGGCGGCACGGTGTTCGTCGCCGCCGACGGGCCGCGCGTGCGCGGGTTCGTCGCCGTCGACCTGGAGGACTGGCACCGCCGGCTGGTGATCCGGCAGGTCACCGTCGCACCGGGACACCGCGGGCGCGGCATCGGCCGGGCGCTGGTGGAGCACGCCTGCGCCCACGGCCGCGAGCACGGCGCGCTGACCGCGTGGTTGGAGACGTCGTCGGTGAACGTGCCCGCGGTGCGCGCCTACCGACGGCTCGGTTTCGCGTTGTGCGGCCTGGACACCACGTTCTACCGGGGCACGCCCGCCGTCGGCGAGGTCGCTCTCTTCTTCGCCCGCGACCTCTAGCAGTAGGTCGCCTCGGGCAGGTCGCCCGCCACGTACGCGCCGGGCGGCACGCCCATCGTGGCCCGGAACTCCCGGCTCAGGTGGGCCTGGTCGTAGTAGCCCAGCTCCACCGCCAGCCGCGCCCACTCGCCTCGCTCGCCCCGGGCCACCACCCGCCGCACGCGGTCGACCCGCGTGTACTGCTTGGGCGACAACCCGACCGCCCTGGTGAACAACGTGCGCAGGTGCCGTTCGCTGACGTCCAGCGCCCGCGCGGTCTCCGCCACGCCCCGCGTTCGCAGCAGCCGTGCCGCCGCGTGCACGAGGTCCGACCGCTTCGGGTCGGTCGACTCGACCCGGCTCAGCAGCGCCGACCGCAACGCGGCCTCGTCGCCCACCGGCCGGCCCCACACCTCGCTCAGCGGCACGACCCGGCCCGCCAGCTCGTCCACCGGCACGTCCAGCACCGCCTGCGCCCGGCCGGGCGTCAACCGCACGACGGTCCGCCGCGCGCCCTCCCGCCCGGTCACGTAGCTCGCCCGGTCGCGTGGACCCACCACGAACGCGCCGGCCGACGCCGTGCACACCACCAGCGTGGTGGCCGTGTCCGGCGCGTGCACGAACTTCCCGCCACCGAACGACTGCATGCCGATCCCGGCGACCCACGGCCGCAATCCTCGCTCCACGCACCCGACAACCGCCGGAACGTCCAAGACCTTCCCGACCCCGGAGCCGAGACTCGTCCCATGTTGCTGATCACGGGTGCCACCGGCACCACCGGCCGTGAAGTCGTCCGCCTCCTCACCGACCGCGGTGCGGCGTTCCGCGCCCTGTCCCGCACGCCGACCGGCGACCAGGTGCACGCCGACCACGCGGAGCCCGCGTCCCTCGACCGGGCGATGGAGGGGGTGGACGCGGTGTTCCTGCTCGGCCCGGGCACCTCCGAGCTGCCGTCCTACGACTCGGCCGTGCTCGACGCGGCGAAGCGCGCGGGCGTGCGGAAGGTGGTGAAGCTGTCCTCGATCCCGATCGGCCCGGTCGGGCAGTGGCACCGGCCCGGCGAGGAGGCGGCCCGCGCGTTCCCGGTGTGGACGCTGCTGCGGCCGAGCATGTTCGCGACGAACTCGCTCCAGTGGGCGCCGCAGGTCGCCGCGGGCGAGCCGGTCCCGAACCCGGTGGGCGCGACGAAGTTCGGCGTCGTGGACCCGCGCGACCTGGCGGAGGTGGCGGTGCGCGCCCTGCTCGACGACGACCACCACGGCCGCACGTACACGCTCACCGGGCCGGAGCTGCTGAGCATCCCCGAGCAGGTGGCCGTGCTGGCCGACGTCCTCGGCCGCACGCTGTCCACAGTGGACCTCCCGTTGACCGCGCTGCCGCCGGAGTACGCGGAAGGCCTGCGGGCGGCGCTCACCGGTGAGGGCTCGTTCCTGTCCGACGACGTGGCCGAGGTGCTCGGGCGCCCGGCGACCGCCTACGCCACCTGGGCGCGGGAGCGCTACCCGAGGGTCGCGTCTGCGTAGTCCGACCGATGTCCCGGCGGGGTCGCCTGGTTCTGCTTCTGGTGGTACCTGCTGCCGTTGCGCTGCCGACTAGCCCGAGGCGCCCAGGCGCCGGATGCCCTCGCGGGCGATGTCGGTGCGCGACCGCACCCCGAGCTTCGCGAGCACGTGTGACACGTGCGTGGCCACCGTGCGGCCGGACAGGAACAGCCGTTCCCCGATCTGCCGGTTCGACAACCCGGACACGACCAGCTCGGTGACCTTCAGCTCCGTCGGCGTCAGGCTCTCCCACCCGTGCGTGGCCCGCCGGTGCTTGGCGTGCGGGCCGCGCCGGATGCCGTGCTCGCGCAACCGGGCCAGCAGCCGGGTCGAGTCCCAGTCCGCGCCCAGTTCCGCGTGCACGTCCACGGCGTGGCTCAACGCCGCCCGCGCCGACGTCCGGTCGCCCGCCGCCGCGAACAGCTCGGCCGCCGCGGACAACGCCTTGGCCCGGAACAGCGGCCGGCCCGCCACCCGGTACTCCTCGGCCGCGTGCAGCAGCCCGACCGGGTCGGCCGACACCAGCGCCCGGCAGTAGGCGGCGGACGCACGGCGGTGCGGCACGGCCGGTTCCGCGGTCGCGGACTCGGCGGCCAGCGACTCGGCGTGCGCGACCGCGGCGGAGGCGTCCTCGCCCAGCTCGACGGCCAGCCGCACGAAGTCCGGCAGCAGGTCCTCCGCGCAGTTCCACCCGGTCAGCACCGACCACGCCTCGCGCACCAGTCCGGCCTGCTCCAGGGACAGGCTCACGGCCAGCGCCAACGGCCCGATCACGTGCCCGGCCAACCCGGCGCCCGCCGCGTCGAGGTGCCGCCGCGCGCCCGCCGCGTCACCGCGGTGCAGGTGGATCAGCGCCGCCACGCCGTGGTCGCACCGCGACACCATCGGGTGCTTCAGGTCGTCGGCCAGCAGGTCGACGTCGACCAGCGCCTCGTCCCACCGGCCGGCGTCCAGCAGCAGCTGGCCCAACGCGCTCTGCGCCTGCCCGAGCCGCACGAGGTTGCCGACCTGGTCGGCCGCGTGCCGGACCACCTGCGCGGACGCGATCGCCTCCGCGCCCCGGTCCAGCTCGCCCAGCGTCACGGCCTGGTTGATCTGGAGCAGCAGCCGCAGGTCCGACGTCGCCGGCTCCCCCATGGCCACCGCCAGCGCCCGGTCGAACAGCGGCAGCGCCTCGGTCATCCGGCCGCGCGCCATCGCCACGATCGTGCGCACGTGCAGCGCCCAGCTCGTGGCCCACCGGTCGCCGCCGACCAGCGCGGCCTGCGCGAGCCGTTCGGCGTCGTCCAGCCGGCCGACGTCCCAGTGCGCGCGGGCGGCCAGCACGAGCAGCCGCGCCCGGTCCGACGCGGTGACGTCCGGCGCCGCGAGGGCGCGCTCCACCTCCAGCAACGTCTCCGCCGAACGCCCGGTCATGCTGCGGCACTGCGCCAACGTCCAGTGCAGGTCGACGAGCGTCCCGTGCTCCAGCCCGGCCAGCGCGACGGCCTCCGCGCCGTGGTGGTCGCCCAGCCGGAACCGCGCCTCGGCCAGGTGCGCCAGCAGCACGCCCCGCCGGCCGCCGGTGTTCGGCGCGACCACGACCCGGCTGAACAGGTCCACGGCGGCCTCGGGCGCGTGCGCGACGAGCATCGAGCCGTGCACGACCAGCCAGTCCGCCACCCAGTCGGGCAGCCGGTCGTCGGCGGCGAGCAGCTGCCGGGTCACCCGGTCCACGCCCGCGCCCGTGTCGGCCAACGCCCGCGCCGCCTCGGTGTGCCAGGCGCCCCGTGCGGCCTCGGGCACCTCGTCGTACAGCGCCGTGCGCACCAGCGGGTGCCGGAACGACAGGCCGGCCGTGCCGTCGACCAGCACGCCCGCCACGGTCGCCTCCTGCAACGCGGGCAGCAGCTGCACCACGCGCACGCCGAGCACGGCGGCCAGGTCGGCGACCGGGAAGTCGACGCCGAGCAGCGCGGCGGCCACGAGCACCCGCCGCACGTCCGCGCCGAGGAACCCGATCCGGTCCGCGATGGCGGCCGACAGCGACGGCGGCACGCCCGCGTCCACCAGCCGGGCCGTGCCCGTGGCGTCGGTCTCGATCGCGGACCCGCGCAACAGCGCCTCGACCAGTTCGACCAGGTAGAGCGGGTTGCCGCCGGCGTCCTCGGCCAGCCTGGCCAACGCCTCGTCGGGCGTGCCGCCCGCCAGCCTGCCGGTCAGCTCCACCACGTCGGCGGGCGCCAGGCGCGGCAGCGGCAGCCGGGTCACGCCCTTGCGCAACGCGGCCACGTCGTCGCGGCGCGGCAACGGCCGCAGCACGCCGATCAGCAGCAATGGCAGTTGCGGCACGAGGCCCGCCAGCCGCCGCCACACCGCGACGCTCGCCTCGTCCGCCCACTGCAGGTCGTCCAGCACCAGCACCACCGGGCCGATCGCGCACAGGTCGTCCACGCGGGCCAGCAGGCGTTCGGCGGTGACCGCCGCGCTCTCCGACCGGGCCACGGCGAGCGCGTCCAGCAGGGGTAACAGCGGGAGCGCGCGGCCGAGCTCGTCGCCCGCGCCCCGGCACACCCGGAAGCCGCGGGCCGCCGCGACGTCGCACGCCGCGCGGACCAGCGCCGTCTTGCCGATCCCCGGCTCGCCCTCGACGAGCAGCGCGGTGCCCCGCCCCTGGGCCAGGTCGTCCACCAGCGCCGAGAGGCGGCCCAGCTCACGCTCGCGGCCGGCGAGACGCAGGGTGACGGCACGCACACCGTGAGAATACGGTGCAAACGGCAGGTTAACAAGATGTTACATTGTTCGCCAATTAACCTGATCGTCAACCAGTTAGCCGTTTGTTCACGCCGATTCCGCTCCGCGTCCCTCCGACTGCTGCCACGGTAATCGCCGGAATTCCCCCGTCCCCGTCGACTGGAGAACGCATGCGAATCGCCCGAGTGCTCATCGCCGCCCTGCTGGTCGCTGTCTTCACGACCGCCGCGGATCTCTCCACCAGCCCGTTCGGCGGAATGCCCTACAACTGACCGGCGATATTCCACCCGAATTCAGAAAATTCCACCCGACCGGTGCGGACAACGACGAACAGGGGTCGCCCGGACAACGGAGTCCGGCGAGCCCGTCGCCGCACGGGACATTCGTCCTCCACCCGCCCTGGACGAGGCCGCTACGCTGCGGAAGCGTGGCACCGGCCCCGACCCGAGGCGCCGCGCGCGTGCTGCGCTGCGGCGCGGTCGGGCTGTCCACCGGGCTGCTGGCCGTGCTCGCCCACGCGAGCGGCGGCGGCCACCTCCCTTCCCTGCCGCACGTGCTGGTGTTCGCGCTGGCCATCGCGTGGACGTGCGTGCCGCTGACCGACCGGCAGCTCGGGTTCGCCGAGCTCCTCGGCCTGGTCGGCGTGGTGCAGGTGGCGGCGCACGTGTTCCTGGCCGTGCTCTCGCAACACCCGCGCGAGGTGCTGCCGTCGCCGGCGATGCTGCTGGCCCACCTGGTCGCCACGGCGATCGTCGTCGCGGCCCTGACGGGCTTCGAGCAGGCCGTGTTCCGGCTGGCCGCCGTGATCGCGGCCGTGCTGCCGCGCAGGCTGAGCCCGCCGCCCGCGTTCGCGCCGCTGCGCATCCCGATCGCCGCGCACCCGCAGCAGCCCCTGTCCGAGGTGCTGCGCCGCCGCACGCTGCCCCGTCGCGGCCCGCCCCACTCCTAGGTAGCCGCACCTCCCCACCACCGCCCCGACTCCCGGGACCGGTGGCATCCCCCCATACCCAGGAGTTCCCGCCATGACCGAGTCCTGGCGCGGCCTCGTGCTGCGCTTCCACTTCTACGCGGGCGTGCTCGTCGGCCCGTTCGTGCTGATCGCCGCCCTCACCGGCGTGCTGTACGCCGCGACACCGCAGTTGGAGTCGTGGCTCTACTCCGACCAGCTCCGCGTGCCCGAGTCGTCGTCGTCCGTGCCGTTGTCGCAGCAGGTGAAGGCGGCGGTGGCCACCCGGCCGGACGACGAGCTGGTCGCCATCCGGCCCGCGCCCGAGCCGGGCACGACGACCCGCGTGCTGTTCGCCTCCGACGGCGACGCGAGGCCGACCGTGTTCGTGAACCCCGCCGACGGCGCCGTGGTCGGCGAGCTGATGACCTACGGCACCAGCGGCGTGCTGCCGCTGCGCACCACCATCGACCAGGTCCACCGCAACCTGCTGCTCGGCGAACCCGGTCGGCTCTACAGCGAGCTGGCCGCGTCCTGGCTGTGGGTGGTGGCGCTGGGCGGGGTGTTCCTGTGGTTCAGCCGCCGTCGGACCCAGCGCACCAGGCCGACCACTCGCAAGCACACGACCGTCGGCCTGTCCGTGCTGGTGGGCGCGCTGTTCCTGTCCGCGACCGGGTTGACGTGGTCGGCCTACGCCGGTGAGAACGTCGCCGCCGTCCGCCAGGCGCTCGACTGGACCACGCCGGCGCTGGAGGGCGGCGGCGACCACGCCGGGCACGACATGTCCAACCCCATCCCGGTGATGCCCGGCGAGGTCGACTCGGTGCTGACCCACGCCCGTTCGGCGGGCATCGACGCCGGGCTCATCGAGATCACCGTGCCGCCGATGGCGGGCATGGCCTGGAACGTCACCGAGATCGACCGCGCCTGGCCCACGCAGGTGGACGCGGTCGCCGTCTCCGGCGGGCAGGTCGTGGACCAGGTGCGGTTCGCCGACTACCCGTTGGCGGCGAAGCTCACCCGGTGGGGCATCGACCTGCACATGGGCGTGCTGTTCGGCTGGCCCAACCAGCTCCTGCTGCTGGCCGTCGGCCTCGGCCTGGTGGCGCTGGTGGTCCTGGGCTACCGGATCTGGTGGCTGCGCCGCCCGACCCGCGGCTTCGGCCGGCCGGTGCCGCGCGGGCAGTGGCGGAAGGCGCCGCGGGCGCAGCTCGTGGCCGTGCTGGTGGTGGCCGCCGCCGTCGGCTGGTTCATCCCGCTGCTCGGGCTGAGCCTGCTGGCGTTCCTGGCGACCGACGCCGTGCTGGCCGTGCGGTCGCGGCGGCGGAAGTCCGGTGAGCCGGCTCCGGAATCGTCGCCGGTGGCCGGGTAAAAACGGCGCGACGGCCGAGCCGGGAGCGGGTTAGCCTCCAGCCATGCGCTGTGGTTGACGCCCCGTACCGCCCCCGGCTCGGCCGCTGGCCCGCCTGACGGTGGGCTGGGCGGTGCTGGCCGACACCGTGCCGATCTACCCGCTGTACGCGCTGCTGTTCGTGGCCACCGGGTTGTCGGACGCCGAGGTCTCCGCGTTGTTCGCGATCTGGTCGACGGTCGCGGTCGTGGCGGAGGTCCCGTTCGGCGCGTTCGCGGACCGGTTCTCGCGGAAGTGGTCCGTCGTCGGGGCAGGCGTGTGCCAGGCGGCCGGGTACGCGACGTGGACCGTGCTGCCCGGGTTCACCGGTTTCGCCGCGGGTTTCGTGCTGTGGGGCGTGGGCGGGGCGATGTCGTCCGGCGCGGTGGAAGCGCTGCTGCACGACGGGTTGGCGGCGGTCGGCGCTTCGTCGCACTTCGGGCGGGTGCTCGGCCGGGTCACGGCCGTCGGGTTGCTGGCGCAGATCCCGGCCGCGCTGCTGGCCGTCGCGCTGTTCTCGGCGGGCGGGTTCGCGCTCGTCGGGTGGGTGAGCGTGGCGACGTGCCTCGGCGCGGCGCTGGTGGCGACCCGGCTGCCGGAGACGCCGCGACCGGAACCCGCGGGCTACCTGGCCGTGTTGCGGTCCGGGCTGGCGGAGACCGTGCGCGCGGTGGACGTGCGGCTCGCCGTGCTGGTGGTGGCGTCGTTGGCGGCCCTGGACGCGTTCGAGGAGTACTTCCCGCTGGTCGCGGCGGGCTGGGGCGTGCCGGTGGCGCTGGCGCCGCTGGCGACGTTGGCGATCCCGTTGGTCGGCGCGGCGGGTGCGGCGTTGGGTGGGACGCGGCTGCCGTTGGGCGTGCTGCTCGGTGGTGCGGCGGTCTTGTTGGGCGTGCTGGGCGTGGTCGCGCACCCGTTCGGGCTAGCGGGTGTGGCGGTGTTCTACGGCGTGTACCGGCTGGTGTGGGTGAGCGCGGAGGCGCGGTTGCAGTCGCGGATCACCGGTGACGCGCGGGCGACCGTGACGTCGGTGGCGGGGCTGGGCAGCGAGGTGTTCTCGTTCGCCGTGTACGGGGCGTGGGTGTCCGGTGGGGTGGTCGCGGTGGCCGGGGTGGTGCTCGTGGTGGCGTTGTCGTTGCCGCTGACCGGCCGGTCGCGCTCCCGGCCGGAACCGGACGGCGCGGTCGTTTCACCACCGTGAACGTTGTTGACGGCTGTGGTCCAGACCACACATGCTCGGGGTCATGGTCCGCAGATCGCTCTTCACCGCCGCGTTGGTGGCGGTCGGCTTGGTGGTGGCGCCCGCGCAGTCCCCGGCGGCGCCCGCCACGTTCACCCACCCCGGGGTGCTGGTGAGCAAGGGACAACTGGACTTCGTGCGGGCCAAGGTGAACGCGGGCGCGCAGCCGTGGCGCGGTGCGTACGACCAGATGATGGCGCACCCGTTCGCCTCGCTGTCACGCGTGCCCAAACCGCGCGCGGTGGTGGAGTGCGGGTCGTACTCCAACCCCAACTACGGGTGCACGGACGAGCGCGAGGACGCGTTGGCCGCGTACACGTTGTCGTTGGCGTGGTACGTGACGCGGGACAACCGGTACGCGGCGAAGGCGATCGAGATCATGGACGCGTGGTCGGCGACGATCCGCGACCACACCAACAGCAACGCGCCGTTGCAGACCGCGTGGGCGGGCTCGTCGTGGCCGCGCGCGGCGGAGATCATCAAGCACGTGCACGGGAACTGGCCGAACTCGGGCCGGTTCGCGACCATGCTGCGCGAGGTCTACCTGCCGGAGATCGTCAACGGGCGTGCGGCGACGAACGGCAACTGGGAACTGTCCATGATGGAGGCGACGCTCGGGATCTCGGTGTTCCTGGAGGACCGGGCGGTGTACGACAAGGCCGTGTCGATCTTCCGGACCCGGGTGCCCGCGTACGTCTACCTGACCTCGGACGGCGCGCTGCCGCGCACGCCGCCGGGCAGCGGCATCGACACGCGTGACGAGATCGTCTCGTACTGGCACGGGCAGACCACGTTCGTGAACGGGCTGTCGCAGGAGACGTGCCGCGACTTCGCGCACACCGGCTTCGGCCTGGCCGCCGCCGCGCACATCGCCGAGACGGCCCACCACCAGGGCCAGGACCTGTGGTCGGAGGTCCGTGAACGCCTGCGTCACGCCTACGGCCTGCACGCCAGGTACCAGCTGGAGCCGATGCCGTCCTGGCTCTGCGGCGGCACCCGCAAACAGGCCCTCGGCCCGACGACCGAGGTGGCCTTCAACGCCCTCAACACCCGCCTGGGCATCGCCATGACCAACACCCAGAGCCTGACCGAACGCCAACGCCCCGCCGCCACCGACCGCCTGTTCGTCGCCTGGGAAACCCTGACCCACGCCGCCAACCCCTCCTGACCGCCCGCGCGGGTCCTACCTCCGGAACGCGCGGGTCACGGGGTCGAGAGGGACTGGGTTTCGGGGTAGGTGGGGAGGTCGGCGGGGGTGGGGGCGCCGGAGCGGACGGCGCGGGCGGTGTCGACGGCCGCGGCCAGGGCGGCGCGGAACGGGAGCGAGCCCGTGCTCACGCGGCGGACGCCCAGGTCGCGGAGGGTGTCGGTGGGCAGCGACGGCAGGGTGTTCAGCGGCACGGGGACCGCGGCGACGGCGGCGGCGATCTCGGACTCCTCGGCGAGGCCCGGGATGAACACCCCGTCGGCGCCGGCGTCCACGTAGGTCCGCGCACGGTCGAGCGCCGACGCGCGGTCGACGCCCAGCCAGTGGGTGTCCACGCGCGCGTTGACGAACAGCCCCGGCGCGGACTCCTTGAACGCACGGACGATCCGCGCGTGATCGGCCGGCTCCGCCAGGCCCGCACCACGCCCGTCCTCCACGTTCACGCCCGCCACCCCGAGCTCCCACAGCTCCGCAGCCAACGCACCCACGTCACCCCCGAACCCCGCCTCCACGTCCACCGTCACCGGCACGGGCAGCCGCACCAGCAGCCGCGCCAACGCCACCGTCTCCGCCCGCGCCACGCCCGCCGCGTCCGGCAACCCGTGCGCCACCGCCACACCCAGGCTCGTGGTCCCCACCGCCCCGAACCCCGCCCGCACGAACGCCGCCGCCGACGCGAAGTCCCACGCGTTCGGCAGCACCAGGAACCCGTCGTGCATCCGGTGGAACGCCCGCGCACCCTCCACCAGCGCCAACGCGTGCGCCCGCCCCGGGCACGCGTGCCGACCACCGCCGAACCACGCCTCGCCCAGGTCCACCTCCACCACCGACCCGTCCGGCGCGACCCGCCGCGTCACCGGCACCGGCGGCTCGACCCCGGCGATCAACGCCCGGGTCGCGCCGGAGGCCTGCACCAGCACCCCGATCAGGTTCGCCGTCCCCTCGTCCCACGTCCCACCGCACGCCGCGACCAGCCGCGCCACCGCCTCGTCGGCCTCGGCGGTGACGTCGACGTGCGGCTGGTAGCACGCGGCCACCACCGCGACGTCCGACGCGACGGACCGCGGCAGCCCCAGCGCCTCCGCCAGCACCGCCACCGGCTCACCCGCCCGCCGCAACGCCCCGGGGTCCACAGTGGACAGCACCCGCTCCACCGACGCCCGCCGCCGCGCGTGGTCCTCACCCTCGCTGAACCGCGCCACCGACGACCGCAGCCACGCCACCCCGGTCGCCGCCGCGGGCACGGGAGGAACCACGTAAGACGAATCCCACAGCTCGTTCATGCCGCCAACGTAAGCCGCCGTCACTTCGGCCACCGCCGAACCGTCACGAGCGCACAATGGCCCCATGGCCGCAGACGAACTGGCGAACCTGGCCGCGCTGCTGGCCGACCGCAGCCGCGCCCGCTTCCTGCTCGCGCTCCTGGACGGCCGGGCCTGGACGTCGGGCGAACTGGCCGAGGCCGCCGACGTGGCGCCGTCCACGGCCAGCGAGCACCTGACCCGCCTGGTCCAGGCAGGCCTGCTCGCCGAACGCCGCCAAGGCCGCCACCGCTACGTCCAGCTGGCCGGCCCGAAGCAGGCCAGGCTGCTCGAAGACCTGCTCGCCTACCTGGGACCCACCGACCCGCCGGCCCGCACGCTCCGCGCGTCCACCGCCAACCAGGCGCTGCGCCGCGGCCGGACGTGCTACGACCACCTGGCCGGGCGCCTCGGCGTGGCCATCACCGACGCCATGGCGGCCCGCGGCCTGCTCACCGACGACCTCGCCCTCACCGACGACGGCCTCGCGTGGCTGCGGGACGAGCTCGCGTTCACCCCGCCGGCCACCCGCCGCCCGCTGGCCAAGGCGTGCCTGGACTGGACCGAGCGCCGCTCCCACCTCGCGGGCACGGCGGGCGCGCACGTGTGCGCCCACCTGCACGCCCGGGACTGGGTGCGCGGCATCGGCACGGGTCGCGCCGTGCGCCTCACGCCCACCGGCGAAGCGGCGCTGCGCGACCTCCTCGGCGTCTCGGCGCCCTAGCGCCTGTTTCACAAGTCCGTGTTCGCGATAGTCGGGCCTGAGGCGGCTCCCGGGGGCACGGCCGAATGGGCCACATACAACAGCGGTATGC
>NZ_JBVJVK010000084.1:0-32860 GCF_055603705.1 Actinosynnema sp. NPDC037264 | reverse complement strand
TTTTCCCGCCAGGCCTGCCCGGCTTTGGCCTGCCTGGGGTGCCCGTAAGGGCCCCATGTCAAATCGAGCCGAACGAGACCACCACCGCCCCGCCCAACCCAGCCAACCCACACAACCCAGCCAGGCCCAACCCGCACAACGGATCAGAACTCGATACCCCACCCATCGATCTTCCCGGTGTCATACGCATACGCGTCCTTCACCCGCAACTTCCACGTCCCGTTCTTCTCCTCCGCCGACGTGTCCACCTTGAACGTCTCGTGGATGCCGTCCGCCGAGTTCTCCCCACCCGACCGCCGCAGCACGAACACCGCACCGCTCGGCCCGACCAGCTCCACCGCCAGATCAGCGGTGTACGGGTGCACGATGTCCACCTTCACCGAGGTCGTCGCCGTGCCACGACCGTCGCATCCGGACACCACGATCTCCGACGTCACGGCCTCACCGGCGTCCGGGATCGCCACGTCCTCCTCGCTCGTCCCGCCCTTGCACGTCGGCGGGTTCGGGTCGCCGCCGTTGATGAACCCCGTGTACAGCAACTTGTTCGGCGTGCCGGGCCCGGAGTTCTTGACCACGCCGTCGGTCGCGTTGTCGATCAACGCCTTCGCCACCTCCGCCGGCGTGGCCGCCGCACGAGCGGGATTCGCGCTCAGGTACAACGCCGCCGCGCCCGCCACGTGCGGTGACGCCATCGACGTTCCGTTGATCGTGCGCTCCGCGCCGTCGTTCCACGTCGACGTGATCTTGGTGCCAGGGGCGAAGATGTCGGTGCAGCGACCGTAGTTGGAGAACGACGACCGGGTGTCCGTGCTGTCCGTCGCGTTGGTCGTGATCGCTTCCGGGACGCGCGCCGGCGACGTGCGGCACGCGTCGCGGTTGTCGTTGCCGGAGGCCACGGCGACCGTGACACCGGCCGCCACGATCTTCTTCACCGCGTCGTCCACCGCCGTGCTGGCCGCCCCACCGAGGCTCATGTTCGCCACCGCCGGCTTGGCCGCGTGCTGCGCCACCCAGTCCAGGCCGCCGACGACCTGCGACCACTGGCCGGAACCCTGGCAGTTGAGCACCCGCACGCCGACCAGCTTCACGGCCTTGGCCACGCCGTACGTGGTCGAGCCGATGGTGCCCGCGACGTGCGTGCCGTGGCCGTTGCAGTCCTGCGCCTCCGCGTCGTCGTCGATGAAGTCGTGCCCGTCGGCCGCCCGACCGCCGAAGTCCTTGTGGTCCTTGTGGATCCCGGTGTCGACCACGTACGCGGTCACGCCCGCGCCGGTGCTGTTGTAGGTGTACTTCTTGTCCAGCGGCAGGTTCTTCTGGTCCACCCGGTCCAGGCCCCAGGTCGGGTTCTCCTGCGTGTCGGTGGCGTGCGCGAGGGCGTCCTGCTCGACGTACTCGACCGCCGGGTCGGCGGCCAGCCTGCGCGCCTGCTCCGCGCTCATCGCGGCCGCGAACCCGCGCAACGCGGCGGTGTACGTCATCTTGACCGCGCCGCCGTACGTGCCGACCAGGGCCTGCGCCGTGGCGGGCGTCTGCTGCACGCTCACCGCGGTCTCCCGCAACGCGACGATGTAGCTGTCCTTCACCGCGCCCGGCCGGTTGGCGCCGAGGACCTCTCCCTCGGGTTGCCTCCCCACCCCGAATCCGTGTCCGTATCCATAGCCGTGGCCCGCGCTCGCCAGCAGCAGGGCCGATGTCGCCAGGCCCGCGGTGACGACCCGTCGCCGGGTCGAGCGATCGTGTCGCATCGGTCGTTCTCCGTTCACTCGGCCGCCAGCAGGGGTGTCGGTGCGGGAACGCCTGCGCGAACCAAGGGCGCGACAGCCTCCGGACCTCGACCAGCTCGTCACCACTCGACTACCCCGCGCAACCGGTGCTCATGCGTCCGGAGCAGTCACCGGATCGGGCGATCGGCCGCGCCGACTACCCCGATAGGCCCTCTCGCGCGCCCTGGCCAGGGCCGCCGGCGCCAGGTCGAGGCCCGGCGGGCGGTTCCGGATCGGGTCGAGCGCGGGCAGGTCGCGGTCGACGTCCAGCGGTCGGACCACGAGCCTGCCGACCGGCCGCCACGGCGCGCCGATCTCCAGCGTGAACCCCAGTTCGCCCGGCAGCCCGGTCAACGCCGCCGAGCAGAGCCGCCGGTGATCGGGGACGGCGGCCAACCACACCAGCCGGTCACGCCAGCGGAACGGGGTGATGCTGCCGTACCGGGCGCTGGTCCACGTCCGCGCGGGCCGCGGCAGCACGCGGGCAACGCACGTGGACAGCAGCACGTCCCACGGCCCCGGCAGCCGGAACGCCAACCCGAGCACGTCCGGCAGCCCACCCGGCGTGCCGGCGCCCTTCGACAGCCGCCCGGACACCTCCGTCACGCCGACCGGCAGCGGCAGCCCGGGGTCGTAGGTCACGGTCACCGTGCCGTCGAACCACCGGCCGCGCGGGTGGAACGCCTTGGCGTCCCGCGCGCCGGCCAGCACGCGGAAGGCGGGTTCGACGAGGTCAGGCACTGCGCGCATGCGGGTTGCCCTTGAGCGCCGAGCCCAGCGCCACCATGCCGAGGCCGAGCCCCAGGTGCAGCCAGTCGTCGGCCGCGTCGACCGGCACGAAGTTCGCCGCGCCCTCCTTGTCCACCACCAGCCCGTACAGCCACAGCACCAGGTACAGCGCGCCGCCGCCGATCAGGAACGCCCGCGCCGCCGACGCCGTGCGCGCCATCACCAGGCCCACCACGCCGAACAGCAGGTGCACCAGGTTGTGCAGCACCGACACGTGGAACACACCGATCAAGTGCGCGCCGGATCCGGGACCGGCGAACGCGATCTCGTCCAGCCCGGTGGTGATCCCGGGCACGAACCCGAGCACGCCCACCACCAGGAACACGACCGCGACCGCCATCGCCGCCGCGCGGACCGGGTGCGGCAACCGGGTCGTCGCACTCATAGCGGATCACCTCGCCTGTGACGGTGGTCCCGCTCGACTACCCCTCGACGACCGCTCGAAACAGCCCGTCACCACCCGGCGCTGACCGGCCCCTCATCGGAACCGACACCTTCGCCGGATCTGGCACCCTCCCCGGATCCGACGCCCTCCCCATCGACCTGAACCGCACGCCGCCCCCCACGCGACACCCGCCCACGGGCCACCGCACCACCGCCTACCGCACTACCACCCACCGCACGACCACCGGCCGCACCTCCCGCCACCGCACGACCACCCGCCACACCGTCCACCGCACGCCCGTCCACCACACCGTCCACCGCACCACCACCCGCCTCCGCACCCGACGCACCCGCCTGCCCGCTCGCCGCCGCACGTCCCGTCGCCGCCGACGCCACGTCCGGGTAGCGGGGGAACAGCCGATCCAGGTCCGTCCGCTCGAACACCCGCCGCACGTGCGGCGGCACGGCGGCCAGCCGCAGCCAACCGCCCGCCCGCTGGGCCCTCGCCCTGGTGCGGACCAGCGCGCTCATCGCCTGGGCCCCGCAGAACGCGACCCCCGACATGTCGAGCACGATGCGGTCACGTCCCTCGCTCACCAAGCGGTCCATCCGGTCCAGCACCCGGCGCGCGCCCGCCAGGTCCAACTCCCCGGTCGCCACGACCACCGCGCACCCCGTCCGGTGAGCCTCGACCGACAGCGCCAGCATCCCGATCCCTTCACGCCACCCGGCAGTACTCGTCGTCATCGCCGCCCGCGCCGATCAGGGCGAGCAGCAGCCCTTCCCTGGTCGACCAGGGGCATATCTCCACCTCGTCGTGCCCGGTGGCCACCATCAACGCCTCCGCCACCAGGGCTCCCGCCAACGACTGCTCCGCGCGGTGCCGGGAGATGCCCGGCAACCGGGCGCGTCGCGGCACGGGCATCCGGGCCAGCCGGGGTATCCAGCCGCGCAGGTCGGCCAGGCGCAGGGAGCGCGGCACGAGCGGTCCCTCCTGCTGCGGCCGCGCCCCGGCCAGCCGCGCCAACTGCTGGAACACCTTCGAGCAGCCGACCGCCCGGTGCTCGGCGACCGACGTCCCCTCCAGCGCGACCACCACCCGGTCGTGCACCAGCACCTGCTCCCGCGCCAGGCCTCGGTGGTCGCGCCGCGCGGCGCGGTCGACCGCGAGCCGCCGGGTCATCGTGCGGGCGCCGAACGGCAGCGAGCGCGTGAACGACGGCTCCACGTCGTCACCGACGGCGAGCTCCACCGTGCCGCCGCCGACGTCGAGCACCAGCAACGGGCCGGCGCGCCAGCCGAACCAGTGCCGCGCGGCCCGGTAGGCCAGGCGTGCCTCCTCCTGGCCGGGCAGCACGCGCAACCGGGTGCCGGTGCGGCGGGCGACCTCGGCGATGACCTGCTCGGCGTTGGGCGCGTCGCGGATGACGGAGGTGGCGAAGGGCACGACGGCGGAGACCCCGGCGCGTTCGGCGATCCGGTGCGCGGCGTGGACGGCGGTCACAACCTGTTCGACGCCTTCCGGGCGGAGTCGGTTGTCCCGGTCGAGCGCCCGGTCGAGCCGGAGCCGGGTCTTGTGCGAGAGGACGGGGTGCAGCGGCGAGCCGGAGACGACGACCAGGTGGGCGCTGAAGCAGCCGACGTCGAGCACGCCGACCTGGCCGGGTCGTCCGGACATACGTCACCACCATCCGCGTGTGAGAGGTACCGGGAGGAGTGCCCAAAGGCGCATCGGGTGAAACCGGATTGGGTGATCCGACTCCGGGTAGTTCAGGGCCACTCCGGGTAGTTCAGGGCCATGAGTGCTTCGGAGAGGCCGTTGGCGGTGGTGACCGGCGCGTCCAGCGGAATCGGGCTCGAGCTGGCGAAGGTGTTCGTCGAGCACGGGTTCGACCTGGTCGTGGCGGCGGAGAACGACGTGGTGCACGACGTGGCGCGGGAGTTGGCCGCCGGTGGGGCGCGGGTGGACCCGGTGCGGGCGGACCTGGCCACGTTCGAGGGCAACGAGGACCTGGTCGCGGTGGTCGAGGGCGTGGGACGGCCGGTGGAGGCGTTGGCGGTGAACGCCGGGGTTGGCGTCGGCGGTGATTTCGTCGACGACAGCGACCTGCGCAGCCACCTGCGGGTGGTGGACCTCAACATCTCCTCGGCGGTGCACCTGGCGAAGCGGCTGGTGCCCACCATGGTGGAACGCGGTGCAGGCCGGGTGCTGTTCACGTCGTCGGTGGCCGCGACCGCGCCCGGGCCGTTCCACTCGGTGTACGCGGCGTCGAAGGCGTTCCTGGCGTCGTTCTCGCAGGCGTTGCGGGAGGAACTGCGCGACAGCGGGGTGACCGTGACCGCGCTGATGCCGGGCCCGACCGACACCGACTTCTTCCGCCGGGCGGGCATGACGGACACCAAGGTCGCGACCGGGCCGAAGGACGACCCGGCGGACGTCGCGCGGGCGGGGTTCAAGGCGCTGATGGACGGCGACGACCACGTGGTGGCCGGTTCGCTGCGGACCAAGGCGCAAGCGGCCGCCGGCCGCGTCCTGCCGGACCCGGTGAAGGCGCGGGCGATGCGCGCGATGACCGAACCGGGCTCTGGGGGTTGACCCCGGCGCGGCCGAACGTCCGCGCCGCGGTGGAAAGCCGACAGGCCGACCCGACTCCCGGGAACCGACCCAGGCGCCGCCGATCCGCCTGGGTCAGAACTCCGGGATCTCGGGCACCCGCCTCTTCGACCTCTCCCCCGACGCCCGTGCCCGCGCTTCTGCCTCGGCCTCTGCCCACCTCCGTGCCTCACGGTGATCGCGCGTCACCCCGGGCTCGGGCGTCTCGTCCCCGATCAGCGCCCGGTACTCGTCGACCTCCTGCGGGGTGGGGTCGATCGGCGCTTCCTCGGCGACCTCGTCCGGGTCGATCGGGTCGACGGGCTCTTCCGCCCGCTCCCGGGGCTCCAGTGGTTCCTGTGCTGCCGTCATGACCGCTGGTTACCCCGTGTGCGGATGCTCGAACGGGGTAACCGTGACGCCGTGACCATCCACGCGAGACGAGACGTGCCCGCCCTGCCCGACCTGGTGTTCAACGCCGCCGCCGACCCCGCCCGCCTGGCCTCCTGGCTGCCCGACCCCTACCAGGTCGTCGGCCGCACGGACGACGTGCTGATCCTGCGCGCCAACGACGAGCCGCACCAGGTCAGCCTCGCCGCCGACTACGACCGACTGCTCCTGACGTGGACGCCGCTGGCCGAGCACGGCTGCCGGGGCGAGCTGCGCGTCTCGCTGGCCGGGGTGGCGGGCAGCGTCGCCGAGCTCCGGGTGGACGACTGCCCCGACGACCAGCTGCCGTCACGCCTGCTCGAAGCCCTCGCGAACGCGGTTGAGCAGAACCTCACCGCCGGCTGATCATGCACCCGTGGACCTCCGCGCCGCCCGGCCCGACGAACTGCCGCTGCTGCCCCCGATCGAACGGGCCTCCGGTGAGCCCTTCCGCGAGTTCGGCATGCCCGAGATCGCCGACGACGACCCGATGCCGCCGAGCACCCTGGCCGGACTGCACGTCTGGGTGGCCGTCGACCCGCTTCCGGTGGCCTGGATCGCGGTCGAGGTGCTGACCGCGGACCGCGCGGCGCACGTCGAGCAGGTCTGCGTGCACCCCGACCACGCGCGGCGCGGTATCGGGGCGGCGCTGCTGGACCACGTCGAGCGCTGGGCCGCGACGCGCGGGCTGGAGGCGTTGACCTTGACCACGTTCCGCGACATCCCGTGGAACGGCCCCTACTATCGACGACTCGGGTTCCACGAGGTGGCGGACCTCTCACCGGCCCTGACGGCCGTCGTCGCGGCGGAAGCCGCACGTGGACTCGACCCCGCGACACGCGTTTGCCTGCGCAGGCCGCTCCGTGACGATGATCGGGCGGGATACTGAACGGGCAGTCCTCCCCTGCCAGCAACCGTTCGGAGGTTCCCCCGGTGGTCGACTTCGTGCACGAGGCACTGCTCTACCGCGACGACGAGGAGTACCTCGCGGGGACAGTGCCGTTCGTGCGCGACGGCGTGACCGCGGGTGAGCCGGTGCTGGTGGCCGTGCCGCAACGAGGCATCGACCTGCTGCGGCGCGCGCTGGGCGGGCTGGCCGAGCAGGTCGAGTTCCTGGACATGAGACGCGCCGGGCGCAACCCGGGCCGGATCATCCCCGGCGTGCTGACCGCGTTCACCGACAACAACGCCGCCACCGGCCGGGTGCGGATCATCGGCGAGCCGATCTGGCCGGGCCGCACGGACCTCGAGTACCCGGCCTGCGTGCAGCACGAGGCGCTGATCAACACCGCGTTCGAGGACCGGCCCGCGTGGATCCTGTGCCCGTACGACACGGCGAACCTCGCGCCGGAGGCGGTGCGCGACGCGGAGACCACGCACCCGGTCGTGGTCGAGGGGCAGCGGCGCAGGCAGAGCACCGGTTACCGCGAGCCGTTCCTGATCGCCGAGGAGTTCAACCGACCGCTGCCCTCGCCGCCGCCGGACGCGCTGACCCGCCGGTTCGACCTGGACGCCCTCGGCGCCACCCGGCGACTGGTGGCCGCGTTCGCCGTCGAGACCGGCCTGACCGCAGATCAAGTGGAGGACCTGGTGCTCGCGGTCAACGAGCTGACCACGAACAGCGTGGTGCACGGCGGCGGCTTCGGCACGCTGCTGCTGTGGCGCGAGGGCGGCGCCGTGGTGTGCGAGGTGCGTGACGCGGGCCGGATCGCGAGCCCCATGGTGGGCAGGCGCAATCCCGGCGCCAACGCCCGCGGCGGGTACGGCGTCATGCTGGTGAACCTGCTCTGCGACCTGGTCCGCGTGCACACGCACGAGGCCGGCACCGCGATCCGCGTGTACGTCGGCTGACCTCGCACCCTCGACGCACCCCACCCCACCGCACCCACCTCACCGCAGCACACCCGCCGCCAGCACAACCGCCGCTGGCGCACCCCGCCCCGGCCCGCCCTCCGCGCCCCACCCCCGCCCTGCCGAGCCGATCTACGTGTGTGCTTGCACACCAACCGACCACCGTCGCCCGATCCGCCCTGGTCACGAATCGTCCTTCGCGCGCAATTCCCGCCGCCGCACGCGCGTCGCCCGGCAGAATCTGCCACGTGACTCCCGCACTTCTGCTCGCCCACGGGGCCGGTGGCACGGTCCGCGCCAACTTCAGCCCCCTCATCCCGCGGCTGTCGCGCAAGCGCAAGGTGCACGCGGTCGACTTCCCCGGCTCCGGGACCACCCCCCGCGCGACCGGCCCCCTCGACCTGGACGACCTCGCCGACCGGCTGGTGGCCGCCGCCGAGGGCGAGGAGCGGTTCGCGGTCGTCGGCTACTCGATGGGCTGCGCGGTCGCCGTGCGCGCGGCGCGGCGCCACCCCGAACGCGTGACCGCCCTGGTGCTCACCGCCGGGTTCGCCCACCTCGACCCCGAGACCGCGGAACGGGTGCGGCGGTGGCGTCGGCTGCTGGACGCCGACCGCGCCGAGCTGGCCCGCTTCCTGATGTCCGTCGCCCTGGGCGCGCCGTTCGAACGGCGGCTGACCGCCGAGCAGACCGCGGGTTTCCTGGAGCTGATCGCGCTCACCGTCCCGCCCGGCACCCCGGAGCAGGTCGACCTGGTGCAGCGGATCGACCTGCGTGACGAGGTGCCGACGCTGACCGTGCCGACCCTGGTGATCGGCGCGAAGCACGACCGGCTGATCGCGCCCGGCACCACGCGCGGGCTGGCCGACCTGATCCCCGGCGCGCGGTGGGCGGAGCTGGACAGCGGCCACTCGCCCGCGGTGGAGGCCCCCGCCGAGTGGGGACGGTTGATCGAGGAGTTCCTGGACTCCCTCCCCGCCCGCGTCTGAGCGCTGCGCCGTGCACCCCGAACCACCCGTCCACAACACCTTCGACGGCACCGCCACGTTCGTGCTGCAGGCCAGGGACGTGCACGGCGACGTGCACGTCCACCTGCCGCCCGCGGCCGAGCCGGTCGACCTCGCCGCCGCGGAGCTGGCCGCGCTGGTGCTGGCCCAGTGGCGCGACGAGTCCGCCGCCCGCGACGTGTTCGACCCCGCGCCGCTGCCGGTGGTGTGGCGGGCGGGCCCCGAGCACGCCGACCACCGGGAGAACATCGGCGGCGCGGTGCCCGAGGGCGACGACCTGGCACGGCTGGCCGAGGCGTTCCGCGCGCTGCCGCGCGGCAGGCTGGTGGTGCTCGGCGAGCCGGGCTCGGGCAAGACCACGTTCGCGATGCTGATGGTGCAGCAGCTGCTGGTCGACCTGCGGGTGAAGCAGACCGTGCCGGTGCTGCTGTCGATCGCGTCCTGGGACCCGGTCCGCGAGAAGCCCGCCGAGTGGCTGCTGCGCCGGATCACCGAGGAGTACCCGGGTCTGCACGTCACGCACGGCCGGGCCGCGGTCGAGCGGCTGGTGCGCGACCGGCGGGTGCTGCCGGTGCTGGACGGGCTGGACGAGCTCCCCGCGCCGGTGCGCGGCCGGGCGCTGGCGGCGTTGCACAAGGGGTTCGGCGAGGTGATCGTCACCTCACGCGCCGCCGAGTACGCGGCGGCCGTGGCCGACGGCCAGGTGCTGCGGTCGGCGGCCGTGCTGCGCGCCGCGCCGCTCACCCCGTCCGCCGTGGTCGCGCACCTGCGCACCGCCGTCACGCCGGCCCGATTACCTGCCTGGCGCCCGGTGCTCGAGAAGATCGAGGCCGAGCCGGAGGGCGACCTGGCCGCCGCGCTGTCGACCCCGCTGATGGTGTGGCTGGCGCGCCGCGTCCACCGCTCCCCCGCCGCCGATCCCGCCGGGCTGACCCGCCTGCCCGACCGCGCGGCCGTGGAGGAGCACCTGCTGGACGGGCTGATCCCGGCCGCGTTCGACGACGAGGACCGCGGCCGGTGGGACGTCGAGCAGGCCACCCGGTACCTGCGGTTCCTGGCCGACCACCTGACGGCACGCGGTGAGCAGGACATCGCCTGGTGGCGGCTGAGCCGGGCGCGACCGGCCCGGGTCGCGTTCCTGGCGCTGGCCTCGCTGGTCACCGGCGTGGTGCTGGCGGCCCTGGTCGTCGCCGACCTCAACTTCGCCCGCCTCGACGAGCTCGACTGGCTCCCGATGGCGCTCAGCTTCCCGATGGGTGTGGCCGTCTGGGTGTTCGTGGAGTTCACCGCGGGCGGGATGGCGGCCGACGGTCGGGCGCCCACCGGCAGGCCGGGCCCGACGGCGTGGCGCAGGCGGATCCGGGCGCTGGTCCAGGAAGCGCGGCACCGGCCACGCCAAGCCGCGCTCGCCGTGACCGGCTGGGTCGGCGGCACGGCGGTGGTCGGCGTGCCGCTGGCGTCCGTAGGCGACAACTTCGGGTGGTTCCTGGTGCCCCTGGCCCTGCTGCTCGGGCTGGGCAAGTCGGTCCTGATGTCACCGGTCGACGCGGACCGCGCCGTCGACCCGGACGCCCTGCTGCGCGGCGACCGCAAGGCGGTGCTCGCGGCGCTGGTGCTCATCGCCCCGCAGGTCGGCTCGCTGATGTACCTGCCGACGCTGCACGAGGGCAAACCGGTCGTGGTGCAACTGCTGCTGGGCGCGGTGTACATGGTCGGCTCGTGGGCCGGCTGCGGCGCGGTCATGCTGCTGGTCAGCGCGTCCGGGCGGTGGGTGCTCACCAGGGTGGGCCTGGCGCTGACCGGCCGGCTGCCGTGGGCCGCCCTGGCGTTCCTGCGCGAGGCGCACCGGGCGGGCGTGCTGCGCCGGGTCGGCGGCGTCTACCAGTTCCGGCACGTCCGGCTGCGCGACCGGCTGGCCACGGCGGCGCCCGCGCCGGAACGGGTGCCGACCACCGTGCCGGTCCGGGGCAGCGAGGTGCTGTTCCGGCAGGCGAACACGGTTTCGAGGCCCCGGGCGGCGCTGTCGATCGGCGGCGGGCTGGCGGCCGCGGTGTTCGCGGCGTCCGGCAACCTGCCCCGGATGTTCGTCCCCGGCTGGGTGCCGGTGGCCCTCGTCGGCGTGAGCATCGCGGTGCTGCACTGGCAGGTGCGCGGCGTGCCGTGGCGGCCCAACCGGCTGCGGGTGGAGCCGACCCGGCTGGTCGTGTCGCGGTTCGGCTCCACCCGCGAGTTCACCGCCCGCGAGGTGGGCGGGCTGGAGATCCGGTGCAGCGAGGGCACCTACGGCCTGTACCTGCGCGGGAAGTCCAAGAGCCGCCCGCTCGACACCCGCGGCCAGTTCGTGGTGTGGACGGCGGACGACGACGGCTGGCTGCCGGTGTGGCCGCTCGGAGCCACCGCCGAACAACACCCCGACCTGGACCGGGCGCTGGCGCGGTTCGCGCGGTCGGCCGGTTTGCGGGTCTCCCGGCCGGGCTAACCAGGCCGCATGACCAACACGCTCGTCCTCGACGTGGACGGCACGCTGGTGGACACCAACTACCACCACGCGGTGGCCTGGTTCCGCGCGTTCCGCCGCTTCGACCTCACCGTGCCGACCTGGCGCCTGCACCGGGCCATCGGGATGGGCGGTGACAAGCTCGTCGCCGCCGTGGCGGGCGAGCACGTGGAACGGGAGCACGGTGACGAGGTGCGCAAGGCCTGGGAGGTGGCGTTCGAGCCGATGCTGGCCGAGGTCAGGCCGCTGGAGGGCGCGCACCGCCTGATCTCCTCGGCGCTGGAGCAGGACTTCGCGGTGGTGCTGGCCAGCTCCGGCAAGCGCCACCACGTCGACCACTACCTGAAGCTGATCGACGCGTCCGGCATCACCTCGACCTCGTCGGACGACGTCGCCGAGAGCAAGCCCGCGCCGGACCTGATCGAGGTGGCGTTGCGGCGGGTGGACCGGGGCGGCCGGGCCGTGGTCATCGGCGACTCGGTGTGGGACTGCGAGGCCGCCGCACGGGCCGGGCTGCCCGCGGTGTGCCTTCGCACGGGTGGTTTCGGCGAAGCCGAGTTGCGCGACGCCGGCGCGTCGGCAGTCTACGAGGAACTCGACGAGTTGCGGGCGGACCTCACCGACCTGCCGATGGCGTAGGAGGAATCGTGCGGATCGGCTACACGCTGATGACCGAGCAGGCCGGGCCACGGGAGCTGGTCGAGCACGCGGGCCTCGCCGAGCAGGCGGGGTTCGACTTCGAGGTGATGAGCGACCACTACTCGCCCTGGCTGGACGAGCAGGGGCACGCGCCGTACGCGTGGAGCGTGCTCGGCGCGGTCACGCAGGCCACCGAGCGGGTCGAGCTGATGACGTACGTGACCTGCCCGACCGTGCGCTACCACCCGGCGGTGGTGGCGCAGAAGGCGGCGACCGTGCAGCTGCTGTCTGGCAACCGGTTCACGCTGGGCATCGGCGCGGGCGAGAACCTGAACGAGCACGTCGTCGGCCGCGGGTGGCCGCCGGTGAACGTGCGGCACGAGCTGCTGCGGGAGGCCGTGGAGATCATCTCGCAGCTGTTCGAGGGCGGGTACGTGAACTACTCGGGCCAGCACTTCCGGGTCGACTCGGCGAAGCTGTGGGACCTGCCCGAGCAGCGCGTGCCGATCGCGGTGGCGGTGTCCGGCGGGCAGTCGGTGCGCACGTTCGCGCCGCTGGCGGACGCGATGGTGGCGACCGAGCCGGACGCGTCGCTGAGCCAGGAGTGGGACGTCTTCCAGGGCAAGCGGTCGCGCAAGATCGGTCAGCTGCCGATCTGCTGGGACCCCGACCGCGACGCGGCGGTCGAGCGGGCGCACGAGCAGTTCCGGTGGTTCGCGGGCGGCTGGAAGGTCAACTCGGAGCTGCCCGGCACGTCCGGTTTCGCCGGCGCGACGCAGTTCGTGCGACCGGAGGACGTGGCCGCGCGGATCCCGTGCGGCCCGGACGTCGGCCCGGTGGTGGAGGCGGTGGCGAAGTTCCGCGACGCGGGCTTCACCGACCTGGCGCTGGTCCAGATCGGCGGCGATCACCAGCCGGAGTTCCTGGACTTCGCCAAGGGCGAGCTCCTCCCGGCCCTCCGCTGACCAAACCGCACCCACCCGACCGCACCCACCGGCAGCGCTCACCGGCAACCGATCGGGCCGCCGGGTCGGGTCAGCCCCGGCCCGACGAGGCGCCGCGGTCCCTCGACGGCGGCCCGGTCACCACCGTGGGCGGTCCCGGGGTCGGCACGATCACGACCGGCGCGTTCGACGGCACGACCGGCGTCTCCCGTTCGGCCTTGGTGGTGGTCGTGGTGGCGGCAGCGGGCGTCGTTTCCGTCACCGTGTTGCCGCCGCCGGCGGCGTCGTCCCCGGTGTTCCCGACCGGCAGCTCCCGCGCCGGCGCGTCCTGCAGCACCGTCACCGTGGAGGGGTTGCCCGGCACCACCGCGCCGGTCTCCGTCCCCTGCTCGGCGATCGGGTCGGCCGCGGTGCTCGTCACCGGCCTGCCGCCGCGCCCACCGGGCCCGGAGTCGAACGGGTCGCTCATCGCCAGGAAGCCGATCACGGTCAGCACCGCCGCCGCGGCGGCCGCGCCCAGCAGCAGCGGCCGGTTGTCGGACTTCGGCTCGGGCTCGTCCGCCTGGGGCCGGTCCACCACCGCCACCTCGACCAGCGGCGACAGGCCGGCGCTCGCCCGCTGCGCAGCGTCGAGCAGGCGCTCGCACTCCGCCGCCGACGGCCGCTTGGCCGGGTCGGACGCCGTCATCGCGGTCAGCACGTCGACCCACGGGTCGGGTAGGTTGGCCGGGATGCGCGGCTCCCGGTGCAGCCGCGACAGCGCCGCCTCCGTGTCGCCGCCCGGGTACTCCGGCCGCCCGGTCAGGCACTCCAGCAGGACCAGGCCCAGCGCGTAGACGTCGGCGGCCGGCAGCACGTCGCCCCCGCGCACCTGCTCGGGCGCGAGGTAGCCTGCGGTGCCGACCAGGATCCCGGACCTGGTCACGCGGGTGACCTGCGCCTGCAACGCCAAGCCGAAGTCGGCCAGGTACGCCCGCCGCCCGGTCGCGTCGAGCAGGATGTTCGACGGCTTCACGTCCCGGTGCACCACGTCGTTGGCGTGCACGTGGGCCAGCACGCCGGCGATCTGCGACCCGATCGCGGCCACCACCTCGGGCGACATCGCCCCGCGCATGCGCCGGCGCAGCGTGCCGCCGTCGACCGGCTGCATCACGAAGTAGGGCCGCCCGCGGAAGCTGCCGGTGCCGTACACCTCGACCAGGCCGGGGAACTGCAGCTCGCCGAGCACCTGCGCCTCGCGGTCGAGCCGGATCCGGTCCTCGCCGGAGGCCTGGCCCAGGAAGAACTTGATCGCGACCTTCCGGTCGAGACGGGTGTCCACCGCCCGGTACACCTCGGCCATGCCGCCCGACCCGTACAGGCTGCCGAGGGCGTACCTGCCGTCGACCACCTCACCGGTCAGGTCACCGTCCCACATCCGGTTGAACCTCCGCTGTGTCGACGACGTCGGCCCGGACGCCGGAAGCTACCTGGCCGCGGGCACGGTCAGCCACCCGGTTTGCCGTTCCGCGTCCACCTACCCGTAGCACCGCCGTCACAAACCACCGATTTCTTCGGGATGCCGAAGCCGTGTCGGACCCCCGACCCGGGGTACCTCCGCGACATGACCGAACGCGAGCGCGAACCCACGATCGACGAGTTCATCGACGACCCCGCCGCGAAGGTGGACGCCCTCGGCGAGGTGGACGAGGTCAGGCCCGCGCAAGACGGGAACGACCCGGATGAAGAGTACGAGCACGGACCGGTGGACGGCGCCGAGCCGACCGACTGAGCGCCGAAGACCACCCGGTTGAGTGACCTCCGGCGCACGGTCGAGCGAAATCCCTCACCCGTTACGGCACGGCGGTCGTGCAGGTCGCCGTTGAGGGGGTCGTAGTGGTGGTAGAGGGCAGGGTGGTCACCGGCGGACCGGCCGAGGCGGGCCGGGTGCCGCTGCAGTAGTGCGACTCCACCCGACCGTCGGACGCGTCGCCGTGCGCGAACACGACGTACTCGGTGCCCGGGTAGAGCCTGATGCCGCACATCGCGCCGCTGGCGGGCGTAATGATGTCGACCTGCGACGGCACGTCGGCCTTGTAGACCCGGCCGACGTCGACGGTGTACCGGTACTTGTCGTCGTAGGTCACGGACGGGTCGCCTGCCTCCAGCGCCTCGCTCAGCACGAGCGCGTCGAAGACGTAGGTGGCCTGGTAGAAGCGCTGCCCCTCGGTGCTGGGCAGGCAGCTGCACGCGCTGGCCGGACCGGTGAACACCGAGGTGAGCAGAGCGGCGGTGACGGTGACGACGCCGGCCGCGTGGGCCAGGAATCTCAAGCGCGGCACGGTTTCCCCCTGGTGGTCGAAGGAGAGCGCCCCGCGGCGCGATCTCCGGCGGGTGGACGGCGGGTGGTCACGGCGTGGCCGTCGTGCAGGTCGTCGTGGGCGGCGAGGTGCCGGACCACGGCGAGGTGGTGGTCGGCGGCCCGGCCGCGGCCGACCTGGTGCCGCTGCAGTACTCGGTCTCCACCCGGCGGTCGGACACGTCGCCCTTCGCGAACACGACGTACGCCGCATCGACGGTGAGCCGGATGCCGCAGGAGTGGTTCCGCGGCGACAGCACGTAGACCCGGTGCGGGACCTCACCCTTGTACTCGGTGTCGACCTCGACCGTGTACCGGTAGAAGTGCTCCTCCGCCTTCTCGTGGACCACCGTTCCGGAGAACACGTAGACGGCTTGCTGGTAGCGCAGGGCCTCGTTGGCCGGCATGCAGACGCAAGCGCCGGCGGGGTTGACGAACACGGCGGTGAGCAAGGCCGCGGTGACGGTGACGACCGCCGCCGCGTGGGCGAGTAATCGGAAGCGCGCCAAGGGATCCCCCTCGTGGACAAGGAGTGGACGGTGGCGGTGTCCGCCCAGCGTACGGTCAGGCGTGCAGGGCCAGCCACAGTTCGGCGCGCACGCCCGCGGATTCCAGCGAACGGCCGAGCAGCGCCTCCACCCGCTTGAGCCGGTTGCGCACGGTGTGCCGGTGCACGCCCAGCCGGGCGGCGGCCGGGTCGGCTTGGCCGTGGCACGCGAGCCACACCCGCAGCGTCTCGCGCAGCACGTCGTCCAGTGGAGCGAGCAGGGCGGCGGCGAACTCCGCCGCGTCCGGCGCGAGCAGGCCGGACCCGGCGACCTCCTCGAACGCGTCCACGCCCGCCTCCAACGCGCGCAACGCCTCCCGGTAGCCGCGCGCGACGCCGTTCACGTCCACCGGGCTGGACGCGGCGGCGGGCACGTCCACCTCGCGGGCCAGCACCACGACCCGGCCGTCCACCTCCGCCCAGAACCCCGCCGGCTCCGCCCGCTCGCGCAGCACGAACACCCGGAACGGCCCGTCCGGCACCCCGTCCACCGGCACGCCCGCCAGCACCAGCCGGAACCGCGCCTCCCGCAGCTCCCGCCGCACCGCGTCGACCTCGTCCGACCGGGCCAGGGCCACCGTCAGCAGGGACGCGGCGGTGTTGACCACGCCCGCGTCCAGCGGCGCGCCGGCCGCCACGGCCAGGTAGCCGCGCCGCCCCAGCACCTGCATGGCGACGTGCCGCCCGTCCGACTGCCACGCCGCGCCGGCCGGCCCGCCCGCCGCCGCGAGCCGCCGCAGGTGCCCGGCGAGGTCGGGCAGCGAGCCGACGACGTGCACCGGCGTGCCGTGCGGGTCGAGCAACGCCGCCGCGCCGTCGATGAGCCGGGCCAACCTCCGTACCACGCCCGTCGGCCCGTCGGCGACCGCGGCACGGGCCAGCGCCCGCTGCGCCGCGCCGGTGCGCGCCGGCGCCGCGTACTCGTCCGCCGCGACGGCCCGCGACACCGCCTTGGTGATCGCGATGAACGGCGTGGCCATCGGCACCTCCAGCAGGGCCAGCCCGGCGTCCCGCGCGGCCCGGACCAGGTCCGGCGGCACGTGGTCGTGGCTCAGCCCGGTGCCGAACCCGAGCCCCACCACGCCGGCCGCCACCAGCCGCCGCACGTACCCGTCGGGCGGCCCGAGCGCGATGCCGGTGGTCAGCAGCAGCTCACCGCCCTCCAGGAACGGCGTCGGGTCGGCCAGCTCGGTGCTGTGCACCCACGCCACGACCCGGTCCAGCCCCGCGTCCACGTGCACCGTCAACCCGACCTCGCGGGCCAACTGCCCGACCGTCAACGACATGGACACTGTGTACAGGCCACCGCCACCCCATCGCCACTGTGGATACTGTCGCCCGCCACCGCGCCGGTCGATGCTGTACCCATGGCCCGACCGCGCGCGGAGATCACCGGACCCCGGTCACGCGGGCCGGCCGAACGCCGCCGGTCGCACCGCGTGCCGCCGGTCGCCGACCAGGTCCCGACCGGCTCCTGCCGCCCGGCCGGCGTCGTTCCGGACCTGGTGGCGGAGGGCCCCGCGGGCGAGCCGGTCGCCCGCACCTCCTCGGCCGCCACCGACACCACGCGCGCGCCGGACCTCGACGCTGCTCGACGCACCGAGTCCACCGCCCTTCCCCACGCCCTGGCCGACGTGCGTGACGCGGTGCCCGCCGTCGAGCCGACCTCCCCCGAGGTCGCCGCCGGAGTCGTCGTACCGACGTACCCGTACCCGTGGGAACGTGATCTGCCTGCTGCCACCGCCCGTCATCCCCGACGGGCGGCCGAAGGCCTGGACGTGCTTGAAGGAGCCCTGCAGTGACGACGACGCCGTACTGGGTCGCGGGCGAGCCCGCGACGAGCGAGGACCTGGTCGAGATCCGCACACCGCACGACGGCGCGCTCGCCGGCGTGACGTCCAACGCGACCGCCGAGGACGTGGAGCGGGCCGTCGCCTCCGCGCACGCCGTGGCCGGCGACTTCGCCGACCTGCCCGCGCACGCCAGGGCTGCGGCGCTGGACCACGTGTCACGCCGGCTCGCCGAGCGCGCGGACGAGGTGGCCGCGCTGATCACCGCCGAGTCGGGCAAGCCGGTGAAGTGGTCGCGGATCGAGGTCGCCCGCGCGGTGTCGACGTTCCGCTGGGCCGCCGAGGAGGCGCGCCGCTTCTCCGGCGAGCTCCAGCGGCTGGACACCGACCCGGCGGCGAACGGCAGGCTGGCGCTGGTGCGGCGGGCGCCGCGCGGTCCCGTGCTGGGCATCGCGCCGTTCAACTTCCCGCTGAACCTGGTGGCGCACAAGGTCGCGCCCGCGTTGGCGGTGGGCGCGCCGATCGTGGTCAAGCCCGCGCCGTCGACACCGCTGGTGGCGCTGCTGCTGGGCGAACTGCTGGCCGAGACCGACCTGCCCGCCGGTTCGTGGTCGGTGCTGCCGGTGCCCAACGAGGTGGCGGGCGCGCTGGCCGAGGACCCCCGGCTGCCGGTGGTGTCGTTCACCGGTTCCGGCCCGGTCGGCTACTCCATTTTGGACCGGGTGCCGCGCAAGCACGTCGTGCTGGAGCTGGGCGGCAACGCGGCGGCCGTCGTCTGTCCGGATTGGACGGACCTCGACCGGGCGGCGCAGCGGATCGCCACGTTCTCGATGTACCAGGGCGGGCAGTCGTGCATCTCGGTGCAACGCGTGTACGCGCACGAGGACGTGTACCCGGCGTTGGCCGAAGCCGTGGTGTCGCACGTGCGCAAGCTCGGCACCGGCGACCCGACCGACCCGGCCACCGACGTCGGCCCGCTGATCAACGAGGCCGCCGCGCGGCGGGTCGAGGCGTGGGTGGACGAGGCCGTCGCGGCGGGTGCGCGCGTGCTGGCCGGCGGGCGGCGGTCGGGCGCGACCTACGAGCCGACCGTGCTGGCCGACGTGCCGCCGGGGTGCAAGGTCGTGGACGAGGAGGTGTTCGGGCCGGTGGTGGTGCTGGACTCCGTGCCGTCCGTCGACGAGGCCTTCAACCGGGTGAACGCCTCCCGGTTCGGGTTGCAGGCGGGCCTGTTCACGCACGACGTCCGGGTGGCTTTCCGCGCCGCCAAGCGACTGGCCGTCGGCGGGGTGATCGTGGGCGACGTCCCGAGCTTCCGCGCCGATCAGATGCCGTACGGCGGTATCAAGGAGTCGGGAACGGGCCGCGAGGGGGTGCACGCGGCCATGGAGGACCTGACCGAACAACGGGTCCTCGTCCTCACCGAACTGGAGTTGTAACGCTTGACACCAACCCACGCCGTCATCGCCGGCTACGACGAACGGCCCCCGCGCCGGTCGGTGCGATCGGGTCGGGCTGCGGCCGGGAGGGAGAGGCACGGGGGTGAAACGAGGTGCGGTGGCGCGTGCGCCGGTACGGTCGCCGATCGTGGACAGGGTGCGGGTCGGGTCGAGGGCGGAGTTGGGTGGTGCCGGGTTGCCGGCCGGCCGGCCGGTGCTGGTGCTGGTCGGTGGCGCCGCCGGGATGGAGCGGGACGGGCTGGAGGCGTTGGGGGTGGTGCTGCGCGGGTTGGTGCCGCTGCTCGACGCGTGCGGCGCGGTGGTGGTGGACGGCGGCACGGACGTCGGAGTGATGCGGGCGGTCGGTCGGGCGCGTGCGGCGGCGGGTGGGCGGTTCCCGTTGATCGGGGTGGCCGCCGAGGTGGCGGTGGACCTGGACGCGTTCGAGCCGAACCACACCCACCTGGTGCTGGTGCCCGGTGGCGCGTGGGGTGACGAGTCGCCGTGGCTGGCCGAGGTGGCGGACGTGGTCGCCGGACCGGAACCGTCGCTGACCGTGCTGGTCAACGGCGGGCCGATCACGTTCGACGACGCCGAGCACAGCCTGGGCCGCAACCGGCCGCTGGTCGTGCTGCGCGGCAGCGGTCGGACCGCGGACGCCATCGCCGAGGGCGCGGACGAGCGGTCCACCGCGATCGCCACCTCGCCGTTGACCACCGTGCTCGGCCCCGACGAGCTGCGCGCGCACGTCGAACGGGTCTTCCGACCGGAGGGGGAGCGATGACGGCGAAGGGCTTGGGCCACGACGACCTGCCCGGCTTGTTCGAGGCGGCGGACAGCGCGTCGCTGGACGGCCAGCACCGCTACGTCCGCGGGGTCCGGCTGCGGCTGCTGCTCGCCGTGGCCGCCGCCGCGACCGGCGCGGTGCCGTTCGTCCTCGGTCGGGTCGACGTGGCCGCGATCGGCACCGCGATCGCGTTGGCCGCGGTGTCGGTCACCGAGCTGAACCTGAAGGCCGCCCGCCCCGAGGACCGCTGGTACGACGGCCGGGCGCTGGCCGAGTCGGCGAAGAGCCTGGCGTGGAAGTTCAGCGTCGGCGGCCTGCCGTTCGACAAGGCGGGCGGCGAGGCGGGCGGCGAGGCCGAGACCGAGCGCCGGTTCATCCAGCAGATGCACAAGCTGCTGGAGGACGCGCCGACGACGAGCATCCGGCCGTCGCAGCGGCCCGTCGTCACCGAGGGGATGAGGGCGCTGCGGGCGGCGCCGTTCGCCGAGCGCAAGGTCGCCTACCTGGAGGCGCGCGTCGCCGACCAGCAGCGCTGGTACACGGCCAAGGCGGCGCGCAACGAGCGGCTGGCCGGGTGGTGGCGGGCCGGGTTGCTGTCGATCGAGGTGATCGGCATCTGCGCGGCGCTGGGCAAGGCGGTCGGCGCGGTGCGGTTCGACCTGGCGGGCGTGGTGGCGGCGGTGATCGCGGCGGGCACGGCGTGGATCAGCCTGCGCCAGCTGTCCACGCTGGCCCGCGCCTACACGTTCGCCGCCAACGAGCTCGCGATCGTGCGCAGCCGGTTGGAGCTGGTGGAGGACGAGCCGTCGTGGGCCAGCGAGGTGGCCGACGCGGAGGAAGCGGTGAGCCGGGAGCACACGATGTGGCGGGCTTCCCGGACCCGACCGTCCAGCTGACGGCGGCCAGGGCGGTTCCACGCCGGCACGATCACCGAGGCGGTCCCCGCCCTGGACCGCCCAGGCCCTTCGCCAGGAGAGCCCCTACCGCCCCGGCCTCACTTCAGGTGCCGGGCGAAGAACCGGTTCCCGTCGTCCCCCTCGAACCCGGGCACGCCGGTGTGCCCGCCCATGTTGGCGTGCAGCGTCTTCTCCGCGGAGCCGAAGGCGTCGAACAGGTCCAGGGCCTGCTGCCGGTCGTTGCCCTCGTCGTCCCACTGGAGCAGGACCTGCAGCGGGATGGAGATCTGCCGGGCCTCCTCGAACACCTTGCGGGGCACGTAACTCCCGGCGAACAGCAGCGCGGCCGCGAGGCGCGGCTCGACCACCGCCAGCCGGACGCCGATGGAGATCACCCCTCCCGAGTACCCGACCGGGCCGCCGATCCCGGGCAGCGGCAGGAGGGCGTCCAGCGCGGCCCGCCACTCCGGGACCGCCTGGTCGACCAGCGGGAGGACGAGCCGGTCGACGATCCCGTCGTCGACCGGCGTACCGGCCTCCAGCGCCCGGCGCAGGTCGGCGCGCGCTTCTTCGACGGCGGCGAAACGGGGCCGGTCACCGCCTCCGGGCAGCTCGATGGTGGCCGTGGCGAAGCCCTCCGCCGCGGCGTGCCGGGCCCGGGACACCAGTCGCGGGTACATCCGGGCCAGCCCGCCCGGGTGGCCGAGCAGGATCAACGGGGACGGTGCGGAGGCGGATCCGGGCGTCCACAGGATGCCGGGGATCCCGCCGAGGGTGAACTCGCGCTCGAGGACGCCGTCGTCGAAGCGCTGTTCGGACGTGAACCGCATGGTCGTGCCTTTCGGGAGTGCTCGCGGAACGGCGCTCCCGGACGACCTACCGCCCGACCGTGACCCCGGAGGGGAGCACCCATGTCGACTCGTTCACGGGTACCACCTCCTCGGTCTCTCGCACGGCCGCCGGCACGGTAGCAGTGGTCGCCGTGGCCCGCCAACGGGTTTAGTCGGGCACGTCCAGGCGCCCCGGCGGCTGCTTGTCCGGCGGGTTCAGGAGCCGCTCGGCGTGGCTGTAGCCGATCCGCGGGCCCGACGCCGGCCGCGCGGGCCGGTTCGGTGGTTGGTAGTAGTAACCGAGGCCGTGCGCGGTGACGATCGCGGTGGGGTCGAGGCCCGCGGCCGCGAGCTTCGAGCGCAGCATGGCCATCACGACCGCCAGGTTGCGCTTCAGGGGGACGGTCGCCCAGGAATCCCCCCACACGTGCGCGACGATCGCGTCGATCGACTGCACCGAGCCCGCCGACCGGACCAGGATCTCGAGCAGTCGGAGCTCGCGGGGCGAGCACGTCGCCTCGACGCCGCCGACGCGAACCTCCGGCAGCCTGAAGTCCACGCGGAGGACCCCGTCGTCGTAGACCTTCTCGGCCGGGGCGGCCCGCTGCCGCATGGCCCGGCGCATGCGGGCCACGAGCTCACCCAAGTCGTAGGGCTTGACGAGGTAGTCGTCGGCGCCGGTGTCGAGACCGAGGGCGATGTCGTCGACGTCGCCCCGTGCGGTCACGACGATCACCGGGATGTCGCTCGCGGCGCGGAGCTTGCGCAGCAACGTGATGCCGTCCATGTCGGGCAGGCCCAGGTCGAGCAGCACCACGTCGGGGCGCTGCGTGATCGCCTCGCGCAGCCCCGTCCGGCCGTCGCGGGCCGGCACGACCTCGTACCCCCTGCGTTGCAGGGCCCCGATCAGCGCCTCGGACACGCGGTCGTCGTCCTCGATGAGCAGCACCTTCCCCCGACCGGAGGGGTGGGGAGCGGTCCGCGCCGGTTCGGGGTTCGCGTCGGCGATCGGCCGGGTCTCCACCGCCGTCACGGAAGCGCCCTGGCCGACCAGGAAGGCCAGCGCGAGTTCCCGGCACGCGGGGCAGACCTTCAGCTGCCGCCCGTCCACCGCGAGCAGGAACGCCGCGGCCCGCTCGCACCGGTGCCCGGCGACCTCGACGTCGCACTGCCGGGCCAGGCGTGCGGTGGCTCGTTCGGTCTCGTGCTTGCGGGCGCGGTGGGCGCGCGAGCGGCACCGGTCCGAGCAGAACTTGCGCGGGCGGCCGGTCTCGGTCGAGGAGGACAGGGGCCCGCCGCAGACTTGGCAGGTCGGTGTCGTCACCGAGGAGTCCCCCTCCCGATTCGCCGGAACGAAACGACTTTCGTGTCGCCCTCACGGTAGTGACGCGAAGGCACGTCTTGGCTTGCGCCGATCGGTGCTGTTCCCTGTGAGGGAGGAGGTCCGGCCGCCTCGCGACGGCCGGACCCCGGGTTTCACGATCGCTCGTGCCTGCCAGCGTCGACGATCGCGTCACCCACCACGAGGAGCGCCCTCGCCGTGATGGCGAGGGCCGCTTCTCCCTTCAGCGGCGCCACGACGCCCTCCAGGACCAAGAGGGCGACGCGCACCACCTTCCAGATCCTCGGCGCCCGGTTGCGACGCCACCGCGCGACCCGGCGAAGCGCGGTGCGGACCCGAGCGGTGCGCACCAGCGGTTTCGACCGAGCCGTCCGCCTCGAAGGAACGACCACCTCGACGACCTCCTCTCGACAGCGGACGCGACCATCGCGGGCTGTCGCGACGAGCCCCGCGGCAGCGCTGCTGCGGGAGGAGACCGGCGGAGAGCGGCCACTCCCCCGTCACCGGAGGTGTGGTGGATCAACCGTCGCGCGCCCCGACCGGAGCGCGCAAGATCGCGAAACCAACATCACGAGCCGTCCCGCCGCGCCGGAGTCGCCGCGGGGGCCGAACGCGACGGCCGGGTGCGAGACTGGGCGCGGACGTGACGACTCGAGGGAGCGTCCTGGGCAAGAACTTCATCACCAAGTACGGCACCAAGCAGGGGATCATCGTGCTCGGCCGGGTGGCCCCGTTCGGCATCGGCGCGGTGATCGGCGGCGGTGCCAACGCCGCCCTCGCAGCCCTGGCCGTCCGAGCCGCCCGGCGCGCGTTCGGCCCGGCGCCGGAGTCGTGGCCGGAGCCCGAGCCGGAGTCGCACCCGGGATCGACGCGAACCGGCTGAGCCCGGACCGGCAGGCCGCCACCACGATCAGGTGCCACCCGAGGCCGCGGCCAACGCAAGTGGACTGCGACCGCGTCACCCGCCAGGCACCATGGCCGCATGTCGGATCTTCACTGGGACGAGGTCTGGAGCTTCTTCGATCCCGACCTGATGGGGTCGCTTCCCGACGTGTTCGTCCTGGATGCGTCGGTGGAGGACTGGCAAGCGGTGTTCGACCTGGTCCAGGCGCGTGGTTGGCGGTGGGAGTTCGTCCAGGGCGGCACAGCGCTGCCGCTGCCCCCGGCCACCGAGGCACTCGCCCGCCCGGCCGGTGCGGAAGTGGTGGAACTGAAGGTCTGGCCGGTTCCGGGGGTGCTCGCGATCTCCCGTCCCACATCGGTGAGCTGCGCCTTGCGGCCGAGCCGCTGTGCCGTGGTGCGCTCTCGACCTCACGCGAACCGGATCCGCAGTTCGTCTCTGCCGGTCGCGCTGTCGGTGGAGCTCGACCGGTCGAGCTCGTCGAGTTGCTGCTGGACGCGGTCGGCGTCGGCGGTGCGGCCCTGTTGCCGGTAGAGCTCCAGGGCCTCCTGCCAGGACGCGCGGGCTTGTTCGCGCAGACCGACGGCGGTCTGGGGGTGGCCCAGGTTGTCGAGGTTGTGGGCGACCTCGGCGGTGTTGCCGAGCTCGCGGAAGAGCGGGATGGCCCGCTGGTAGTGGTCGATGGCCTCGTGGTGGTGGCCGGCGTGGTGCTCGATGTACCCCAAGGCGTCCTGGCTGTACGCCTCGCCCTCGGCGTTGTGGTGGCGCCGGTGCAGGTCGAGGGCGGTGCGGCAGTGCTCGCGAGCGGTGTCGTGGTCGCCCAGGCGGGCGGTGTACCACCCCACCGCGTTGAGCAGGAGCGCTTCGCGCAAGGACTCGCCGAGGTCCCGGTAGAGGGACAAGGCGCGGCAGGCGTGTTCCAAGGCTTCGTGAAGGTCTCCGCGTCGCTCTAGAGCGCGGGAGAGGACGTGGTGCGTGTGGGCCTGTTGGACGCGGTCGTGGTGGTGTTCGGCGAGGGTGAGTGCCCGGCGCAGGTGTGCGGCAGCGTGTTCGTGCCGATCGAGGTTGGCGTGGGCGAAGCCGAGCAGTCGGTGGGCGAGGATGCCCGCGGTGGGATCGGGCAGGTGGTCGGCGGCGTCGACGGCGGCCTGCCACGCGGTCAGGTCGTCATGGCGGTGCCCGCGCTGCCGGTAGAACTTGCTCGCGGCCCAGGCCAGGTGCCACACGGCACCGTGGTGGCCGAGGGAGGCGGCGGTTCGCTGGGCGGCCGACAGGTGCGGCCGGTGGGCGTCCAGCCAGGCCGTGGCCGCCGGGCGGTCCCGCAGCGGGCGGGGGTGGGAACCGGGTGCGGGCGGGTCGAGCCGGATCGGGAGGCGGTTGGTGTTCAGGAGCTGGGCGGCGGCGTGGGCGGTGTGCCGGTAGAAGTCCACGAGCCGTTCCAGGGCGGCCTGGCGCGCTCGCTCCGATAATTCGTCACGGGCGGTGGAGGCCGCGTAGGCGCGGATCAGGTCGTGCATGGCGTAGCGGTCGCCGGGTGCGCGGGTGAGCAGGGACGCGTCGACGAGCGCGCGCAGCGCGGCGCGGGTGTCGCGGACGGGCAGTCCGGTCAGGGCCGCGGCGGCGGGCGGGTCGACGTCGGGGCCGAAGGCGGTGCCCAGCAGGCCGAAGGTGGTGCGCTGCCGTTCGGTGAGGTGGCGCAGGGACCAGGACAGGACGGCGGGGAGGCTGACCGCCGGGTCGTCGGAGTCCAGGGCGCCCGGACCCAGCTCGCGCAGCTCGGTGACGAGGTCGTCCAGCAGTTCGGGGTCGGTGCGGATGTGCGCGGCGACCAGGCCGAGCGCCAACGGGAACCCGCCGCACAGGCCGATCAGTTCGGTCACCGCCCGTTCGGCCGTGGCGCGGACGTCGCCGACGGCGGCGTGGACCAGGGCGCGGGCCTCCGTCTCGGACAGCACGTCGAGCCGGACGGGACGGGCGCTGTGCCGGGTGAGCAGCGCGGGCAGCCGGTGCCGGCTCGTGACCAGGACGGTGCAGGCGCTCCCACCGGGCAGGAGGGGGACGACCTGCTCGGACGTGGCGGCGTTGTCCAGCAGGACGAGCAGGCGCTTGCCGGTGCTCCGGGTGCGGTAGAGCGTGGCGAGGGCGTCGAGGTCGCGCGGGTGGTGGTCGCGGTCCACACCCAGGGCGGTCAGGAAGTCCGCGAGGACGTCGGTCACCTGCTTGGGGTCACCGGGGCCGAAGCCGCCGAGGTCGACGTGCAGCTGCCCGTCGGGGAAGCGGTGCAGGTTGCGGTGGGCCCAGGTGAGGGCCAGCCAGGACTTGCCGATGCCGCCGGAGCCGCTGATCACGCAGGTCACGGCCGTCCCGAGGTCGGCGAGCGCGAGGTCGAGCTCGACCAGCTCGGCGGTGCGACCGGTGAACAGCGCGGGCGCGGCGGGGAGTTGGTGCGGTGTCTCCCGCGTCCCGCTGGTTCCCGCCGCTGGTCCGGACAGGGGCGGGCCGGACGGTGTGGGGCCGGGCAGGATTGGGCCGGGTAACGCAGGACCGGGTAAAGCGCCGGGTAACGCAGGACCGGGCAGCTCGGGGTCTGCGGCAAGGATCCGCAGGTGCAGACCCCGCAGCGGTGGTCCGGGGTCTGCACCCAACTCGGCGACCAGCCGCTCCCGCAGCAGCCGGTAGTGCTCCAAGGCGTCGGACGTGCGGCCCGCTTGGTGCAGGGCCAGCAGGTACTGGCCGGCGATCCGTTCGTCCAGCGGGTGTTCGGCGACGCGCGTGGTCAGCCCCGCCACCAAGTCGTCCCCGCGCCCGAGCCGCAGCAGCACGTCGGCCAGGTCGCACTCGGCGTCGAGGCGTTCCCGGTGCAGGCGGTCGCGTTCACCCTCGGACCAGTCGCCGACCAGACCGGTCATGGCGTCCCCGCGCCACAGCCCCAGGGCTTCCCCGAGCAGTTCCGCCGCCCGGCGGTCGTCCTCGGCGCGGGCGCGTGCGCGGAGATCGCGGAAGCGGTGCAGGTCGACCGTCGACGGTGCGACCGCCAGGACGTAGCCGCCCGAGCGCCGCACGAGGGGCGCGGTGCTCGCGGCCAGCACCTGGCGCAACCTGGACACGTAGTTCACCAGCGTTTCGCGGGCCCGCAGCGGCGGCTGCTCGCCCCACACCCGGTGGATCAGCCGGTCGACCGAGACCACCTGGCCCGCGTCCACCGCCAGCGCCGCCAGCACGCACCGCTGTCGAGCCGGCCCGAGGTCGACCGGTTCGCCGTCCACGAGCGCGAACACCGCGCCAAGAAGGCGGAACTCCGCCATCCGCCGCTCCTCCCCCGTGCAACCGCTCGGCGGTGCATGGCTATCGCGCTGAGCAGCGCATTGTGGGGAATCACGGGCAATTCACCCGAACGGCCCCGCACGATCGCCGACGTGCCGTCCGGACCGCGGGCGACACGTCAGAGGACGAGGAGAGGGGCACGATGAGGAAGACGAACATCCTGGCGCGGGGCCTGGCGGTGCTGTTCCTGTCGGTGGTCGCCGCGATCTCACTGGTCGCACCCGCGAGCGCCGCGCCGACCGCCGACGCGGTGGACGCGGGCGGCCCGGTCCCGGCCGCCGGTTCCACCGTCGCGCCGCTGCAGTTGATCAGCTACATCAGCAACGAGACCTCCATCTCGATCGGGGTGTCGAAGGACAACGTCGCCGGTTCCTACCAGGCGCTCCTGCCGGCTCACCGGCGCACGGACGGCAGTCCGCTCTACTGGAGCCGCGCCCTGTCCTTCTACGTCGGCGCCGGCGGCTACTGCGCGGACGCGTGGTTCTACGACGCGGGCGCCTGGCACCCGTACGTGACGGTCAAGGGCCCCTTGGAGTACTTCGTCCCCCAGACCGTCATCGGTGAAAGCGTCGCGCGGTGGGCGGTGCGGAACCACCGGCGCTGCTGACGCCGCCGCTCCGGGGGTGCGGGTGGTCTTCCCGGTGGACGCCGGGAAGACCACCCGCCGCGCGATCGGCGGCCGGCTCGACATGGGTGCCGCTGTCCGCCCTGACCGTGCGGACTGGCAGATCGTCTACCTGCGACCCGAAAGCCGGTCCCGAACCGCGGTTCGCCGAACGGGCGACCTCCCGGATGGCGGTCGGTCAGCACGTTCCTGACGACGCCACGCTGTGCGACTGGTTCCGGTTGGCGTGGACGCCCAGATCCGGGACTTGCTGTCCCGGTTGGATGACCCACCGCTGCTCTCCCTCACAGCCCGGGAGGATGTAGAGGCGGACGGTTCCGGACCTGCGGTTCCAGGCCGACACCGCCTCCTGCTTGACGCACACGCCACTACCGGTGCCGGTGCCCTTGAACTCCCAACAGGTGGGCTGGCTGGAACCGTACTCCGGGATGGATGTGGTGTGGTCCGACACCGCCGAGCCCGTGGCCCAGCCATAGGAGAGGTAGTACAGGCAGAACTCGCCTACCTCGCACACCCCGTTGCGGGTGGGTGCCGCGTTCGCGACACCTGCCGGCGGGACCACCATCAGGGCTCCCATCACGACGGCGACCAGCGCGCGGGCGAGTCTCTTCCCCTTGCCACCCATGTCTCGTTCTCCCTCTGCGATCCGGGCCCCCTGGCCCGGGCGCTCGATCGTCGTGCACGACCGGCGGGCAGGGCGGTCGAACGGGCCGCTGTCACTCGTACGCCGCGCGGACAGGACACCCGCTGTCCTGTGCGGTTGTCCCAGCGAGCGTTGGCGCCGAGTTACGGCTGCGGTTCTGCCGGTTCTCGTTGTGCTGCTTCGGCGAGCTGGTCAGCCAACGTCTTGAGAGCGTGCCGCAGCTCGTCGGGTTGGTGGATGGTGAAGGGCCATTGGAGGGAGGCGAGCAGGTGAGCCATGCCGTCCAGTCGTTCCGCTCGGGCGCGCATGAGGACGCCGGTGGTGTTCGCGGTGAGGGTTGCCGCCGAGCGAGGCAGTCGGCGGGCGATGGCGTCGATGGGTCCGTGGATGGTCACCTCGACTTGCCAGTGGTAGGGCACTTGCGCCAGGGCCGAGGCCAGGTGGGAGGCGGCGTCGAAGCCGTCCGGGGCGGTGAAGTCGCGGGCCTGGGGGGCGACGGACGTGATGCGGTCGATGCGGAAGGTTCGCAGGGTGCCTCGGAGGTGGTCGTGGCCGACGAGGTACCAGCGGCCGCTGTGGAAGACCACGCCGTAGGGGTCGACTTCGCGTTCGGTGTGCTGCCGGCGCCACGACTGGTAGCTGATGCTGACCGCGGTGCTGGTGCGGGTGGCTTGGGCCAGGGCGAGCAGGATGCCGGTGCCCGGAGCCTGCCCGATCACGGCGTTGGCGGTGAACGCGACGGATTCGCGGATCGCGTTGAGCGGTTCGCGCAGTGTCTGCGGCAGTACCCGCTCGATCTTCGCCAGCGCGCCTGTGGTGGCCACTGTGGTGCCGATGCCGACGCGTTCCGCGGCGACCAGGCCCAGGACGACGGCCAGTGCCTCGTCGTTGGTGAGGACCAGGGGCGGCATCCGGTATCCGCGGGCCAGTCGGTAGCCGCCGTGGCGGCCGCGTTCTGCTTCCACCGGGATACCGAGGTCCCGGAGGTGCGCGGTGTAGCGGCGCACTGTGCGGACATCGGTGCCCAGGCGGTCGGCCAGCTCGGCTCCGGTGAGTCGGACGTGGGACTGGAGGAGCTCCAGCAGCGTCAGCACGCGAGTGAGCGGATGCGACATGGATCACCGACCGTTTCAGGGCAGATTCTGTCCTGTATCGACCTTACGCTCCCGCGGACATCGCACTTCAGGGAGATCACATGGCTACTTTCGTATTGGTTCCCGGCGCCTGGCTCGGGGCGTGGGCTTGGGACGAGACTGCTCGCCTACTGCGGGAGCGCGGCCACACCGCGGTGGCGGTGACGCTGACGGGCCTGGCCGACCGGGCCGACCTGGGCGGTCCCCAGACGGATCTGGACACCCACATCGGCGACCTCACCGATCTTGTCGAAGGGCAGGACCTGCGCGACGTCACGCTGGTGGCCCACAGCTACGCGGCCGCCCCGGTCACCGGGGCCGCAGGACGTCTCGATGATCGGCTGGAGCGCGTGGTGTACGTCGACAGCGCCCCGTTCGCGGCGGGAATGTGCATGCTCGACCTCATGCCGCCGCAGGTCGCCGACCAGCTGCGCGAGCAGGTCACCGCCTTCGGGGACGGGTGGCGGCTGGCGATGCCGCCGATCGACGTTCTCGGCATGTCCAGCAGCCTCGACGGGCTCGACGAAGGCCGGCGGGAGCGCCTGCTCGGGTGCGCCACTCCTCAGCCGTTCGGCACCTTCACCCAGCGCCTCGCCGAGGCTACCGACCCTGGTCCGGGAGTGGACCGCGTCCTGATCGCCTGCCACGACTTCAAGGCCCTGCTCGATGCCGGGATCCCGATGCCGGCCTTCCTGAACCAGCCGCCCTGGCGACGCTTCGACCTGCCCACAGGGCATTGGCCGATGCTCTCGGCACCCGCCGAACTCGCCGACGTCCTCGACTCGGCCGTCTCCTGACCCACCGGATCCGGTACAGCCGCATGTTCGCCCGGACAGGACAACCCGCCCAGTCCGTGCGCGGTTGACGGTTGTCATCGGGCAATCACAGAGAGTATGGTCTAGACCTGCCGCCGCGTTTGGGTGAACGCTCCACCCAGCGCACTCGGGTTGGCGTTCGCCACAAGCGTTTCCGCCCATCCGATCAGAGGAGTCCACATGTCACTCCGCCGAAGGATCGCCGCGGTGGCGGCAGGCGTGCTCGCCGCGCCCCTCGTGACGGTCGCCCTGCCCTCGGCGCCCGCGTACGCGCACGGGTACGTGTCGTCACCGGCCAGCCGTCAGGCGCAGTGCGCCCGAGGCGTCGTCTCGTGCGGCGACATCAAGTGGGAGCCGCAGAGCGTCGAAGGCCCGAAGGGCCTGCGCAGCTGCAACGGCGGCGTCGCCCGGTTCGCCGAGCTGAACGACAACAGCAAGGGCTGGCAGGTCGCGAACACCGGCCGGACCGTCACCTTCACCTGGACCTTCACCGCACGGCACCGCACCGCGAACTACGAGTACTACGTCAGCGGCAGGCGGGTCGGCTTCGTCGACGGCGGCATGCAGCAACCCCCGGCCACCGTGTCGCACACGGTGAACCTGGGCGCGTCCGGCCGTCAGACGGTGCTCGCCATCTGGAACATCGGCGACACCTCCAACGCGTTCTACGCCTGCATCGACGTGAACGCGAGCTAACGACCGCAGAAGTCCCGGCACGCGGGAGTCCTGCGTCCACGCACCCCGGGTTCGACGCCCGCCGACCCTGCGCCGAGCGTCGACTCCGGGGTGCGCCTGAACGCAGGACTCCCGGCTGTCAGACGGTGAAGCCGCCGTCGACGTGCAACTGCGCGCCCGTCACGTAACGCGCCTCCTCGGACGCGAGGAACGCCACCGCGGCCGCGATCTCCGACGGCTCCGCGTAACGCCCCACCGCCGTGAACCCGCGCACGACGTCGGAACCGGCGCCGTCCGCCGGGTTCGAGGCGGTGTCCGTCGCACCGGGGTGCACCAGGTTCACCGTGATCCCCCGCGGCCCCAACTCCCGCGCCAACGCCTTCGTCATCCCCACCAACGCCGCCTTCGACGCCGCGTACAGCGAGAACCCGGGGAACACCGCCCGCTCGGACACGTTGCTGCCGATGGCGATCACCCGACCGCCGTCGCCGAGGTGCGGCAGCGCCGCCTTGACCGCCACGAACGCCGCCCGCACGTTCACGTCGAACGTCCGGTCGAACTCGGCCACCCCCAGCTCCTCCACCGGCCCGACGATGAACTCGCCCGCGTTGTTCACCAGCACGTCCAACCGCCCCAGCACCGCGACGGTCTCCTCCACCGCCGCGACCACCGCGTCGGCGTCACCGCTGTCCGCCCGCACGGCCACTACCCGCCGCCCCAACTCCTTGACCCGGTCGACCACGTCACCCGGACTGGTCCGGTAGGTGATCGCGACGTCCGCGCCCAACTCCGCCAACCGCACCGCGGTCGCCGCGCCGATACCCCTGCTGCCGCCCGTGACCAGGGCGACCTTGCCTTCGAAGTTCATGCCACGATCGTGTCGCGCCGGCGCATTCCAGTCCGGCGGGAATCGGACGCCGCGCTGCACGCCCCGGCCGAGCCCGAATATCCGTTGCACGCGTCGCGCGCCCTCGCATAGGTTCGTGGCACACGAGGAAGGAGGTGGTCCGAAGTTGAATAGCTATAGGACTCGTCGTGAGGTGGCTGTCCGCTAGGACCGACCTTTCCCAGGTGGTCTGGGCGAATCCCAGGCAGCCACCCGGCCCCCGTGACCCCGAGCCCAGTCCAGCTCGGCCCGCACTTGGTGCGGGAAGCGGTCAGGGGGCCGTTTCACTTTCCCCGGCACGTCGGCACCGGCACGTCGGCACCGGCACTCAGCCCAAGTGGGCGCGCACGACCTTCAGGTCGGCGAGGAAGCCCCGGTACGCCTCGTCGCGGTCGGGGGCGCGGAGCACCGCCGACGGGTGCACGGTCGCGATCACGTCGTAGTCCTCGACCCGCTCGACCCGGCCACGGCGTTCGCTGACCTTGAACGCGCTGCCCAGCACCGCCTTGGCCGCCGTCGCGCCCAGGCACACCACCAACGTGGGCCGGACCTGCGCCAACTCGGCGTGCAGCCACGGCAGGCAGGCCACCACCTCGCCGCGCGACGGCGTCTTGTGGATGCGCCGCTTCCCGCGCTCGGCGGGCACGAACTTGAAGTGCTTCACCGCGTTGGTCAGGTAGACGCCCTCACGGGCCAGGTCGGCCTCGTCCAGCGCCTTGTCCAGCAGTCGGCCCGCCGGCCCGACGAACGGCTCGCCCCGCCGGTCCTCCACGTCGCCGGGCTGCTCGCCCACGAGCACCAACCCGGCGTCGCCCGGCCCCGCGCCGAACACGGTCTGCGTGGCCGGCTTGTACAGCTCGCAGCCGCGGCACCCGGCCGCGGCACGGCGCAGGGGGGGGGGGGGGGGGGGGGGGGGGGGGGGGGGGGGGGGGGGGGGGGGGGGGGGGGGGGGGGGGGGGGGGGGTGGTGGGGGGGGGGTGGGGTGTCTTTTTT
>NZ_JBVJVK010000083.1:0-33813 GCF_055603705.1 Actinosynnema sp. NPDC037264 | reverse complement strand
GGGCCGACAGATCCCGTTGAGGACCCGAAGTCAGTCAGTCCTGGGGTCAGACCCCAGCCGGGAGGTGCTCACCTACATCCTCACTGTCAGTCCTCACGTCGCCGAAACGCCCACGTCGCCCCACCGCAACGTGGGCCGTCCAGCCTGGTCGCATGGACACCACACCGAAGACCTGGCGACTGCGCGTCGAGCTGGACGACAGCCCGGGCGCCCTGGCCCGGGTGACCGTCCGGCTGGCGCACCAGGACTGCAACGTGCTGGCGCTGTCCGTGATCCCGGTGCCCGGCGGCGTGCTGGACGAGCTCGTGGTCCAGGCCGCGCCGGGCCTGCTGCCCGCGGACCTGGTGGACGCGGTGCGCGCCGAGGGCGGCCGGTGCGTCGGCATCACGGCCGCCGACCTGCGCGACCTGGTCGACGCGCCGACGGCCGCGCTGCGCGCCGCCGCCCTCGGGCTGCACGACCCCAACGCCATCGGTGAGGCCCTGCGCATCGTCATGGGCGCCGACTCGGTGATCATCACCCCCGCCGACCCCGAGGCCACCTCCCCCACCCGACCCGACCACGACCGCGAGGTCGCGTCGGGCGTTCGCGCCTCACTTTCCGGCAATCACGTCTTTCGATTGCCGGAAAGTCAGGCGCGAACGCCCGACTTCGAGGCGACCTCGCCCGCCGTCTGCGGAGCAGCGGCAATCAAACGAGGCTGGGCGCCGTTCACGCAGGTCGAGCTGGCCCGCGGGCAGGCGTTGATCGACCTGCTGTCCGCCGCCGGCGCGGCCACGCCCCAGCCGACCGCGCTGCTGACCGACGACGGCATGGCGCTCGTGCTGCGGCCCGGTCGCGCGGGCGACGAGGAGGCGGTCGCCGAGCTGCACTCCCGCTGCTCGATGGGCACCCTGTTCCAGCGCTACCACTCGGGCATGCGGACCGTGCCGAGGCGGTGGCTGCACCGGCTGCTCAGCCCGCCGCGCGGCAGCACGGTGGTGGCGCAGTGCGCGGACCGGGTGGTCGCCATGGGCCAGCTCATCCCGATGCCCACGCCCGCCAGCGCCGAGGTGTCGTTGCTGGTCGAGGACGGGTGGCAGGGGCGCGGTGTGGGCACCGCGCTGCTCGGTTCGCTGGCCGGCGCGGCGCGGGCGGCCGGGCACCGGGAGCTGGTCGGCTGGTGCCTGCCCGCCGAGACGGGACTGGTCCGCACGGCGGCGCGCGCCGGGCTGCCGACCTCGGTGCGCCGCGAGGACGGGTTGCTGCGGGTGTCGATCGCCACCGACGGGCCGCGCGTCACCGGTCCGGGTCGTCTTGAGAGCGCTTCCCGGCAGGTCGCCTCCGGCTAAGCTGGGATTCGTAGGGCGATCGTCGAGGAGTGGTGCTCGTGTCGGTTCAATCGCACTCAGGCGCGCGGCCCACGTTGGAGGACGTGGCGGCCAAGGCCGGCGTCTCCCGTGCGACGGCGTCGCGGGTGCTCAACGCGTCGCCCAGGGTGAGCCCGGAGGCGCACGAGGCGGTCACGGCGGCGGTGATGGAGTTGGGCTACCAGCCGAACCAGGCCGCGCGGGCGCTCGTGACCAGGCGTTCCGGCGCGGTGGCGGTGGTGTTCTCCGAGCCCGAGCCGAAGATCTTCGACGACCCCCACTTCGCGTGGCTGATCCGCTCGGCGGCGCGGTCGCTGGCCGACGCGGACGTGCAGATGGTGCTCATGCTCGTGCACTCGCCGCAGGACCAGGCCCGCGCGGAGCGGTTCCTGGCGGGCGGGCACGTGGACGGCGCGTTGTTGTTCGTGCCGCACAAGGGCGACCAGCTGCCGGCGGTGGCGCGCAAGCTGCCGCTGCCGGTGGTGTACGCGGGTCGGCCGTGGGGCTCGCTGCGCGGGCTGCACACCGTCGACCACGACAACGAGGGCGGTGGCCTGCTCGCCACCGAGCACCTGATCTCGTTGGGGCGCAAGAAGATCGTCTCGGTGACGGGGCCGTTGGACGAGCACTCGGCGATGGACCGGCTGGCCGGGTGGCGCACGGCGGTCGGCGCGGACGACGAGACCACGGCGTTGATGACGGCGGACGGCGGCTTCTCCCGCGAGGGCGGCAAGAAGGCGATGGAGTCGCTGCTGGCCCGGGTCCCGGACCTGGACGCGGTGTTCGTGGCGTCGGACCACATGGCGGCGGGCGTGCTGGACGCGTTGCGCGAGGCGGGCAAGCGGGTGCCGCAGGACGTGGCCGTCGTGGGGTTCGACGACCACCCGATGATCGCGCCGCACACCACGCCGTCGTTGACCAGCGTGCGGCAGGACACCAGCGCGCAGGTCCGCCACATGGTGACCCACCTGCTGCGGCTGCTGCGCGGCGAGACGATCCGCGCGCGGCGCGAGGTCCTGCCCACGACCCTGGTCCGCCGCGAGTCCGCGTAGTTCGCGAGGTTCGGCCCAAGTCGCGCGGTGCGCGTGATCTGCGGCATAAGAGCCGGGCGGGGGCCGCCGCGGCGACATGCGGCCCCCGACCGACAGGTCACGGCAGGTCGTGCCCGGCGGCCGGGACGGCGTTGGCGCCGATCACCCCGGCCAGCGTCCTACCGCTCCGCTTCACCGTGCGCACCTGCGTGTCGTAGTCCACGTGCACGATGCCGAACCGCTGGCTGTACCCCTCCGCCCACTCGAAGTTGTCCAGCAGCGACCACGCGAAGTACCCGCGCACGTCGACGCCCGCCTCGATGGCCCGGTGCACCGCGCGCAGGTGGTCGACCAGGTACCGGGTCCGCTGCTCGTCCACCACCTCGCCGTCCTCGACCACGTCCGGGAACGCCGAGCCGTTCTCCGTGACGACCAGCGGCAGGCCGACGTCGCGCTGGAGGCGTTCCAGCAGCTCGGTGAGGCCGCTCGCGTCGACCTCCCAGCCCATCCCGGTCAGCTCGCCGCGCGGCGGCAGCAGCTCCACGCCCCGCAGGCCCGGGAACGGCCCCTCGGTCACCACGAGCGGGTCGGCCGCGGCGGCGACGCGGGTCGGGCTGTAGTAGTTCACGCCCATCCAGTCGATCGGCGAGGCGATCACGTCCAGGTCCCCGTCGCGCACCACGGCGGTCCAGTCGCCCAGCCACGCGGTGTCCTCGACGACGTCCCGGGGGTAGCCCCGGCCGCCCAGCGGGTCGAGGAACAGGCGGTTCTGCAGGCCGTCGACCTTGCGCGCCGCGTCCAGCTGCGAGTCGTCGTCGACGGCCAGCGCGCAGAAGTTCAGCACGATGGAGAGCTCGTGGTCGTCCGGCGCCTGGTCCCGCATCACCTGCACGGCCAGGCCGTGCCCGAGCAGGAGGTGGTGCGCGGCCTCCAGCGACGCCTTCGGGTCGACCACGCCGGGCGCGTGGACGCCGTTGGCGTAGCCGAGGAACGCCGAGCACCACGGCTCGTTCAGCGTGGTCCACTGCCGCACCCGGTCGCCCAGGTGCTCGTGCGCCAGCGCCGCGTACTCGGCGAACCGGTAGGCGGTGTCACGGTTGCGCCACCCGCCGTCCTCCTCCAACGCCTGCGGCAGGTCCCAGTGGTACAGCGTGACCACCGGCTCGATCCCGCGCCCCATCAGCTCGTCGACCAGCCGGTCGTAGAACGCCAGTCCCCTCGGCTCGACGCGGCCCGCGCCGACCGGCTGGATGCGCGGCCACGCCAGCGAGAACCGGTACGAGCCCAGGCCCAGCTCCGACATCAGCTCCACGTCGGACGGGTAGCGGTGGTAGTGGTCGCACGCCGGTTCGCCGGTGTGGCCGCCGAACACCGCGCCCGGCTTGGCCGCGAACGCGTCCCAGATGGAAGGACCACGACCGTCCACCGTCGTCGCACCCTCGATCTGGAAGGACGCCGTCGCCGCGCCCCACCGGAAGCCCGGTGGGAAGCGCAGCACGTCCCGCCGGACCCCGGTGTCCGGGTCCGTTGTCGTCATCTCCGAGTTCACCCCTTCACAGCGCCCTGCATGATCCCGCCGACGATCTGCCGCGCCAGCAGGATGAAGATCCCCACCACCGGCAGCACCGCGAGCGACGCGCCGGACAGCATGAGCGAGTAGTCCGTGTAGTAACCGCTTGCCAGCGTCGACAATGCCACCTGGACCGTGGGGCTGTCGTTGGGATCCAGCACGATCAGCGGCCAGAAGAAGTCGTTCCACGCGGTCATGAACGTGAACATGCCCATCACGGCCGCCTGCGGCCGCACGGCCGGGAACGCCACGTGCCAGAACGTCTTCAGCACCGAGCAGCCGTCCACCCGCGCCGCCTCGATCAGCTCGTACGGCACGGACTCCTCGCACGCCTGCCGCATCCAGAACACCGAGAACGCGCCGATCAGCGCGGGCACGACCACCGCCTGCAGCGTGCCGTACCAGTCGAGGTCCGACATCAGCATGTAGAGCGGGATGACGCCCAGCTGCGTCGGCACCATCGACGTGCCGACCACGATCAGGAACAGCGAGTTGCCGCCCCGGAACCGCAAGCGGGCGAACGCGAACCCGGCCAGCGTGCCCAGCACGACGTTGCTGATCGCCACCGTGCCCGCCACGACCATCGAGTTCTGCATGGCGAGCCAGAAGTCGACGGTGTCGAACACCCTGGTCAGGTTGTCGATCAGGTTGCCGCCCGGCACCAAGGACGGCACCGCGTCGCCCAGCGCCGAGTTGTCCTTGCTGGCGATGAGGAACGAGTAGTACAGCGGGAACACCGACGCGAGCAGGACCACCACCAGCAACGCGTACGCGATCGGCCCCGAGCGGGTGAGTCGCTTCGTGGTCACCGGCCTCACCCCTTCGACGCGATGCGCCGCGCCACCGTGAAGTTGACGACCGCGACCACCAGGATCACCAGGAACAGCACCCACGCGATGGCCGAGGAGTAGCCCGCGTCGAACAACCGGAAGCCCTTCTCGTACAGGTACATCACCAAGGTCTGGAACTGCCGGTCGTCGCCGCCGGTGCCGGTGGCCGTGCCGCCCGGGTCGAACAGCTGCGGCTCCACGAACAGCTGCATGCCGCCGATGGTCGACACGATGACGGTGAACAGGATCGTGGGCCGGATGCTCGGCACGGTGATCGACCAGAACACCCTCCAGCGGGACGCGCCGTCCAGCATCGCGGACTCGTACATGTCCTTGGGCACCGACTGCATCGCGGCCAGGTAGATCAGCGCGTTGTAGCCGGTCCAGCGCCACACCACCATCGAGCTGATCGCCAGGTGCGAGGCCCACGTCTGCGCGCGCCAGTCCACCGGGTCGATCCCGACGAAGCCGAGCAGGGCGTTGACGATGCCGAAGTCGCGGCCGAACAGCTGCGCGAACACCAGCGCCACCGCCGCCACCGAGATCACGTTCGGCAGCAGCACGCCCGCGCGCCAGAACGCCCGGCCGCGCAGGCCCCGGTCCAGCAGGGCGGCCAGGCCGAGCGCGGCGAACAGCTGCGGGATCGTGGAGAGCAGGAACAGGCTGACCGTGTTGCCCAGCGCGTTCCAGAAGTTCTTGTCCGACAGCAGTTCGGTGTAGTTGGCCAGGCCGGTGAAGCCCTGGTCGCCGTCGATGAGCTGCCACTCGTGCAGCGACACCCACGCGGTGTACAGCAGCGGGTAGAGGCCGAAGATGCCGAACACCACGAAGAACGGCGCGATGATGACGTACGGCGTGTACTTCGCGTCGAGCCGGCCCAGCTTGTCCCGCCACGACAGGCGTTGCGCCGACGGCGGGACGGGACCGGAGCCCCGCCCCGCCGTCGCCCGTTCCGGTGCGACCGTCACTTGGCGGCGTCCCGCGCTTCCTGGACGGCCTGGTCGAAAGCGTCCGAAGTGGACTGCTTGCCGGTCTCCACGCGAGAGAGGGCGTTGCCGAAGACCGGGGTCACCTTGGAGTCCTTGGTGCCGCGGTAGGTGGGCTTGAGGCTCTCGGCGGAGTTGCCGAAGATCTGGCCGACGGGCGCGGAGTTGAAGTACTCGTTGGTCGTCGCGGTGACCTCGGGGTCCTTGTACGCGGCGGGCTCGCTGGGCAGGTTGCCGGTCTCCTTGAAGATCCGCTTCTGCTGCTCCGGCGCGGTCAGCCACTTGGCCAGCTCGTAGGCTTCCTCGGGGTGCTTGGTCTGCTTGGGCACGGCCAGGAACGAGCCGCCCCAGTTGCCGCCGCCACCGGGCGCCGCGGCCACGTCCCACTTGCCCGAGGCCTCGTCGCCGGCGCCGGCCTTGATCAGCGCGAGCGCCCAGGCCGGGCAGGTGGTGGTGGCGAAGGACGCCTGCTTGAGCGCGACGTTCCAGTCCTGGCTGAACGGGGCCAGCGCGCCGGTCTGCTTCTTCTCGCCGAGGCTCGCGGCGAGCGTGAAGGCCTGCTTCACCTTGTCGTTCCGGTCGCCGATGAACGAGTCGTCGGCCTTGGCGAAGTAGCCCTCCTCGGTCTGGTCGAGGATCGCCTTGTAGACGTTCTGCGCGGTGTCGACGAACTTCTTGTCCGGCAGCTTCCGGGTGAAGGTGTCCGCGACCTCGAGGTACTTCTCCCAGGTCGGCCACAGCTCGCCGACCTGCTCGCGGTCGGTCGGCAGGCCGGCCGCCTCGAACAGGTCACGCCGGTAGCACAGGGCGAGGCTGCCCATGTCGGTGCCGAGGCCGAGCACGAAGTTCCCGCCGTCGGTGGTGCCCTGGTTCCACTTCCAGGCGGCCCACTGGCTCTCCAGCTCCTTGGCGCCGTGGTCCGCGAGGTTGACGAACTTGTCCTTGGACTGGCGGAACTGGGTGATGTTGCCTTCCTCGATCGCCACGATGTCGGCGGCGCCCCGACCACCCGCGAGCTGCGTGGCGAGCTGCGTGTGGTGCTGCTCCATCTTGACCGTGCGCTGCTCGATCTCGACGTTCGGGTGCGACGCCTGGTACTCCTTGATCAGGTTGGTGTAGCCGAAGTCGGAGAAGACCCCGATCGACAGCTTGATCTTGCCGTCGCCCGCGTCACCTCCCCCGCCACCACAGGCCGCCACCAGCGTGGCCGCCAGTGCCACCGCGGTGATCGACGTCGCCCGACCGGCCAGAGTCCTGCTCATCCGTCCTCCTCGACGCACTCGCCGGGTACGACCCGACACCGTGAGAGCGCTCTCATGAGAGCGCTCTCACACTTGTGAGTCCCGGTCCCCGCTGTCAACCCGGGAAGGACCGGTCGACACCGTTCCGCAACAATCTGAAGCGCTCTCGTGCGGCGATCGTGACGGTCGCGCACGTTCCGTGAGCCCGGCGGCGGCAATGGCGAAGCCGGGTGGCCCGGCCCTCGCCCGGGCCACCCGGCACCCTGTTAGAGGCGTTTCGCGGCCGGATGTGACGCGCGCTCGCGAGAATTCCTGTGACCCGCGTCGCACGGCGGCGGGCCGTCATCGCCTCGACCCGTCATCCGGCCCGCTGTCCGCCGACGAGTTGGACGCGCTAGAGGTCGCGCTCCGCGCGCTGTGGGCGGTGCCGACTGAGGCCTGCCACCGCGCCGCTTCCGTCACGGAGAGGCATGGGGGTGACATCCGAGGCGATCGTGGCCGCACACCGGCCGAGCCGGTGCTCGGCCACGGCGACCCGTTTTGTGCGGTGACGGTCGATAGCCCCTGACGGACCAGCGGCACTGGCGTGGATGACCGCAGAACACCTCTGTCTGCTCGCCGCCCAGCTCACCGCGGCCGATCACGCCTGGCACGACGCGGTGTGCCAACTGGCTTGGAGCATGGACATCTTCCACATCCGCCGCGCGCACCTACATCACCGGATCACCGTATGGCAATTGGCCTTGACCGCCGCCCAGCACATGATGGAGAACATCTACCTGACGTCCGACGCTTTGGAAGGGCTCGGACACCCGCTCTGGGCCGTGGGACGACACGACGAAGCACGGACCGCCTGGCGGGAGGCGCTTGAACTCTTCGAGATCCAACAGAGGTCCGCAGACGCCGAGAGGGTTCGGGAACACTTGGCGTCCATCACGGCGTGAGACCCGGTGGCCCGCTCCCCCCCCGAAGAAGAGCGGGCCACCGGGTCTTTCACGCCTCGGCCATCCCCGCGACGACCGAGGTCCTGGCGGCACGCCGGGCGGGCAGCGCGGCGGCCACGACCGCGGCCACCACGGCGCCGGCCAGCATCACGCCGATCTGCCCGAACGGCACCACGAGGTCGACCGAGATGGTGTCGTTGGACAACGCGCCGGTGATCACCCAGCCGAACCCGATGCCGAGCAGCAGCCCGATCGCCGCGCCCATCAACGCCATCAGCACCGACTCGACCACCAGCATCAGCCGCAGCTGGCCGCGCGTCAGCCCCAGCGCCCGCAGCAACGCCGACTCGCGCGTGCGCTCCAGCACCGACAGCGTCAACGTGTTGGCGATGCCGAACAACGCGATCACCACGGCCAACCCGATCAACGCCCAGATGAACGCCAGCACCTGGTTGAGCTGCTGGTTCAGCTGTTCCTTGGTCTCCGCCGCGCTGTCCAGCACCGCCAGCGGCGAGGGGTCGGTGACCTTCTCGACCGCCGCGCGCCCGTTGGCCACGCCGCCCTTGAGCTTGACCAGGATGCTGTCGTAGCCCTCGGCGGCCTGCTCGAACCGCATCGACGTCTCGATCGTCATGATCCCGTCGGACAGCCGCTGGCCCTCGACCACCGCGACGACCTTGAGCTGCTGGGACGCGTCCCGGCCCGTCTCGACCGTCACCACCTGGCCGACCGACACGCCCTGCCGCTTGGCGTACTGCGCGTTCACCGCGACCGTGCCGTCGCCGAGGTCGTCGAGCGACCCGCTGGTCACCGTCGGCCGGAACAGGGTGCCGAGCGCGTCGCGCGGGATGCCGGTGAAGTACTCGCGCTCCCCGTAGACGACGGTGGTCGGCGCGACCTGCGCCACCTCCGGCACGGCGGCCAGCTGCTCGGCCAGCTCCTTGGGCAGCGGCCGGTCGTAGACCGCGGAGGTGACCGTGTAGTCGGCGGGCATCCGCTCGTCGATCTCGGCGTTCGCGGTCTCCTTGGCGCTGTTGGCGACCACGGTCACCAGCGACACGATCGTCACGCCGATCATCAACGCCGCGGTGGTCGCGGCGGTGCGCTTGGGGTTGCGGCCGGCGTTGGCCGACGCCAGCTTGGCCGGCACGCCGAGCAACGCCCGCGGCAGGGCGCCCAGCACCCGGTTGACCGGGCCGACCAGCAGCGGACCCAGCACGAGCACCGCGGCCAGCAACGCCATCGTGCCCGCGCCGCTGGTGAGCATGGCCGCTTCCTCGTCCTCCAGGCTCATGCCGAACACCACCGCGCCCACACCGATCACCCCGAACAGCACGGCGGTCAGCACGCGCACCACACCGGTGCGGGAGACCTCCTCGCCGCTGTCGGGCTGGCTGCGCAGCGCCGCCACCGGCGCGACCCTGGTCGCCTTGCGGGCGGGCAGCACGGCGGCGAGCACGGTCACCAGCGTGCCGACCGCGAACGCGGCGAGCACGGTCGTCACCGTCACGGGCAGCAGCACGGTGCCCTCGCCGCCGCTGAACGAGAACATCACCCGTTGCAGCAGGGCGGACACGCCGATGCCGCCGAACAGGCCGATCACCGACGCCGTCAGGCCCATCACCAGCGCCTCGGCCAGCACGCCCCGGAACACCTGGCCCCGACTGGCGCCCACGCAGCGCATCAGCGCCAGCTCACGGGTGCGCTGGGCCACCAGGATGGTGAACGTGTTGTAGATGACCATGGCCGCCACGACGAGCGCGATGATCGCGAACGCCAGGAGCAGCGTGGTGAACTCGCCCGACCGGGACTCGACCCGCTCCAGCGTCTCCTTCGTCAGCTCCTCGCCGCTCTGGACCTTGAACCCGGTGCTGCCGATGGCCTTGCGGACATTGTCCACCACCTGCTGCTGCGTGAAGCCGGGCGCGGCGGTGGCGACCACCTGGTACGGCGGGCGTTCGGGCTCCAGCGCCTGGAACGCCTCCGGCGTCAGCCCGACGTGGTCGTAGCCCGCCAGCGACAGCTGGTTCGTGCCCTGCTGGTAGGTGCCGACGAGCGTGTACGTGTGCCGCACGTCCTCCTTGCCCAGCAACACGACCGGCTGCCCGATCGTCAGCTTGGTGGTGGTGGCGGTGCGCTTGTCGACCGCGATCTCGTCGGCCGCGGTCGGGTAGCGACCGTCGGCCAGGTCGAACTCGCGCAGCTTCTCGTTGCTCGCCAGCGGAACGGCCCACGCGGGCTTCGCCTTGCCGTTGGCGGCGACCAGCGGCACCTGCTGGAAGTCGCGCGGGTCGGCGCCCGCGACGCCGGGGGCCTGCCGGATCTTCGCGAGCGTCTCCGGGGAGATGCCCGGGACCTCGGTGGACGACTCGCCGGACGACGCGCTGCCGTCCACGGTCACCGAGACGTCGACGTTGCGCGCGTCCTTGGCGAACTCGTCGCGCAGGCTCGCGTTCATGGCGTCGCCCAGCACCAGCGTGCCGGTCACGAAGGCGACGCCGAGGGCGATCGCCACCGAGGACAGCACGAGCCGCGCGGTGCGGGCCTTGAGGCCCGCGATGATCGTGCGCAGCATCCCCTCACGCACCCAGGTGCTTGAGGGCGGACAGCACGGAGTCGGCGGTCGGGTTGTCGATCTCGCCGGCGAGGTGGCCGTCGGCCATCAGCACCACGCGGTCGGCGTAGGAGGCGGCGACCGGGTCGTGCGTCACCATGATCACGGTCTGGCCGAGCTTGCGCACGGACATGCGCAGGAAGTCGAGCACCTCGGCGCCGGAGCGCGAGTCGAGGTTGCCGGTCGGCTCGTCGGCGAACACCACGTCGGGCCGGGCGACCAGGGCACGGGCGCAGGCCACGCGCTGCTGCTGGCCGCCGGACAGCTCGGTCGGCTTGTGCTTGAGCCGGTCGCGCAGGCCGAGCACGTCCACGATGGTGTCGAACCACTCGCGGTCGGGCTTGCGGCCCGCCAGTTCGAGGCCGAGCAGGATGTTGGCCTCGGCGGTGAGCGTGGGCAGCAGGTTGAACGCCTGGAACACGAACCCGACCCGGTCGCGGCGCAGCCGGGTCAGCTCCTTGTCACCCAGCGAGGTGATCTCGGTGCCGCCGATGTGCACGCTCCCGCCGTCGACGTTGTCCAGGCCCGCCAGGCAGTGCATCAGCGTGGACTTGCCGGACCCGGACGGCCCCATGATGGCGGTGAAGCGGCCCGCCGCGAACTCGACGCTGACACCGTCGAGCGCCCGCACGGCGGTGTCGCCCTTGCCGTAGACCTTCACCAGGTTCGCGGCGGCTACGGCGGTGCGGGTTCCGACATCGGACACCAGTGCGGACATGCTCCCTCAATTCCTCGGGTCTGGCTGACGTCGAGAAAGCTAGGGGGCACGCGGATCGGCAGGCGTCACCTCGGCGGCGGAACCGGAGGTCAGCCGGCGGGATGACGGGCACTAGTCCCGAGGTCTGACGGCTCCTGCCCGACGGGGTGTCCGGGCAGGTCGAGCAGGCCGCGGTCGAACGCGTTGGCCACCGCCTCGGCCCGTCGGCTCGCGCCGAGCTTGGACATGATCCGGCTCAGGTGGACGCTGACCGTCTTCTCCGAGATGTAGAGCTCCTCGCCGACCTGGCGGTTGGTGCGGCCGAGCGCCACCAGCTCCAGCACGGACCGCTCACGCGGCGTGAACGGGTCGACCCGGTCACGCGGGCCGACGTCGCGCAACGCCACCCTGGCCCGCCGCGCGACCAGGTCCAACGCCTCGCGCAACGGCGCCGCGCCCAGCTCGTCGGCCACCGCGCTCGCCAGCCGCAACTCCGCCGCGGCCTCGTCGCGCCGGTCCGCGCCCAGCAGCGCCTCGGCCAGCCGCCACCGGCACACGGCCTGCTCGAACACCGACCCGAAGCCGAAGCCGTCGACCGCGCGCCGCCACAGGTCCGCCTCGCCCGCGCCGGTCAACCGCGACTCCTCGGCCGCGGCGCGCGCCAGCCACGCCCGCCCCTCGGGGCCGAGCTCGCCCGACCGGGGGCTGCCCATCTCGGCCGTCGCGCGGGCGTACTCGGCCAGCTCCCGGCCGGCCAGCACGGCCTGCTCCTCGGCCGCGTGGTCCTTGCGCCGCCGTGCCCGCGCGGCGATCTCCACGTGCCCCGCCACGCCCAGGGCGGCCAGCCGGATGCCGGCCAGCATCCACTCGCCCTCCTTGCGCGACCAGCTGATCGCGTCCGCGACCCGGTCCACGGCCAGCTCCGGCCGGCCGCGCCACAACGCCAGCTCCGCGCCCGTGCCGCCGGTGATCAGGGCGATCTGCAGGTCGCGGTGCCAGTCCGCGCGCAGCTCCCGGATCATCCGCTCGGCCTGCTCGAACTCGCCCCGGCTGACGGCCACGTGCGTGCCCGCCGCGGCCAGCCGCGCCGACACCGTGCTGGAGACCCGCAGGCCGGGCGGTTCGGCCGCGGTCGCCGCGCCGTCCCACTCGCCGCGGTAGTACCTGGTCAGCACCTGGAGGATGCGCAGCTCCAGGCCGAACGAGCTCCACGTGAGGCCGGTCGCCTTGGCCCGCGCCACGCCCTCGTCGAACACCCGCCCGGCCTCGGCCAGCTCGCCGAGGTCGTAGTGGTGCAGGCCGAGGAAGTACCGGGCGCGCAGCTCGGTGCTGACCGCGTCCGCCTGCATCGCGCACTCGACCGCGGCCGTCAGGTGCTCGTGCGCCCGCGACACCTGACCCTCGGGCTCGTCGAGCAGGCCCAACGTGGTCAACGCGTCGGCCACGGCCGACTCCGCGCACACCGCGCGGCCGTCCGCCACCGCCATCTCGGCGCGCTCACGTGCCTCGACGTACTTGCGGTCGTGCCGCAGGCACGCCGCCCACACCGCCAGAACCCACGCTCGGGCCGGGCTCGCGGGCCGGTCCCGGACCAGCCGCCACGCCTCCTCCACCGCGTGGTACTTCTCCTCGTCGGTGCCGTCGAGCACCTGCAACGCCTGCGCGAAGCGCCGCCACATCACGGCGGCCTCTTCGGGGTCGGACTCGTCGATGACGGTGGTGCCGGTGCGGGCGAACGCGATGGCCCGCTCGGGCTGGCCCGCCGTGCCCGCCGCCCACGACGCGCTGCGCAGCAACGACAGCTCGGTCAGGCCCGGTGGCCGCTGGTCGGCGGGCACCGCGTGCCACAGCTTCAGCGCCTGCTCCAGGTGCCGCAGCGACTCGGCGGGCGCCCCGGCGGCCCGCGCCTCCTGCCCGGCGTCGACCGACGCCCGCAGCGCGCGGGGCAGGTCGTGGGACTCCAGGCTGTGGTGGGCCAGCGCGGCGGCGGCGCCGCGGTCGTCGGACGACGCCAGCCGGTCCGCGTAGGCGGAGTGCAGCCGCACGCGTTCACCGGGCAGCAGGTCGTGGTAGACGGCCTCGCGCAGCAGGGCGTGCCGGAACGTGTACACCTCGGCGCCGTCGACCACCAGCACGTGGTGCTGCACGGCCTCGCGCAGCACGCCGTCCAGGCCGACGTCGTCCATCCCGGCCACGTCGCGCAGCAGGCCGTGGCGCACGGACCGGCCACCGACCGACGCCACCCGGACCAGGCGCTGCGCGTCCGGGGAAAGGCCCTCGATGCGGGCCAGGAGCACCTCGGCCAGCGTCCACGGCACCTCGCGGTCACCGCAGCAGGCGACCGCGATCAGCTCCTCGGCGAAGAACGGGTTGCCGTCCGAGCGCTCGGCGACCTCGAGCACCACGTCGTCGGGCAGGTCGTCGGCCAGCGCGGCGACGAACGAGCGCGCGTCGATCGCGCTCAACGGGGTCAGGTCGAGCCGCTGCACGGCGGGCAGCCGCACCAGCTCGTTGAGCAGGGGTCGCAGCGGGTGGCTGCGGTGCAGGTCGTCGGACCGGTAGGTGCCGACGACGAGCAGCCGCTGCGCGCGCAACCGGGAGAACAGGAACGACAGCAGGTAGCGGGTGGAAGCGTCGGCCCAGTGCAGGTCTTCGAGCACCAGCAGCACGGGCCGCTCCTCGGCCAGCTCGCCGAGCAGGCCGTGCACCGCGTCGAACAGCTGGAGCTGGCCGACGTCCTGCTCGGGACGCCGCCCGACCAGGTGCGACGGCAGGCCGGACACCGACGTGCTGCCGTCGTGGCCCGCGGGCAGGGCGAGCTCCGGCAGCAGCAGGCCCAGCGCGGGCCGGGCCGCGACGTCGAGCAGACCGGCCTCCCGCACCTGCCCCAACGCCTCGGTGAAGGGCAGGTACGGCAGGCCGGTCTCGCCGACGTCGAGGCAGCGGCCGTTGAGCACGAGGGCGTCGCCCGCCGTCGCGGCCAGCTCGTCCACCAGCCGCGTCTTGCCGACGCCCGCGTCGCCGGCGAGGAGGATCGCACCCGCCTCGCCGCGCGCGGCGGCGTCGAGGGCGGCGCGCAGCCTGGTCATCTCCCGGCTACGCGCCACCAAGGGGATTCCGGAACCGATGCGTGCCACACCAGGCATGCTGTCACACCTCAGGCGGCGTCGCGGTGGCCATTTCCGGCGCCTGGCACGTCCGGGCCGGATTGGTGGCCGAGCCGCCGCCACCAGGACCGCCTGGCCGCGTGGGTCTGCCGGCCGACGCGGTAGTGCGCCGCGTCCGCGCGCAGGGCGGCCTGCCGGTAGTCGATCTCCGCCTTCAAGGACTCGGGCGTCCACTCCATGACTTGCTCCTCGTGTCGTTTCGCTTCTCTCTGGTGACACGAAGAGTCGTCCTGAGGCGGGGGTGCGGGCATCGGGCGTTCACGTGGGTTGCGGCGCTGGTCCCCTTACCCGCCGCCGTAAGGGGTGGCAGACGGCGGGTAAGGGATGCCTCAGCGGCACGTCAGGGCAGGTCGGACGCCCCTCAGCAGGCGCCTTGGTCGCGCCAGACGCCCCACTCGCCGGTCGTGCCCGGCTCCTCGCCCTGCGTCCACCACTTGGCCTGCCAGCGCTTGCCCCGGTGGGAGACCTCGTTGCCGCCGTTGTAGACCTTGGCGCGGTCCCACGCGGGCACGGTGCAGCTGGGCTGGTCGGTCGTGGTGGTGGTGGTGGTCGTGCTGCTGGTCGGGTCCGTGCCGCCGCCGCCACGCGGGTGGTCGGAGGCGATGGCGTAGGACCGGCCGCCGAACGTGAGCTTGACGTTCGACGGCGACGCGATCGGCAGCTGGTAGCTCAGCGCCACGTCCACCGACGCGCCGGGCGCGAGCGACTGCCAGGTGGGCAGCGTCAGCTCGACGTGCTGGAAGTCGCCCCTCAGGCCGCCGACGTTGCTGCCGGAGTGCCCCTTGGCGGTGACCCGCAGCCCGAAGCCGGACTGGTCGGCCATGCTGCCCGGCGCGCTGGTGCCGTAGTCGAACTCGATCTTCGTGCCGCCCGGCAGGGTGGTGGTCGAGCGGTTGGTCAGCTTCAGCTTGGGCGTGATCGGGTAGTTGCTGTCGCCGAGCGCGAACCCGGAGACGGTGGCGCTCACGTCCAGCACCTGGTTCGGCATGGTGCCGGCGGCCTTGCGCGCCCCGTACGGCGCCGCGCCGCGCAACCCTTCGTTGATCTTGGTGAGCAGGGTGTCGCCGACCGTGTACTGGCCCTTGGCGCTGTCGAAGCGGTAGTCGCCCGCCAGCTCCCAGATCATGATGCCGCCGATGCCCTTGTCCGCCACGTACTTCGCCTTGGCCGCGATGGACTGCTCGTCCTCAGTGGACAGGAAGACCTTCTTGTCCGCGTTCCACAGCCACGGCGAGGTGAGCGTGCTGTCGTAGAACCTGGTGTAGGAGCCGGAGACCCGGTCGGTCGGGTCGTTGGCCGGGTCCAGGCCGTGCTGCGCCAGGTAGTCCGGCGTGATCTCGTTCTCCAGGTTCTTGGCGTGCCACATGGGGTTCACGCCCGACGGCACCTCCGCGCCGCCCGCCGTGGAGTCGTGCCACAGGTTGTCGATGCCGACCGCGCCGTTGCCGCACGGGGTGGTCGAGCCGACGCTCGAACCCGTGCCGGGCGGGCACTTCGCCTGGTCCGGCAGCGCGGCGCGGCCCCACAGCCCGTTCGTGCCGCCGGTGACGCCCTGCCAGCCGCGGCTGTAGAACGGGACGCCGATGTTGATCCGGCCGGCCTGCATCGCGCCGCGGTAGTAGTGGTAGGCCCAGTCGGTGTTCAGGTAGCCCATGCCCTCGTACTGCGGCGCGGTGTAGACGCCGCCGGCGGCCAGCTCGCCGTCCTTGCCGTCGTCGTAAAGCGCGGCGTTCGGGCCGACGAAGTGGTTCCACGACCCGTGCAGGTCGTAGCTCATCACGTTCAGGTAGTCGAGGTAGCGGGTGACCTGGTAGGCCTCCTGCCCGCGCAGCAGCCAGCCGGACGCGGGCACGGCGGCGGTGAGCAGGTAGTGCCTGCCGTCCTGCGCCGAGGCGCGGTCCAGCTTCTCCCGCAGCGTCTTCATGATCTTCTCGTAGCCCGCCCACAGCGTGCCGCGGTTGGCGTTGGAGATCCAGAAGTCGTCCGGGTTGCCCGCGTGGTTGTTCGACGTGGCGTACTCGTAGTCGATGTCGACGCCGTTGAACCCGTACTTGCGGATGAAGTCGACGGCCGAGTCGGCGAACGCGTCCACAGTGGACTGAGGCTGGGCGCCGAGCTTGTAGAACCCGCCGGAGGCGTTGCGCGTGCCGTCGGGGTTGAGGAAGCCGCCGGTCTCCGCCCAGCCGCCGACCGAGATCAGCGTCTTCACGTTCGGGTGCTGCTTCTTGTACTTGTTGAGCAGGTTGAAGTGACCCTTGTACGGCAGCGACGGGTCGAGCTCGACGCCCGGCCAGGTCATGCCGGTGGAGGCGTTGTCCGGGCCGTCGGGGCCGACGGAGACCCGGTTCTGCGCGTCGACGTGCGCGAACGCGTAGTTGAGGTGCGTGACCTTGGTCCACGGGATGTCGGACGCCAGGTAGGCGGGCGTGCCGTTGCGGCCCGTGCGCCAACTGGTGAAGTAGCCGATGACGCGGCGGGAGTGGGCGGCACCCAACGACTCCCGGCCCTCGGTGTCGTAGACGGAGCAGTAGGGCACGGCGACGCCGGGGGTCTGGTAGAGGCCGTCGGGACGGCACTCCTCCCCCGCGGCGGCGGCGCTGGGCGGTGTCGGGGACACGACGGCGACGACGAGTCCGGCCACCGCGGCGAACAACGCCACGAGCGGCGACAACCTGGTTCTCTTGGGCACGACCGGCACACCTCCTGCACGAGGCGGCGGCCACGACGCAGCCACCGAACCGTAAATAGGTCTAGACCTCTCTGTCAATAGGTCCAGACCACCAACCGGAACCGTCGGACGACCACCCACCGTGAGGTCCGCGCACCCCGGATCCCGCTCTCGCCGGGTGACACCCTCTCGGAAGTGGGACGTTCCGCCTCCGGACCGGATTCGCGTGGGACGGTGGCCATCGCCCGATCAAGCGCGGTGCGCACCTCGCCCGCCGTCACCGTCGGAGGACACCGATGCCCTTCCCGCTCACGCCGGACGCCCTCGACACCTGCATGAAGGACGTGTTCGACTACCAGTACCCGGACTTCGCCGCCGCCAACAACCTCGTCGGCGGCGGCGGTTACGAGAACTGGGCGCTCGTGAACTTCCTGCGCTACCTGAAGTACCGCTACGGGGACTTCGACTACCGGCGTGAGTTCCCCGCGCAGCGGACAGGGGGGACGCAGGTGCGGGTGGACCTCGCGTTCAACGCCAACTCGGTCACGCCCGCCACGCCGCTCATCCTGACCGAGTGGAAGTGCAACCCGGACCTCAACGCCCTGGCGACCGGCTGCACCCAGGACGTCCAGAAGTTCGTCGACGTCCTCGGCTTCTACGGCTCGCGGAAGTTCTACCCGCTCCCGCTGGTCTTCGGCATCGGGCCGGACGGACCACCCGTCGCCAACGGCTTCACCAAGTTCGGCTTCGGCAGTGGCTTGGCCCTCTACGCGTCCAGCCCGGCCACCTGGAGCGCCCTCGGCCTCCTCGGCTACACCTGGTACGAGCACCAGCCGCTCCCCGAGCCCGTCGCCCAGGACGGCGCCCCACCCGCCCCGGTGCTGATCGCGAACCACCCGAGCCGACCACGGCCACCGCTGCCCCGTCGCGCGGAAGCGGAAGCGGACCTGGCCGAGCCGGTCTGAGCGGCAGCGGTCAGACGGTCGTGGTGGCCCGGGCGCGCGCCAGGCGTTCCCGGACCTGGTCGGACTCCGGGGTGCCGAGCTCGGTGAACAGCGCCAGCGCCCGCTGCCAGTGCGCCACCGCGCCGGGCAGGCCCTGGCGGTCGAACACCGTGGCCAGCCGGTCGTGCGCCATCGCCTGGTGGTACGGGCTGGCCGCGGCGGAGGCCACCGACAGCGCCGTGCGCGCCGACGTGACGGCCTCACCGCCCTCGCCCGACTCCAGCAGCACCATCGCGAGGTCGGTGTGGCAGGTCGACTCACCGCACTGCTCGCCGACCTCGCGGTACATCGTCACCGCCGCCCGCAGCCACGTCTTGGCCTCGTCGTAGCGGCGGGACGCCAGGTGCAGCAGCCCGAGGTTGTGGTGGGCGTTCGCCTCGGCCCACCGCGAGCCGGCCGCCCGGCTGACCTCCAGCGCCTCCCGGTAGGAGGTCTCCGACTCGTCGACCCGGCCCAGGAACGCGAGCATGTCCGCGACCGCCGTCAGGGCTCTGGCCTGCGCGTTCACGTCGCCGGACGCCCGCGCCACCTCCAACGCCTCGCGATGCCGGGCCAGGGACTCGTCCATCCGCTGGAACTGGGCCAGCGCGATGCCCAGGTTGAACAGCATCACGAACTTCGCCTCGGGGTCACCGAGGGTGGTGGCCGCCTCCAGCGCGGCCTCCGTGGTGCGCAGCCACGTCGTCCGGTCCGCGCGCAGCCAGAGGAACCGCGACAGCGTGTACGGCAGCTGCCAGGCGTGCACCAGCCAGCCCGGGTCCGAGCCCGGGGCGGCGGCCAGCTCGGCGGCGGCGATGATGTTGCCCTGCTCGGCGTCCAGCCAGGCGCTCGCCTCGGCGGAGCCGTGCAGCTTCGGCACCTCCAGCGGCACGTGCTCGGGCGCGACCCGCACGCTGCTGCCGCGCGTCACCGGCAGCCGGCCGTCGGCCAGGTCCGCGCAGTGCAGGTAGAAGTCGAGCATCCGGCTGGTCGCCTCGTGCCGCACGGGCGCGGGCAGTTCGGCGGCCAGCGTCCGCATGTAGACGCGCACCAGGTCGTGCGCCCCGTACCGGCCGGGCTCGTTGACCGACAGCAGGTTGGCCGCCGTCAACGCGTCCAGCGCGCGCTGCGCGTCGCCGACCCGCACCTGCGCCATGGCGGCCACCACGAACGCCGTGACGTCCGGGCCGGGGTGCAGGCCGAGCAGCGCCAGCAGCCGCGCGGGCAGCGGCGACAGCGCCCGGCGTGACGCGTCCAGCGCCGCGCGCACCGTGGAGTCCTCGTCCTCCAGGCCGAGGGCCGCCAGCCGGCCGTGCTCGTCGTCCAGCTCGGCGACCAGCTCGGCCACGCGCAACGTCGGCGCGACGGCGAGGCGGGCCGCCGCGATCCGCAGCGCCAGCGGCAGCCCGTCGCACAGCACGGCCAACCGGCGCAGCGCGGCGGCCTCCGTGCCGTCCCGGCCGGCGACCCGGCTGACCACGGCCACCGACGCGTCCGGGTCCAGCATGTCCAGCTCGACCAGCCGGGCCTCGGCGTGCGCGACCAGCCCGACCAACCGCCGGCGGGACGTGACCAGCACGCACGACGGCGGTCCGGGCAGCAGCGGCAGCAGTTCGGTCGAGCCGCGCGCGTTGTCCAGCATCACCACCATGCGCCGGTCCGCGATGAGCGTGCGGAACAGCGCCGACCGCTCCTCGACGGTGACCGGGATGTCCGCCGACGGCACGCCCAGCGTGCGCAGGAACCGGCTCAGCACCTCGCCCGCGCCCAGCGGCTCCTGGTTCGGGTCGTAGCCGTGCAGGTCGACGTACAGCTGGCCGTCCGGGAAGTCCTCGCGCACGCGTTGCGCCCAGTGCAGGGCGAGCGCGGTCTTGCCCACGCCGGCGGGGCCCGTGACGACGAGGACCAGCCCGCCCTCCGGGTAGGAGGCCAGCAGGCCGTCCAGGCGCTTGAGCTCGTCGTCGCGGCCGATCAGCGACGCCGAGACGCGCGGCAGCTGCGCGGGCGTGATGGCGGGCGAGGACTCGGCGACCGGGCGCACGTCCATCGGCCTGGTCGGGCGCTCGGGCTCGGGGTTCTCCCCCGCCAGCACGGCCTGCTGGAGCTTGCGCAGCTCCGGGCCCGGCTCGACGCCGAGCTCCTCGACCAGCACCCGGCGCGCCTCGCGGTAGACGGCCAGCGCCTCGGCCTGCCGCCCCGCCTGGCACAGCGCGCGCATCAGCAGGCCGTGCCCTCGTTCCCGGAGGGGGTGCTCGCCGACCAGCGTGGTCAGGGACGGCACCAGCTCCGCGCCGCGGCCGATCAGCAGCAGCAGCTCGGCCCGCTCCTCCAGCACCGCGAGCCGGCGTTCGACCAGCCGACCGCGCTCGACCTCGGCGAACAGGCCCGCGACACCGCCGAGCGGCTCGCCGCGCCACAGGCCGAGCGCCTCGTCCAGGGCGGTGGCCGCCGCGATCAGGTCGCCGGAGGCGCGCAGCCGGGCCGCCGACACCACGCCGCGCTCGAACTCGTCCAGGTCGACCTGCTGGGGGTCCACCCGGAGCAGGTAGCCGTCGCCGACCGAGGTCAGCAGCTCGGCCGGGGCGCGGCGGGCGCGGCTGGGCTCCAGCGCGCGGCGCAGCCCGGCCACGTAGGTCTGCACGAGGTTGACCGCGCTGGTCGGCGTGTTGTCGCCCCAGACGGCCTCGATGATCTGGTCGCGGCTGACCGGCGCGTTGCGGGCCAGCAGCAGCACCGCCAGCACGGCACGCTGCTTGGCGGCGCCGAGGTCGACCTCCCCGCCACCGCGCACCGCCCGGAGCAGGCCGAGCACCTCGAACCGCAAGCGCTCGCCGCCGCCGTCTGCCACCGACCGATCCTTCGCCGAAACGTTGAGAACCCCGACCGAGCCTAGGAGATCACTTCAGTCCGGCTCCAGTCGTCCTGTAGCCGCATTCTTACGCTAAGCGTGTCCGATCAACCACACAGGGCGAACCCCGGTGAGCGAGGTTGGACCAGACAGCGGAACATCCGCTGCTCTCCCTGAACGACGAGGGCAGGCCGGCGTGCAAGGGGCATCCAGCCCGCGGCGGCGGAACGCCGGCCCGCCCTCGTCCCCTTCTCCACTGGAGACGGGTCATCCGGTAGGGGATGGCCCATCTCCATTGCCCTCCCCCCAGTCGAAGGGGCCGTGTCCGGGACCGAACCCCCGGGCACGGCCCCTTCGGCGTTGCGCGGCCTCCCGTGACCTCGACCGGCGGCGCCACCGCAGTTCTGCGGGCGCCGCGGTCCTCGAGTTGAGGAAGATCGGGTGATGGCCGGTTCGGGTCGCGCGCGGTGGGTGGTCGGCAGCGCGCTGGTCGGCGGCGCGGCGGCCGGGCCGCTCGGGGAGTCGCCGCCTACTACCGGTCCTTGGCGCTCGGCCGGATGGTGGTGCCGGGCGAGACGGGGGCGGGCAAGACGGCCATGGTGCTGCGGTTTCGGCCACCGGACGATCCAGGCCCTCCTCGCCGCGGTGCCCGAGCACCTGCCCGAAGGCTCGCGCCGGGCCGACGGTCGCGCCGCCCGGTCACCAGCGCGGTGAGGACAGGCTCAGGCGACCTCTTCCAGCTCGCGCGGCTCGCTGCCGGCGTTGGCCGCCTTGCGCCGCTTGCGCAGGAACACCACGACACCGACCACGGCGGCGAGGCCCATCAGGCCCCACATCGCCCCGTTGAACACCGACTCGATGTACTTCGCCGACGCGCCCGCGGCCGAGCCGATGCCGATGTGCAGCGCCGACCAGCTCACCGCGCCGGCGATCGACGCGGGCAGGAAGCGGCGGTACTCCAGCTTCGACGCGCCCGCCGACGCGGGCACCAGGGTCCGCACCACCGGCATGAAGCGGGCGAAGAACACCGCCCACGCGCCACGCCTGCGCAGCAGCGCGCCGGCCTTGTCCCAGTGCTCCTGGCCGAGCTTGCGCACCACCTTGCTGTCCCGCAACCGGTCGCCGTACCGGCGGCCGAGGAAGTAGCCGATGCTGTCACCGGCCACCGCGCACACCGACACGACCAGCCACATGACCAGGAACCGGGGCACGCTGGTGACCGTCGTGGCGGCCAGCAGCAGCGCGCTCTCGCCCGGCGCGATGAAGCCGACGCCCAACGTGCACTCCGCCAACGTCAACGCGCCCGTCACCGCGAGCACGGCGGGCTGCGGCAGACCGGCGAGCCCTTCCAGGGCGTCGGTCAGCAAGGCCATGGTTCATCCCCCTGTGGATCATGACGAGCACTCGGCGTGCAGGCTAAGGGGAGTCCACCGCAACGACGCCGGCGGGCGCATCGGACCGGGGTCTGACCGACCGCCAGACCAAGGTCGTACGGGTGGGTGGCCGAAAGTCGGGGACGCGCCTTAAGGCACGTCCCCGAGGTGAACGGGCCGGTGGGTCACCGGCTGTCGAATGCGCCGCCCTTCGCGCCGACCACGAATCGGGACCACTGCGCGAATCCGAAGCCCAACTCGCCACCGGTCCGGTTCTTCGAATCACGCAGACCGGCGCCGTTCTGGCCGAGCGCGATTTCCACGCACTCCGGACCACCCGCGGACGACCACGTGCTCTTGCGCCACTGGCGTTGCATGGCAGTTCACCTCGGATTCAGGCGAGCTCGCGCGCCACCCGCCCGATCAGCGCGGACGAGGCGGCCGGGTCGAGCGATTCGGCGCTGAGCCGTGCGAACATGTCGGAATACCGGGCGACGTCCGAGGGCTGTTCCCAATAGAAGTCGCCCCTCGGGCTTTCGATGTATACCACGGCCGGATCCGACTGCTCGGGAAACGACAGGATGACGAACGGACCGTCCATCGCAGCGTGACCGCCCGCCTCGAAAGAGGCCACCTGGAGAGTGATGTTCGACAGTTCTCCGACCTCGTTGAGTCGCGCCAGCTGCTCGGCCATCACCTCCGGGCCGCCTACCAACCTCCGCAAGGCTGCCTCGTCCACGACCACGTGCAGGCACAGCGGGTCGTCCTCCAGCAGCAGCGCCTGGCGCGCCTTGCGCAGCTCCACCCGGCGGTCCACCTCGGCCGGCGCGGCGTCCGGCAGCACGGCCCGGATCAACGCCCTGGTGTACGCCTCGGTCTGGAGCAGGCCGGGCACCATGAGGCCCTGGTAGGTGCGCACCCACTCGGCGTCGGCCTCGAACCCGACGTACCGGCCGGGCGCGATGTCGCCGAACTCGTCCCACCACGCCCGGCGCCGCGCGTCACGGGCCAGCTGCACGAGCTCTTCCGACGTGGCCCGGTCGGCGCCGTAGGCCGAGAGCATGTCGCGGACGTCGCGCGGGGTGACGCCGACGCGTCCGGTCTCGATGCGGCTGATCTTGGACGCCGAGCACTCCAGCCGCTCGGCGACGTCCTCGATGGTGAGGTCGGCCGCCTCGCGCAGCCTCCGCAGCTCGCTGACCAGCCGTCGCTTGCGCAGCGTCGGGCTGCTGCCCCGTGGCATCCGGACACCTTTCGTCGACGGCCCCGACCCGGGGGCCGCGGTCCAGTCTGTGCGCGGCCGCGAACGGAGCAAAGTGACGTCATCCATTCGTGTACTGCAACTTGCAGAGGGCCGGACGCGGTAACAGGCTGCGTGCAGCACACCGCCCCCAGGGAAGGAGCGCTGAAGGTGTCCACCACCGTCTTCAGCCAGCTCGACCGGTCCCTCCGAGAACACCTGGCCACGCTGGTCCGCCTCGCGTCGACCGGCGACGACGAGACGGCGGTCGAACTGGCCCGCTGCGAACTGCCCAGGGTGGTGACCGCGATCAAAGGGCTGCTCGACGAGCACACGCCCGACGAGCACGGCCGCTGCCCGACCTGCCGGACCCGCCGCTTCCGCCGCCGCCTGCCCTCGCCCTGCCGGGCGTACCTCGGCGCGCAGCTGGCGCTGACCGTGGGCGGCGACGAGCCGTCCGGCAACCACCGCAAGCACCTGCGCAGCGTCGGCTAGCCCAGCTCGGTCGGGCGACGCGCCTTCCCCGCAGATCGAGCCCCACCAGCGCCGCCCGACCTGATCCGAGCCCGCCGACGGACCGGCCACGCACCCCCGACCGAGGCCGGTCCGCCGACGAGGCTCGGCACGGGGTGGTCGGTCCGGTGAGGGGGCCGACCACCCTGTGTTGGATTGCCGCTGCTCCGCAGGCGGCGGGCGAGGTCGCGGGTCGGTGTGACCGTCAGGTGAGGTGGGGGCGGTGGCAAGGGTGGAGTGCGTGGCGTTGGGGCAGTGGGTGGTGGGGGCGGTGGGGAGGGGGTGGGGAGGGGGTGGCGTGGGGGTTAGGCGTAGACCGGTTGGAGGCCGTCGCGGTCGGGGTCGATCAGGTAGACGCGGGCGGCGGAGATGTCGAAGTACATGCCGACCAGGCGCAGTGATCGGGTGGCCACCGCCTCGCGCACGCTCGGGTAGGCCATGAGGTTGTCCAGTTGTTGCGCCACGTTCGCCACCGACAGCCGTTCCACCACCGGCAGGTCGGACTCGGTGGCGTGGAACCGGATCAGGCTCGGCTCGACCGCCTTCAGCCACGCGTGCAGCTGCGTGCCCGGCCGCGTCGAGCCCTGCACCACCGCCTTCATCGCGCCGCAGTCCGAGTGCCCGCACACCGCGATCGTCTCGACCGCCAGCACCTCCACCGCGTACTCGATCGCCGCGCCCACGGAGTCGTCGCCGTCCAGCGGCACCAGGTTGCCGATGTTGCGCACGCAGAACAGGTCGCCCGGCCCGCTCGTGGTGATCAGGTTGGGCACCACGCGGGAGTCGGCGCACGTGATGAACAGCTGCCGCGGGCGTTGGCCTCGCGCGGCCAGCTCCGCCAGGAACGGGCGGACCAACGGCGCGGTGGTGCGCTCGAACTCGCGCATGCCGCGGATCATCGGGTCGACGTCGGCGCGCGGCCGGGGCAGGGTGACGTGCCGGTGGCGCTGCCAGTGCGACCACGGCGCGAACCACCTCGGCAACGGCGACAGCGGTGTCTTGCGCAGCGCGGGGATGCCCTTCCTGGCCTTGCTGAACCACGTGTCGTGCACCTCGTCCACCTCGACGTGGCCGCCCAGCCGCTCGTAGCCGACGCGCCAGTCGTCGATCGCCTCGTACGCGCCGTGGTCGAGGAAGTCGATGTGCAGCTCCAGCACCACGCGCTGCCCCAGCGGGATGGCGCGCAGCCCGCGCACCAGCCGCCCGGCGCCCAGGAACACCAGCGAGCCGCGGATCGTCACCCGCCAGGCGTCCGGCTCCTCCTCGATCCGCACCGACGAGCGGGTCAGCCGGTACAACGACCGCAGCACCGCCGCCGCGACCCCCAGCAGCACGCCTTCCACCAGCCCGAGCACGAGCACGCCCACCAACGTGACCGCGTACGCGGAGAACTCGCCGTGCCGCCACAACGCCCGCATCCGGCGCACGCTCACCAGCCGCACGCCCACCACGAACAGCACACCCGCCAACGCCGCCAACGGGATCAGCTCGAGCACCCAGCCGAGCGCGAGCACGAACACCGCGATCCACAAGCCGTGCAGCACGGTCGACGCGCGGGTGCGCGCGCCGGCGACCACGTTGGTCGAGCTGCGCGCGATCCCACCGGCGATGGGCAGCCCGCCCAGCGCACCGGCCACCACGTTGGCCGCGCCCTGCGCGATCAGCTCCCGGTCGAGGTCCGCGCGCGGGCCGTCGTGCAGCTTGTCGACGGCCACGGCGGACAGCAGCGACTCGACGCTGGCCACCACGGCCACGGTCAGCACGGCGAACGCGACCGCGCCGAAGCTGCCGGACGGCATCTGCGGCAGCACGACCTGGCCGAACGGGTCGCCGGGCAGGTCGACCCTCGCCACGTCGAGCCCGACCGTGGCCAGCGTCGCGGCCAGCACCGCCACCAGCGGCGCGGGCACGAACCCGGCACGCGGCACGCGCGGCCACAGCAGCAGCGCCAGCACGGCGAGCGCGCCGACCAGCAGGGCCGACCACCCCACGTCGGTGGTGAACACCTTGGCCAGGTTGTCGAACACGGACGTGGCCGCCGAGCCGCCGAGCACGACGGACAGCTGCCCCAGCGCGATGCTCAGGCCGATGCCGGCCAGCATGCCGTGCACCACCGCGGGCGACAGGGACAGCGCGACCCGGCCGAGCCGGCCGAGGCCGAACGCGACCTGCACCGCGCCGGCGGCGAGCGTGATGGCGGCGGTCGCGGCCCAGCCGTACTCGGCGATGACGCCCGCGATGATCACCACCGAGCCGGTCGCGGGTCCGCTGACCTGCACCGGCGTGCCGGACAGCGCGCCGGCCACGATGCCGCCGACGACGGCGGAGATCAGCCCGGCCATCAGCGGCGCGCCGGTCGCGGCGGCGACGCCGAGCGACAGCGGCACGGAGATCAGGAACACCACCAGCGAGGCGGGCAGGTCGTGGCGCAGCACGGCGGCGACACCGCCCGGAGGGCCTGCCGTGGTGTGCTCGCCCGCGTGGGACTTGTTGGGGCGCGGTCGGTTCATGTCCGGTCCTTTCGAGCGCAAGGGGTCCTCGCCCCACGCGGCGCGCGGGGTGTCGTCGATCGCAGAGGGGGTCTAGCGCCGTGCTAAGGGCGGCAGCAGGCGCGGCCAGAAGGCGTCGAGTCGGAACTCGGCCCCGGCGCGGTGGTGAGGGTTCGCCACGGTGGCACCTCCGTGTCGGCACAGGGGAACGTGTCGGCACAGCCCGCGTCGCACAGGTCGCGTCCACACCATGATGACTGAGGAAGTGGGCGGTCTGACAGCGGATCCACCCGGTCGTGTTGATCACGAGCGGGCGTCACGCCTGGTGACGGACCTACCGGCCGACGGCGGCGTAGGCGCGGCCGACCGCGACCGTGCCGCCGCACAGTCCGATGAGGACGGCCGCGACCTGGCCCACGGCGGTGAACTCGGGCACGGCGCCGAACCACTCCGCGCCCGCCAACGGGTACGCGAGGAGCAGCGCCAGCCACGGCACGCGCAGCACCACCGGCCCCAACACGGTGATGCCTCCGGCCGCGGCGCACGCCACGTAACCGGGACCGACGTCGACCACGTCGGTGAGATCGGTCGGGTAGACACCCGAAGAGATGACGAACGCCGTCACGAGCGTCGCGCCGACGTGTCCTATGAGGACCACCGCCACCGCGCGCCACGGCCCCGCCTCGCGCTCCAGCACGCCGAGGCAGACCGCCACGGCGACCAGGGCCAGACCGGTGGCCACCAGGCCGTCGCCCGCGGGGTCGAGCACGAACGCGCTGCCCAGCAACGCGTTGACCGGGTGGTCGTCGAGGTTCGTCGCGTTCGTGCTCAGCGATTCACGCACCTGGGCCGACATCCCGTCGGCGAAGACGAACCGCGTCAGCAGCGCGAGCACCGCCACGGCCGACAGGTAGCCGGCCGTGACGGGGTGGCGGCGGAAGCGTTCACGCACCCGGCCATGATCTCCGCCGGTGGTCTCAGGCGTCCACTTGAGACCTGTCACCCGACCAGAGGGTGTGGAAGCTGCCCTCGCGGTCGGTGCGGCGGTAGGTGTGCGCGCCGAAGAAGTCGCGCAGCCCCTGGATCAGCGACGCGGGCAGCCGCTCGGACCGCAACCCGTCGTAGTACGCCAGCGCGGAGACGAAGCCGGGCGCGGGCACGCCCGCGGTCACCGCCTTCACCACGACGCGCCGCCACGCCGCCTCGGCCGACTTCACGGCGTCGCGGAAGTAGTCGTCCACGAGCAGGGACGCCAGCTCCGGCGCCTTGTCGTAGGCCTCGCGGATGCGGTCGAGGAACCGGGCCCGGATGATGCAGCCGCCGCGCCAGATCGTGGCCATCGCGCCCAGGTCGAGGTCCCAGCCGTACTCGGCGCTCGCCGCCCGCATCTGGTCGAAGCCCTGCGCGTACGCCACGACCTTCGAGGCGTACAGCGCCTGCCGCACGTCCTCGACCAGCGAGCCGTCCGCGTCGCCCGCGACCTCGGCGGGCCCGAACGCCGACCGCACCGCCTGCCGCTGACCCGCCCGCCCCGACAGCGACCGGGCGAACACCGCCTCCGCGATGCCGGTCACCGGCACGCCGAGCTCCAGCGCCTCCTGCACGGTCCAGCGGCCGGTGCCCTTCTGCTCGGCCTCGTCCGCGATCACGTCCACCAGGGCGGCGCCGGTCTCGACGTCCACGTGGCCGAGCACCTCGGCGGTGATCTCGACCAGGTAGGACTCCAGGTCGCCGGTGTTCCAGCCGCGGAACACCTCGGCGACCTCGGCGGGCGCCAGGCCGCCGACCCGGTGCAGCAGGTCGTAGGCCTCGGCGATGAGCTGCATGTCGGCGTACTCGATGCCGTTGTGCACCATCTTCACGAAGTGCCCGGCGCCGTCCGGCCCGACGTGCACGCAGCACGGCACGCCGTCGACCTTGGCCGCGATGTCCTCCAGCACCGGCCCGAGGTGCTGGTAGGACTCCTTCGAACCGCCGGGCATGATCGACGGGCCGTTGAGCGCGCCTTCCTCGCCGCCGGAGATGCCGGTGCCGACGAAGTGCAGCCCGGCCTCCTTCAGCGCGGCCTCGCGGCGGCGGGTGTCGGCGTAGTGGGCGTTGCCGCCGTCGATCACCATGTCGCCGGGCTCCAGCAGGGGCACGAGCTCGTCGATGACGGCGTCGGTGGGGCCGCCCGCCTTGACCATGATGATGATCTGGCGGGGCGTCTGGAGGCTCGCGACGAGCTCCTCCAGCGTCTCGGCGGGCACGAAGTCGCCCTCGTGGCCGTGGTCGGCGATCAGCGCTTTGGTGCGGGCGTGGCTGCGGTTGTGCACGGCGACGCGGTAGCCGTGCCGGGCGAGGTTGCGCGCCAGGTTGCTGCCCATGACGGCGAGCCCGGTGACGGCGATCCGCGCGGGTGCCTCGGAGGTGGTCATCTGCACAGCCTGCCGAAATCCGCGCCCGCGCGCACCTGTGTGACACCCCTCAATGCCCACGGCGCCGAACTCGGCCGACCGCGCTGTAACATCGTGAAACACCAGTGGAACAGGGGGCGCGGATGGCCAGGGCGACGGTGCGGGACGTGGCGCGGGCGACCGGGCTTTCCATCGCCACGGTGTCGCGCGTGCTCAACGGTCAGGCCAACGTCGCCGAGCACACCCGCGAGCTGGTGCTGCGCGCCGTGGCCGGGTTGGGCGCGGAGGCGCCGCGAGCCCGGGGCGCGAAGCCGGCCGGCCCCATCTACGTGCGCTGCCCGTACCTGCTGACCGACTACTTCGGGCTGATCGTCTCCAGCGTCGCCGAGACGTTGGCCCTGCACCACCGCCAGGTCGTGCTGAGCGCGGGCGTGTCGGCGCAGCGGGAAGCCGTGCTGCCCGGATTGGCGGCCCGCGCGGACGTGGGCGGCGCGATCCTGATCCTGCCGCCGGAACCGGCCGAGGAGCTGGTCGGGCTGCGGGACCGCCGGTTCCCGTTCGTGGTGGTCGACCCGCGCACCGAGCTGCCGCGCGACGTGGCGTCGGTGTCGGCGGCGCACTTCTCGGGCGCGCGGCGGCTGATGGCGCACCTGGTGGAGCTGGGCCACCGGAGGATCGGGATCATCGGCGGCCCCGGCGACTGGCTGGCCAGTGACGGCAGGCTCGCCGGGTACGCGGCGGCGTTGTCCGACGTCGGCGTGCTGCCGTCGGCGGAGCTGCTGCGGCACGTGGACGAGCCGACCGAGGAGAACGGCTTCCTGGTCGCCCGCGACCTGCTCGGCCTCGCGGACCGGCCGACGGCGCTGGTCGCGTTCAACGACAAGATGGCCGTCGGCGCGCTGCGGGCGGCCCGCGAACAGGGCCTCGACGTGCCGGGCGACGTGTCCGTCGCCGGGTTCGACGACCTCGACCTCAGCCGTGCCACGCGGCCGGAGCTGACCACCGTGCGGCAGCCGTTGCAGGAAATGGGCCGACTGGCCGTGACCCTGCTGATGCGGTTGCTCGACCGGCACGAGCTGGAGGCGCTGCACGTCGAACTGGCCACGGAACTGGTGGTCAGGGCGTCCACCGGGCACGTGCCGCGCGGCTGACGCCCGGCACCCTTCACGGTCTTTACCGGTATCCACCGGTGGGTATTGCACGACCTTGACACGGGTTCGGCAGCATTGTTTCCTTTCACCTGCGGACAAGTTCCATAAATGTTCCAGTTTGTTACAGACTGCCGACCCCTGCCCACAACGTCGTGAAAGGAGTCCGGGGTGCCCTCTTCCCACCGTCGGGCTTTCGTCAGCGCCGGCATAGCCGTGATCACCGTCGCAGCCGCACTCGCCGCCTCGCAGCCGGCCGCGGCCGCCGGCGAGACGGTCAACGTGTACCTGACCACCACCTCCGACAGCGGCGGCCGGGTCGTCACCCGCGGCCTGGCCCAGCAGCCCTCCATCGCCTTCGGTTCCAACGGCGGCAGCGCGACCCACACCATCACCGTCAACGAGGGCACGACCTACCAGCAGTTCGAGGGCGGCGGAGCGTCGATCACCGACACCACCGCCTACCTGCTGCGCGGCGGTCCCGTCTCGGCGGCCACCCGGGACGCGGTGATGCGCAAGCTGTTCCACCCGGTCGACGGCATCGGCCTGTCGTTCGTGCGCAACCCGATCGGCGCGTCGGACCTGTCCCGGCCGGGCCACGTCTCGCTCGACGACACGTGCTGCGACCTCGACGACTGGGGCGCGAACGGCTACGACACCAACGTGCGGCTGCTGACGCAGCAGGCCAAGCAGCTCAACCCGCAGCTGCGGGTCAAGGGCGTGCCGTGGAGCGCGCCGGGCTGGATGAAGGACAACGGCCGCATGGACCAGATGGGCTGGCTCAAGTGGGAGTACGCGCCGATGTACGCGCAGTACTTCGTGAAGTACGTGCAGAGCTACCAGGCCGCGGGCATCCCGGTCGACTACGTGTCGGTGCAGAACGAGCCGAACTGCTGCCAGGCGTCCAACCCGACCGCGATGAACTACCCCGGCATGAGCTGGAACCCGGCGGGCCTGGTCGAGTTCACCAAGAACAACCTCTACCCGGCGTTCCGCGCGGCGGGCATCAACACCAAGGTGCTGGTGCACGACTGGAACTACGGCGACTACGCCAACTTCGGCTCCGGCGTCCTCAACGACGCGGGCGTGCGCAACGACCCGCTGTTCGGCGGCATCGCGTGGCACGGCTACTTCGGCGACCCGGCGGTCGGCACTCAGGTGCGCAACCAGTACCCGAACGTCAAGCAGTTCAGCACCGAGCACTCCGGCGGCACGTGGATCTCGAACCAGCACAACGAGGACATGGCCGACATCGTCAACTACGCCCGCAACTACAGCTCCAGCCTGGTGAAGTGGAGCCTGGCGCTGAACCAGAACATGGGCCCGCACAACGGCGGCTGCGGCACGTGCACCGGCCTGATCACCGTGCAGGAGGGCGGGTCGCGCGCCGGTCAGGTCGACTACACCGTCGAGTACTACACGACGGGTCACCTGACGAAGTTCGTCCGGCCGGGCGCGTACCGGATCGACTCGACCGCCAACGGCACGGTGCAGAACGTGGCCTACCGCAACCCGGACGGCTCCAAGGCCCTGATCGCGCACAACGGCGGCACGTCGTCCCAGTCCATCCGGGTGAACTGGGGCAACCAGTCGTTCACCTACACCCTGCCCGCCCGCACCTCGGCGACGTTCACCTGGCAGGGCACGCCGGGCTCCGGCAACCCCGGCGGCAGCGGCGGCGCGATCACCGGCCTGGCGGGCAAGTGCGTCGACGTGGCGGGCGCGAGCAGCGCGGACGGCGCGGCCGTCCAGCTCTACACGTGCAACGGCACGGCGGCGCAGCAGTGGTCGCGGCCCGGTGACGGCACGCTGCGCGCGCTGGGCAAGTGCCTGGACATCAAGGACCGCGGCACCGCCGACGGCGCGCAGTTGCAGCTGTGGAGCTGCGCGGGCGGCGCGAACCAGCAGTGGACCTACACCTCCGGCCGCGACCTGGTGAACCCGGCGACCGGCAAGTGCGTGGACGTCACCGGCAACACCAGCGCCGACGGCACCAGGCTCCAGATCTGGACCTGCACGGGCGCGGCCAACCAGAAGTGGACCATCGCCTGACCGCTGCCGCCTGACCGCTGCCGCCTGACCGCTGTCGTCCGAACAACCGCCGTCGCCCGATCACGGTCACGGCCGGTGTCGCCGACCGCTGTCGTCCGATCGCGGTCTCCGACCGCTGCGGGATCCCGCTCCACCGGGGCGGGCCACCGCTGACAGCCGGCCGCGACGGGGCGAGAGTCGGGGGAATGACCCGATTACTCGTGCTCGTCGCGGCCGTGTTCGCGGCCTCCCTGACCGCACCGGCGGCGGCACAGGCCTCGTGGACGCTGACCACCGCGCAGCGGCAGGCCTACCTGAACCACTACGCACCGGTCATCCTCAAGCGGGGTGACGAGAACGACGGCAAGCAGGGCCGCGACTGGCTCGCGAACTTCGACTTCGACCGGGACGGCGTCTACGCCACCAACCGCGCGAGCTGGAAGCTCGTCCCCCAGTACGTCGCCAACGCCGCCGGCTACGACCGTTGGCGGATCCGGCCCACCCTCTACACCGCGCTGCTGGAGTTCACCGAGAACGGCAGCAAGTCGTTGGTGCTGCTGTACCACGTGTACAACGCGGCCGACAAGGACGGCGACGAGATCCACGACTGGGAACGCGTGGAGATCGTGGTGCGCGGGGTGACCGGCACGCCGGGCGGCGCGGGCGAGTCGTTCGGCAACGCCACCGTGACGCACCACAAGGACCACGTCATGCGGCGGTCCTACGACTCCGACGTGAACTTCCTCCAGACGCCCACCGGCAAGCACTTGCTGCTGTGGCAGGCGGACGAGAGCGACTTCGACCTGCCGAGCGCCGGGCCGCACGCCCACGAGCTGCGGTTCGTCACCGACACGTGGGCCGTCATCTCCGGTCGCATGGCGGCGGCCGGCAACGCCGAGGTGCGCATCTCCGGCGCGGACGACCGGCGCAACGTGCACTACGCGTTCGTGCCGGAGGGCGCCGCTGGTGCGGTGGCGGCGTTCGGCGCGGTGCCGCTGACCTGGGCCAACGCCTCCGCGCAGGCCAGCCGGGTCGACAACGGCACCAAGGTGACGTGGCCGCGGGTCAAGCGGCTGACCTACGAGTTGCAGGACCTGGCCGACATCGTGCCCACGCACTGGTCGCAGTCGGCGTGGCAGCGGCACTGGCTGGCGACCGACGTGGTGGACGTCCGGTTCGAGACGCCCGCGCTGGGCATCGGCACGGGAGTGCAGCGGTTCTACAACCAGTCCCGCGACGACGCCGCGTCGGACCTCACCGACGGCCGCGAGGGCTACCTGTCGAAGGCGTGGTTCTTCGGCGCGTACTCGGCGGAGCTGGACGAGGACACGCCGTCCGGGTCCGACGACTTCGGCGGGTTCGCGGGCACCGGCCTGGACAGCTCGGGCCGCAGCCGAGGCGCGGTGAGCGGCGACCTGGCGTCGCACGGAGCGTACTGGCGGCAGCACGAGTACTTCGTGCACTCGGGCGGGATCGACGACAGCACGAGCCGCGAGGTGGGCGTGTGGTTGCCGCCGGGCTGGCACCTGGCCGCGAACGGCGGCTTCGACGGCCGGTGGCAGCCGCTGTTCGACGACCGGCCCGCCGCCTGAGGGGTACCGGGGGGGGGGGGGGGGGGGGGGGGGGGGGGGGGGGGGGGGGGGGGGGGGGGGGGGGGGGGGGGGGGGGAGAGGAGGGGGGGGGGGGGGGGGGTGG
>NZ_JBVJVK010000082.1:0-34168 GCF_055603705.1 Actinosynnema sp. NPDC037264 | reverse complement strand
ACACCCCCCACCCCCACCCCCCACCCCCCCCCCCCCTCCCCCCACCCCCTCCCCCCCCCCCCCCCCCCCCCCCCCCCCCCCCCCCCCCCCCCCCCCCCCCCCCCCCCCCCCCCCCCCCCCCCCCCCCCCCCCCGCCGCACGCTCAGGACACGAAGACGCAGGTATCGGTCCGCAAGCCGTTGTTGTGGAACACGGGCCACTTCAGCGCCGCGCGCGTGTTCGGGCCGTAGCTGCCGTCCGCGAGGACGCCCCGACGCTGCTGGGCGTACTTCAGGCGCTCCTCCGTGATGGCGCCGAAATCGCTGTCCGCGACGAGGTTCGGCGCCCAGTTGCAGTACTTCAACGCCAACTGGAGCGCGTTCACCGCGCTGCCGTAGGAACCGCGTTCCAGGTAGCAGGTCGTGCTGCCGGTGGCCTTGTGGTAGGGCTGCTTGGTGCCGTAGAGGCTGTTGTGCTGCACCCACTTCACCCCGTCGCACCAGCCCACCGCGGCCGCGGCCGCGGTGCCTCCCGCACCGACGACGCTGAACCCTGCGAGCAGTGCCGCTGCCGCGGCGATCGTCGCGATGTACCGACGCATGGTCGTCCTCACGTTCGCCACCGGCGAGTCCGCCGGTGCCTCCCCTGTGGTCGCCACGCTAGGTCGCGCCGCCTTTCGGCGGAGTCAGGCGAACACCCGACACGGTCGATCGCCGGGCACGCCGATGGCCGGGCGGGTCAGGCCGGTGCGGTCGTCGGGCGCGAGGACGTGAGGCGGAACGCGGCCAGGCGGAAGTCGCCGTGCAGCGTCAGCGACAGGTCGTGGACGCCGTCCGGCCGCTCCTCGAACCGCGCCGCGGCCGTCGTCCACGCGTAGCGGTCGCCCGTCACCGGCACGTCGACCGCGCCGAGCGACCGGTCGCCCAGGTGGAACTCCAGCCGGGCCCGCCCCGGACCACCCACCCGCGCCACCTCGACCTGGACGCCCGCGGCGCCGGTCAGGTCCGCGGCGCGGAACAGCAGCGTCGCGGGCCGCGCCGGGTCCGCCGGTGCGACCGCGTCACCGGTCACCCGGGTCGCGTCGACCAGCGCGAGCCCCGAGTAGTCGTCGAAGTCGACCGCACGGGTGTCCCGGTCCACCACCGCGCGCGGCGTGGGGTCCTCGCCGGTGACGGAGAACCGCGCCACGAGGACGTGGTCCTCCGCGGAACGGGCGACGACGATCTCGTAGTCGCCCGGGTCGACCGCGAACGCACCGCGCTCGACGTCCCAGTGCGCGAGCCGGTCGACGGGCAGCCGGAAGGTCAGCTCCTCGCCTTCCCCCGCGCCGACGCGGACCTTGCGGAAGTCGACGAGGCGCAGCCGGGGCGCGTCGTAGCGGGCGGCCACCGCGCGCACGTAGACCTGGACCACCTCGCTGCCCGGCCGCGCACCGGTGTTCGCCACCGCCACCGAGACCTCCAGCGACCCGTCCTGCGGCACGACCTCCGACGACAACCGCAGGTCGCGGTAGGCGAAGTCGGTGTAGGACAGGCCGTGGCCGAACGCGTACAGCGGCGCGGTCCGGTGGTACTGGTAGGTCCACCCCGCCTTGATGACGTCGTAGTCGAGCGGGTGGGGCAGCTCGTCGCCGCCCCGGTACCAGGTCTGCGGCAGCCGGCCCGCCGGCTCCTCGTCGCCGAGCAGCACGGCGGCCAGCGCGTGACCCGTCTCCTGCCCGCCGTGGGACGTCCACACCACGGCGGGCAGGTGCTCGTCGGCCCAGTCCACGGCGTAGGGGTAGCTGCTCATCACCACCAGGACGGTGGCCGGCCGGACCTCGGCGACGGCGCGGAGCAGCGCCTCCTGCGTCCCGGGCAGCGCGGTGCCGGTGCGGTCCTGGGTCTCGCGGCCGTTGATGAGCGGGTGGTTGCCGAGGACGACGACCGCGACGTCGGCGGCGGCCGCGGCGGCGCGAGCCTCCGCCGCGCCGTCGCGGACCAGCTCGCGCGACCAGCGCTCGGCGGTCGCGGGCGTCTCGGCCGTGACGACCACGCGGCCGTCGGCCGGGTCGACCGCGGCGTAGCGGCCGGTGAGGACGTTGCGCACCAGCACCGCGTCGCCGTCGTCCGCGACGGGCTCCAGCACGAACGTCTCGTGCACGTCCCAGCTCTTGACGCGTTCTTCCTCGGTGACGAGGGTGCCGTACTTGGCGCCGAGGTGGCGGCCGGTGTCGGCGGAGCGCAGCGTCACCACGTCGTCACCCCACTCGGTGACGTCGAAGGCGGTGTCGCCGAGCAGGAGCCCGGTGGTGCGGGAACGCAGCGCGATGCGGTCGTCACCGGACACGCGGACCACGTCGCCGACCGCCTCCTCGAGCCCGGCGGCGACGGTGACCCGGTACGGCATCGTGCCGCTGTACCAGTCCTCGTGCAGCACGTCGGACAGCGGGCCGATGACCGCGACGCGGGGCGCGGCGGCCTTGTCGAGCGGCAGCAGCCCGTCGTTCTTCAGCAGCACCACGGCCTCGGTGGCCGCCCGCGCGGCGAGCACGCGGTGGTCCGGGTGGTCGATCGCGTCGGGGCCGATCGCCGCGTACGGGTCGAGGTCCGGGTCGAACTCGCCGAGGCGGAACCGCAGCTCCAGCTGCCGGCGCACGGCGCGGTCGACGTCGGCCTCGTCGATCAGGCCGCGCTCCAGCGCCTCGCGCAGCCGCCCGACCGGCGTGCCGCTGTCCGTGCCGTGGTCGGTGAAGCTGTCGATGCCCGCCTTGAGAGCGGCGGCGTGCGACTCCGCGTGGTCGTCGAAGTAGTGCTCCAGGTCGACCAGGTTGGACGGCGCCTCCGCGTCGCTGACCACGAACAGCTCGTGCCCGGTCGGCTCGGCCCAGCGGCGCAGCTCGTCCCCGATCAGCGGGCTGACGTGACACGGACGGCCGTTGACCAGGTTGTACGCGGCCATGACGCCGGTCGCCGCGCCGGAGGCCACCACGGGCCGGAACGCCGCGAGGTCGTACTCGTGCAGCACCCGGGGGCGCACGCCGGAGGACGTGGTGCAGCGGTCGTCCTCGTTGTTGTAGGCCAGGAAGTGCTTGAGCACGGGTGCGGCGCGCAGGAACCTCGGGTCGTCGCCCGCGAGCCCCCGGCAGAACGCCTCCGCGATCCGCGCGGTGTGCACCGGGTCCTCGGAGTAGCCCTCCTCGTTGCGCCCCCAGCGCGGGTCGCGCAGCAGGTTCACCACCGGCGCCCACGCCTGCAGGCTCGTCCGGCCGTCGCCCTCGGCCGGCGGCCGGTGCAGGTGGAACGCGCGCAGCTCGACCGAGGTCGCCTCGGCCACGCGGCGCACCAGCTCCTCGTCCCAGGTCGCGCCCAGGCCCACGGCCTGCGGGAACGACGTGGCGACACCCAGCCACGACACGCCGTGCAACGCCTCGGCCCCGGTGCGGAACGCGGCGACGCCCAGCCGGGGAACGGCGGGGGCGTACTGGTGCAGCATCGCGATCCGCTCGTCGAGCGTCAGCCGGGCGAGCAGGTCATCGACGCGCTTGCGCACGTCCAGCCCGGAGTCGTGGAACGGCAGCCGCCCGGTGGCGGACAGGGATGAGGAACTCACGCGGCACAACCCCTCGGGTCAGATCATGTGAAGCGCTTCAACGCTGACACGGAGCCCGTGACACTGTCAATGAGTGCCTGCCCAGCCTGCATCTTGGCGGCCAACTGGCTCTTGCCGTGCGCCAGGTCACATGACTACTCTCCCGGCATCGTCAAGCGCTTCGACACTCCGCTTTCAACGAAGAAGGGTGGCCCTGTCATGGGGATTGAGCTGAATCGCCGGAGGTTCCTGAGCGTCTCGGCCTCGGTCGCGGGACTCACGGCCATGGGTGGCCTGCTGTCCGCGTGCGGCGGCGGCGCCGAGCAGAAGACCGGCGCCAACAGCGACGCCCTCAAGTCCGCGCTCCCGAACTACGTGCCGAGCACGTCGATCAAGCCGGACATCCCCTCGGTGGCCGGTGGCGCGGACATCCTGACCGACCCGGGGTTCCTCACCTACCCTTCGAACCCGGTCGCCACGGTGTCCGGCGTGCCGGGCAAGGGCGGCAGGTACACGACCGTCACGCCGCTGTGGGGCACGATCCCGCCCGCCGACAACTCGTTCTACCAGGCCATGAACGAGGCGCTGGGTGTCACGCTCGACATGAAGCCCGCCGACGGCAACAACTACGCCACGATCATCCCCACCATGACCGCCGCCAAGCGGCTGCCCGACTGGATCCAGCTGCCGACCTGGTGGAACTCCAACTTCAGCGTCGGTGAACTGGCCGGGTCGCAGCTCGCGGACCTCACGCCCTACCTGTCCGGCGACAACATCAAGAAGTACCCCAACCTCGCGGCCATCCCCACGGGCGCCTGGCAGGCCGGGGCCTGGGGCGACAAGATCTACGGCATCCCGTCGTTCTCCAGCGGGTTCGTGGTCGCCGGCACCACGTTCTACCGCCGCGACCTCTTCGACGCCAAGGGCATCACCGCGGACCAGGTGAAGTCCGCCGACGACCTGATGAACCTGGGCAAGGAGCTGGCCGACGCCAAGGGCGGCGTGTGGGCCTTCGACGACGTGTGGACCTACATGTTCCCGTCGTGGAACGTGCCCCTCAAGTGGAAGGTCGACAACGGCAAGCTGATCCACAAGTACGACATGCCGGAGCTGCTGGACGCCCTGGAGTGGCACTACCAGCTCGCGACCGCCGGCTACCTGCACCCGGACGCGCAGGCCGGCGACAACACCAACGCCAACGTGCGCTTCTACTCCGGGAAGGTGCTGATCGGGGGCGGTGGCACCGGCGCGTGGAACGCCGCCGACCACCAGTCCGGCACGGCCGCCAACCCGAACTTCCGGCGGGGCTCCTTCGACTTCTTCACCGCCGACGGCAAGGGCGAGCCGCAGATCTACCTCGGCTTCTCCACCAGCATCATGAGCTACCTCAACAGCAACCTGAAGCCGGAGCAGATCGAGGAGCTGCTGGCGGTCGCCAACTACCTGGCCGCGCCGTTCGGCTCGAAGGAGTACACGCTGGTCAACTTCGGTGTCGAAGGCGTCCACCACACGATGGTCAACGGCGTGCCGACCGCCACCGAAGAGGGCAAGAAGAACGTCCAGGCGCAGACCTTCCCGTTCCTGGCCTCGCCGCCCGCGGTGGTCAGCAACCCCGGCTCGGACGTCGTCACCAAGGACCTCACCGCCTGGCAGGCCGCGAACGTCAAGCACCTGCGCAAGCCCGTGTTCTGGAACATGAACATCAGCCTGCCGCGGTCGATGGCCACCACCGACGCGGCGCAGGCCGTCGAGGACGCCATCAAGGACTGCTACCACGGCAAGAAGAAGGTCGCCGAAGTGAAGGAGGCGATCACCACCTGGAAGTCCAGCGGCGGCGGCGACAAGCTCGTCCAGTGGATGGACGAGAACGTGCTGCAGAAGCACGGGACCGGGCAGTGAGTTCCGCGGTCACGGAACGGCCCGCGCGCGAGGACGACGCGCGGAGGAACAAGCTGAGCCTGCGGGTGAGGCTGCGGCGCGACCGGTCGCTGCTGCTGATGACCGTGCCCGCCGTCCTGCTGCTCCTGGTCTTCAACTACGTGCCGCTGTTCGGGCTGCTGACGGCGTTCCAGGACTACAACCCGCTGGTGGGGGTGTGGAACAGCGAGTGGGTGGGCCTCGCCCAGTTCGAGGTCCTGTTCGAGGACTCGCTGTTCTGGGGGTCGCTGACCAACACGCTGTACCTCAGCTTCGTCCAGCTGATCCTGTTCTTCCCGATCCCCATCGCGCTGGCGCTGCTGCTGAACTCGGTGCTCAGCGAACGGCTGCGCAACCTCATCCAGTCCATCGCCTACCTGCCGCACTTCTTCTCCTGGGTGCTCGCGATCACGATCTTCCAGCAGATGTTCGGCGGTGCGGGGCTGCTCAACCAGTTCCTGCGCAGCAACGACATCGGCACCTGGGACATCATGACCGACCCGGACACCTTCGTGCTGCTGATCACCTCGCAGGCGATCTGGAAGGAGGCCGGCTGGTCGATCATCGTGTTCCTCGCCGCGCTCGCCGCCATCAACACCGACCTGTACGAGTCGTCCGCGGTGGACGGTGCCGGGCGGTGGCGGCGGCTGTGGCACATCACCCTGCCCGGGATGGCCGGCGTCATCATGCTGATGCTGGTGCTGCGCCTGGGCAACGCGCTCACCGTCGGGTTCGAGCAGTTCCTGATCCAGCGGGACGCGGTCGGCCACGAGGCGGCCGACGTGCTCGACACCTTCGCGTTCTACTACGGCATCGCCACCAACAACTACAGCTACGGCGCGGCGGCCGGGTTGTTCAAGAGCGTCATCTCGCTGCTGCTCATCTGGGGCGCGAACAAGCTGGCGCACGCCTTCGGCGAAGACGGGTTGTACCGGAAATGACCGAGACGCTGACCATCGAACGCACCAAGGACAAGCGCGCGGTGACCGGCCGGGCGCCCGCCCGGCGCCGCAAGCGCGGCAAACGACCGGTCTGGGAGGAGCCGCCGACCGCGGCCGGCCAGACCGCGAAGGGCTTGACCCTCGGCATGGTGGTGGCCGTGGTCCTGGTCCCGTTGTGGATCATCGTGGTGACCAGCCTGTCCACCCAGGCGGCGGTCAACCGCGCGGGCGGCCTGGTGATCTGGCCGACCGACGTGACCTTCGAGGCGTACCGCGTCATGCTGGGCGACTCCACGGTGCGCAACGCGCTGCTGGTCAGCCTCGGCATCACGGCGGTCGGCACGGCGGTGTCCATGGTCGTGTCGATCCTGTGCGCCTACGGCCTGTCCCGGTCCGGCTCGGTGGCCCACCGCTTCATCCTGGTGCTGCTGATCCTCACCATGTTCGTCAGCGGCGGCCTGATCCCGACCTTCCTGGTCGTCACCGAACTGGGCGGTTACGGGCAGTGGTGGGCGTTGATCCTGCCCACCGCGGTCTCGGTGTTCAACATCCTGGTGCTGCGGGCGTTCTACTCGGACACCTCGGCCGACCTGATCGAGGCGGCCCGGATCGACGGCGCGGGCGACTGGCGGATCCTGTGGTCGATCGTGCTGCCGACGTCCCGGGCCGTGACGGCGGTCGTCGCCCTGTTCTACGGCGTCGGCTACTGGAACTCGTTCTTCAACGTGATGCTGTACATGCCGACCGACAGCGAGAAGTGGCCGTTGCAGTACGTGCTGCTGACCTACGTGAACCGGGGCAACGGGCTGCCCGGGTCGGTGAACGCGGGCTTCGGCTCGCAGTTCTCGCAGACCGCGCCGCTGTCGTTGCAGATGGCGGTGGTGGTCCTGACGATCGTGCCGCTGCTGCTGGTGTACCCGTTCATGCAGAAGCACTTCCGTGTCGGCGTGCTCACCGGGGCGGTCAAGGGCTGAACCGGCACACTGGGCGCACGCGGGCACCGGTACGGGCCCGGAAGAGGACGAGAAAGCAGGAGCATCACGCATGGTGACACTCGCCGATGTGGCCAGGCACGCGGGCGTGTCCGCCAGCACGGTCAGCTACGTGCTCAGCGGCAAGCGCTCGATCTCCGAGGAGACCCGGCGCCGCGTCGAGCGTTCGGTGGCCGAGCTCGGCTACCACCCCAACGCCGGCGCCAGGGCGCTGGCCGCGAAGCGCTCGCACATAGTCGCCCTCGTGGTGCCCCTGCGCGCCGACGTCTACGTGCCGATCATGATGCAGATCGCCATCTCGGTCACCATGACGGCCCGCAAGCACGGCTACGACGTGCTGCTGATCACCAACGACGAGGGGCCGGAGGGCGTGCGCCGGGTCGCGGTGAGCGGCCTGGCGGACGGGGTGATCCTCATGGACGTCGGGTTGGACGACGAGCGCATCCCGGTGCTGCGCGAGTTGCGCACGCAGGCCGCGCTCATCGGCCTGCCCGACGACCACAGCGGCCTGTCCTGCGTGGACCACGACTTCGCGGCCGCGGGCGCGTTGTGCGCGGACCACCTCGCCGACCTGGGCCACCGGGAGGTCGCGTTCATCGGGTACGGCTCGGGGGTGTACCAGCGGCACGCCGGGTACGCCGAGCGCACCCTGATGGGCTTCCGGGACCGCGCCGAGGCCAGAGGTCTGCGCTTCGTGCACCGGCCGTGCGAGGGCACCTACGAGAGCACCGCCGGGACGCTGGCCCGCATCCTCGCCGACCGGCCGGACACCACGGGGTTCGTGGTGCAGAACGAGGGCGCGATCGGCCCGCTGCTCAGCCTGCTGCGCATCAGCGGGCGGACGGTCCCCGAGGACGCCTCCGTGATCGCGCTGTGCCCGGAACTGCTCGCCGAGCAGTACGCGCCGGCGCTGACGGCGGTCACCGGCCCCGCGCAGGAGCTCGGCCGGGTCGCGGTCGAGCAGCTCATGGAGCGGATCACCGCCGCCGGGCGCGACGAGGTGCCCGACGACGAGCTCGTGCTGCTCGAACCCGTGCTGACCGTCCGGGAGAGCACCGGCCCGCACCGCAGCCGGACCCCCAGCTCGACCTGACGACCACCGAGCGGCTCCCCCGCGCCCACCCGCCGTTCGGCGCGGACGCGGTGGACCGTCACCACCGCCAGGAGCACCGATGCACTTCCGCGATCTCGGCAACGCCCTCGAGTGGCGGGCCGGCGGCGAGACCCTGCGCGTCGAGGCGTGGGGGCCCGACGCGGTCCGGGTCCGGGCCACCCCCGGCGGACCGGTGCTCGACGACCTGCCCGGCGCGCTGCTCGACGCCCCGCCGGGCGGCGCGCCGGAGATCGACGTCGCCGAGCACCACGCGACCCTGGTCAACGGCGCGCTGACGGTGCGGGTCGACGCAGACACCGCCGGCTCGGTCACCCCGCACCTGCCGGCGACCGCGGGCCGGCTGACGTTCCTGCGCACGGCGGACGGCGCGGAGCTGCTGGCCGAGCAGCCCGCCCACTTCTGGTGGCCGGGCCCGCGGTCGGCGGCGCCGACCGGCAACGGCTACCACCGCCTGGAGCAGCGGTTCCGCGCCTACCCCGGTGAACGGCTCCACGGCCTCGGCCAGCACACCCACGGCCTGTTCGACCAGAAGGGCGCCGTGGTCGACCTCGTGCAGCGCAACGGCGAGGTGACCATCCCGCTGCTGGTGTCCGACCGCGGCTACGGCCTGCCGTGGAACTCGCCCGCCGTCGGCCGCGTCGAGCTGGCCGAGAACGGCACCCGGTGGGTGGCCGACAGCGCGCGCCAGATCGACTACTGGGTGACCGCGGGCCCGCCGGCCGACGTGCTGCGCCGGTACGCCGACGCGACCGGCCACGCGCCGGAGCTGCCCGGGTGGGCGGCCGGTTTCTGGCAGTGCAAGCTGCGCTACCGCACCCAGGAGGAGCTGCTGGAAGTCGCCCGCGAGCACCGGCGGCGCGGCCTGCCGCTGTCCGTGATCGTGTGCGACTTCTTCCACTGGACCCACCTCGGCGAGTGGCGCTTCGACCCCGAGGAGTGGCCCGACCCGGCCGCGATGGTGCGCGAGCTGGACGAGCTGGGCGTCAAGCTCATGGTCTCGGTCTGGCCGTCCGTGGGCCCGGCGAGCGAGAACTACCACCCGATGCGGGACCGGGGCCTGTTCATCCGGTCCGACCACGGGCCGGCGGCCCACGCCGACTGGCCGGACAAGGGCCTGGGCGCGTACTCGGCGCCGGTCGCGTTCTACGACAGCACCAACCCCGAGGCCCGCGACTACGTCTGGGAGCGCCTCCGGCGCGGCTACCACGAGCTGGGCATCACGGTCTTCTGGCTCGACGCCTCCGAGCCCGAGCTCAAGCCCGGCCACCAGACCGGTCTGCGCTACCACGCGGGTCCGGGCCAGGAGGTCGCCAACCTGTACCCGCGCGAGCACGCCCGCATGGTCCACGACGGGCTGCGCGCGGCGGGCGAGACCGCGATCATCTCGCTCAACCGGTCGTCCTGGGCGGGCGCGCAGCGCTACGGCGCGGCGCTGTGGTCCGGCGACATCGGCACGGACTTCGCCACGCTGCGGGCGCAGATCAAGGCCGGCCTGAACGTGATGATGTCCGGCATCCCCTGGTGGACGACGGACATCGGCGGCTTCCACGGCGGCGACCCGGACGACCCGGCGTACCGCGAGGTGCTGGTGCGGTGGTTCCAGTACGGGGCGTTCTGCCCGCTGTTCCGCCTGCACGGCTTCCGCGGCCCGGCGCAGGTCCTGGAGCCCGCCATGACCGGCCTGCCCAACGAGGTCTGGTCCTACGGCGACGAGGTCTACCCGATCCTGGTCGACCACCTCCACCTGCGCGAACGCCTGCGGCCGTACGTCATGGAGCAGATGCGCGCCGCCTCGGCGACCGGAGTGCCGCCGATGCGGCCGCTGTTCCTGGAGTTCCCCGACGACGAGCGGGCGTGGGAGGTCGACGACGCGTTCCTGCTCGGCCCTGACCTGCTCGTCGCGCCCGTCACCACCGCGGGGGCGCGGGAGCGGACGGTGCACCTGCCCGCCGGCGCCCGGTGGACCGACGCGTGGACCGGCCGGGAGCACGCGGGAGGGCAGGCGGTCACCGTCGCCGCCCCGCTCGAACGCATCCCCCTGTTCGTGCGCGACGACGCACGGCTGCCACTGCACGAGGAGCGGGCATGACGGCGCACGACCTGACCGGGCGGCTCGGCGGTCTCGCCTTCGGCGGCGACTACAACCCCGAGCAGTGGGACGAGCCGGTCTGGGCCGAGGACGACGAGTTGATGCGCCGGGCGCGGGTCAACCTCGCCACGGTCGGCGTGTTCTCCTGGGCCCTGATGGAGCCCGAGGAGGGCCGCTACGACTTCGCCTGGCTCGACGCCCACCTCGACCGGCTGCACGCGAACGGCGTCGCGGTCGACCTGGCCACGCCCACCGCGTCCCCTCCCCCGTGGTTCACCAGGGCGCACCCGGACGCGCTGCCGGTGACCGCCGAGGGCGTGCGGCTGGTGCACGGCAGCCGTGACACGTACTGCCTCGCCGCGCCGGCCTACCGCGACGCGGCCCGCCGCATCGCCGCCGCACTGGCCGAGCGCTACGGCAGCCACCCCGCGGTCGCGCTCTGGCACGTGCACAACGAGTACGCCACGCTCTGCCTCTGCGACCACGCCGCCGCCGCGTTCCGCACCTGGCTGCGCGACCGGCACGGCACGCTGGACGCGCTCAACGACGCGTGGGGCACGGCCTTCTGGAGCCAGCGCTACACCTCGTGGGACGACGTCCTGCCGCCGCGCGCCACGCAGTGGCACCACAACCCCGGGCAGTCGCTGGACTTCCGCCGGTTCTCCTCCGACCTGGCGCTGGCCGCCTACCGGGAGCAGCGCGACGCGATCCGCGCGCACAGCGACCGACCGGTCACCACGAACCTGATGCTGCCCGGCTACCAGAACCTCGACCTGTGGGCGTTCGGCCGCGAGGTGGACCTCGTGACCATCGACCACTACCCGGACCGGCCCGGTCTCGACGCCGCGGCGGACACCGCGTTCGGCGCGGACCGCGCGCGGTGCTTCGGGGGCGGCCGACCGTGGTTGCTCATGGAGCAGGGCGCGAACACCGTCTACGCCGAAGGCCGGGTGCTGCCGAAGGACCCGGGCGACATCCTGCGGCACACGCTGAGCCACGTCGCGCGCGGCTCGGACGGCGCGCTGTTCTTCCAGTGGCGCCAGTCGAGGGCGGGCGCCGAGACGTGGCACTCGGCGATGGTGCCGCACGCCGGGCCCGACAGCCGGATCTTCCGCGAGGTGCAGGCCCTCGGCGAGGCCGTCGCCCGGCTCGCCGAGGTGGCCGGCTCGACGGTGACCGCCGAGGTGGCGGTGCTGCACGACGCGGAGGCGTGGTGGGCGTCGGAGGCCGACGGCCTGCCCTCGCCGGAGCTCGACTACCACTCGATGCTGCGGCGTGCGCACCGGGCGTTGTGGGACGCGGGGGTCGTGACCGACTTCGCCCACCCCGAGCACGACCTGAGCCGATACCGCCTCGTCCTGGCCCCCGCCCTGCTCCTGATGTCCGACGCGGGCGCGGCGAACCTGCGCCGCTACGTCGCCGACGGCGGCACGCTGCTCGTCCAGCACTTCAGCGGCGTCGTCGACGAGCGCCCCCACGCCCGACTCGGCGGCTACCCGGCGCCGCCGCTGCGCGAAGCCCTCGGCCTCCGGGTCGAGGAGCCGCGGCCGTTGCGGCGCGAGGAGCGGATCACGCTGTCCGACGGCGCGCTCGGCACCGTGTGGAGCGAGTACCTGCACCTCGACGGCGCCGAGGCGATCGCGACCTACACCCACGGGATGCTCGCCGGACGCCCGGCGCTCACCCGCCACGCCTTCGGCGCCGGTCACGGCTGGTACCTCTCCACCATCCTCGACGCGGGCGACTACGGCGCGCTGGTCGAGCGGCTGCTGGGCGAAGCCGGCGTGCTCCGCGAGTGGCCGCCCGGCGTGGAAGCCGTCACCCGCGGCGGCCTGCGCTTCCTGATCAACCACGGCGGTGACGCCGTCCCGCTCCCCGAACCCGCGCACGACCTGCTCACCGGCGCTCCGCTGGCCGAACTGCCACCTCAGGGCTGCGCCGTGCTCCGGACACCCTGACCCCGAACCCGACCCCGTCGACCACGCCGTGCGCCGTGCCGCACCGGTGCGCCGTGCCGCACCGGTGCGCCGGAGCGCGCCCCCGAACAACGAAGGGCTTGATGGGATGTCCTCGAACCACAGCGCGTTCACCAACCCCGTGATCGCGGGTTTCCACCCCGACCCGAGCGTCTGCCGCGTCGGCGACGACTACTACCTCGCCTGCTCCAGCTTCGAGTACTTCCCCGGCGTGCCGCTCTTCCACAGCCGCGACCTGGTGCGGTGGACGCAGATCGGCAACGTGCTCGACCGGCCGGAGCAGCTCCGCCTCCCGCTCGACTCGCCGTCCTCCGCCGGGGTCTACGCGCCGACCCTGCGCCACCACGACGGCCGGTTCTGGCTCATCACCACGAACGTGAGCGGCGACGGCAACCTCCTGGTCACCGCCACCGACCCCGCCGGACCGTGGTCGGACCCGGTCCTGCTGCCCGACCTGCCCGGCATCGACCCCGACCTCGCGTGGGACGACGACGGCGCCTGCTGGAGCACGGTCGCCGGGGTGTCCCAGGTCCGGATCGACCCGCACACCGGGCAGGTGCTCGACGCGCCGAAGCGGATCTGGTCCGGGGCGCCCGGGGCGAAGGCGCCGGAAGCGCCGCACCTGTACCGGATCGGCGAGTACTGGTACCTGCTCATCGCCGAGGGCGGCACCGAACGCGGCCACGGCGTCTCGATCGCCCGCGCCCGCACGCCCGCCGGCCCGTTCGAGGCGTGCCCGGCCAACCCGGTCCTGACCCACCGGGGCACCGACCACCCGATCCAGAACACCGGGCACGGCGACCTCGTGCAGGGGCCGGACGGCTCGTGGTGGCTGGTGCTGCTGGGGGTGCGGCCGGGTGGTGGGACGCCCGGCTGGCACGTGCTGGGCCGGGAGACGTTCCTCGCGCCCGTGACCTGGGTGGACGACTGGCCGGTCGTCGGCCCCTTGGAGCTCGACGCGACCGTGCCCTGGCCGCTGGCGCCGGAGCCGATCGAGGCGCCCCGCGACGACTTCGACCTCCCCGTGCTCCAGCCGGCCTGGATCTCGCTGCGCGACCGGCAGGAGCGGCACTGCACGACGAAGGAGCGCGCCGGGTGGTTGACGCTCCACGCGCGCGGGGAGTCCCTGGACGCGCTCGACGTCGTGTTCGTCGGCCGCCGCCAGCGGCACCCGTCCTGCCGGGTGCGCACGCTGGTGGACGCCTCGGGAGGAACGGGCGGTCTGGCGGTGCGACTGGACGAGGAGCACCACTACGAGGTCGAGGCGACCGCCGGCGAGGTGCGGGTGCTCGCCCGCGTCGGCTCGCTGAAGACCGTGGTCGCGTCCCGGGCGGTGCCCGCCGGACCGCTGGTCCTGGGCGTCGACGTGCACGAGGAGAAGACCCTCCGGGACGCGCGCACGGGTCCCGACACCGTGTCCTTCGGCATCGGTGAGCCGGACGGGACCTTCACCACCCTCGCCACCCTGGACGGCCGCTACCTCTCCACCGAGGTCGCCGGCGGCTTCACCGGCCGGGTCATCGGCCTGTACGCCGCCGCGGGCACCGTCCACTTCGACTGGTCCGACTACGAGCCGCTCGACGGCTGACCGACGCCCTCCCCGGGCGTTCCTCGTGCCGCCCCCGATCACCGTGCGGCCCTCGTCCTCGGAGACGTGACCGAGTCCGCGCCTCGCTCACCGACACGACGCCCTGACCGGTCCCGGCGGCCGACCGTCCACCAGGGCTCGTGCGACGTGCGGATCTTCACCGACGACGCGCCGCGTCGGCCGCAACCCCCCGCCGCGGCGGATCACGTCCGCGATCCGGCGCCCCCAACGGCTGTTCGTGCCATCTGAGAAAAGTGAGGAGTTCCATGTTCGGATCGCGCAGGAGGACAGGACCGGTCCATCGGATCGGTGTCGTGGCGGCCGGGGTCGTGGCCCTGACCGCGAGCCTGGTCACGGTGACGGCGAACCAGGCCGTCGCGGCGGAGGCCGGGTGCACCGTCGCGTACTCGGTCACCGGCCAGTGGTCGGGTGGCTTCAACGCCGACGTCGCCGTGACCAACCACGGCGGACCGGTCGACGGCTGGGAGCTGAGCTGGGAGTGGCCGTCCGGTCAGCGGGTCCGCAACGCCTGGAACGCGGAGGTGACCGGGTCCGACGACCGGGTCACCGCCGCGGACGCCGGGTACAACGCCAGGATCGCGGCCGGCTCGACGGTGGAGTTCGGTTTCATCGGCACCTGGGCGGAAGCCAACACGGCGCCGTTGTCGTTCTCGCTCAACGGTGTCACGTGCGTGCACGGCGGCAGGCAGCTCACCGCGATGGAGCACACCGCGGCGATGCAGCCGGGGTGGAACCTCGGCAACACGCTGGACTCGACCGGCGGCGACGAGACGTCCTGGGGCAACCCGCGCATCACGGAAGCCTTGCTGGACAACGTGAAGGCACAGGGGTTCAAGAGCGTGCGCCTTCCTGTCACGTGGAGCGCCCACCTGAGCCCGGACCACGTGATCGAGGCGGCCTACCTGGCCCGCGTCAAGGAGGTCGTGCGCTGGGCGCTGGCACGCGACCTGTACGTGATGATCAACCTCCACCACGACTCGTGGCAGTGGGTCCTGACCATGCCCACCGACCGCACCGGCGTGCTCGACCGGTTCACCGGCATCTGGACGCAGCTGGCGGGCGCCTTCGCCGAGTTCGGGCCCAAGCTGACGTTCGAGAGCTGGAACGAGCCGCAGTTCACCGGGAGCACCGGCAAGCCGCAGGAGATCCAGCTCAACGCCGAGCTGAACGCGACGTTCCACGAGATCGTGCGCCGGTCGGGCGGCAACAACGCCAAGCGCCTGCTGGTCCTGCCGACCCTGCACACCTCGTCCGAGCAGGCGTACGTCGACCCGTTGGTGGCGCAGATCCAGGGGTTCGACGACCCCAACCTGATCGCGACCGTGCACTACTACGGCTACTGGCCGTTCAGCGTGAACGTCGCGGGCGGCACGCGTTTCGACGCGGGCGTCCAGAAGGACCTCACCGACACGTTCGACCGCGTCCACGACAGCTTCGTCGCGCGCGGCATCCCGGTGATCATCGGCGAGTACGGCCTGCTCGGCTTCGACCGGCACACCGGGACCATCGAGCAGGGCGAGAAGCTGAAGTTCTTCGAGCACTTCGGCTACTACGCGCGCACCAAGAAGGTCACCACGATGCTGTGGGACAACGGCCAGCACTTCGGCCGCACCTCGTTCCGGTGGAGCGACCCCGAGCTGTACGCGCAGCTCAAGTCGAGCTGGACGACCCGCTCCGGCACGGCCTACACCGACCAGGTGTTCACCGCGAAGTCCGCCGCCATCACGGCCAGGACGATCGCGCTGAACCTCAACGGCACGTCGTTCACCGACCTGTACCACGGCAGCGCGAAACTGGCGCGCGGCCGGGACTACACGATCGACGGCGACCAGCTCACCCTGACCGCCGCGGCGCTGACGAGGCTGAGCGGCTCGCGGGACTACGGCACGAACGCGGTGCTGACGGCCCGCTTCTCCCGGGGCGTGCCGTGGCGGTTCTACGTGATCACCCACGACACCCCGGTGCTGTCCGACGCCACCGGCACGACGGCGTCCTTCGCCATCCCGACGGCGTTCCGCGGCGACCAGCTCGCCACGATGGAGGCCAAGTACGACGACGGCGCCAACGCGGGTCCGCACGACTGGACGTCCTTCAAGGAGTACGACCGGACGTTCGCGCCCGACTACGCGGACGGTCGCACCACCCTGACGTCGGAGTTCTTCGCCGCCGTCAAGGACGACTCACGGGTGACGCTCACGTTCCACTACTGGAGCGGCGACAAGGTGACCTACTACGTCACCAAGTCGGGCAGCGCGGTCACCGGCACGACGGCCTGACCGCCACGCGCTGAACCGCGCGCTCGAACGCTCCCCGGGAGGCGGGACCGGATTCCGGTCCACCTCCCGGGGAGCGCTTCGGGTCCGCTCCGCGCTCGGCAGCGGTCAGGAGGCGCAGGTCGCGCCGTTGAGGGTGAACGAGGGCGGTTTGCCGGTGTCGCCCGTGTGGTTGGCCTGGAAGCCGATGCTCACCGACCCGCCGGGGGCGATGGCGCCGTTGTAGGACACGTTCCTGGCCGTGACCTGTCCCGACGAAGGCGAGTAGGAGGCGTTCCACCCGGAGGTGATCGTCTGCCCGCCGGGCAGGGTGAAGACCAGCGACCAGCCGCTGATCGGCGCGCTGCCGGTGTTGGTGATGACGATCTCCGACGTGAGGCCGGAGTTCCACGCGTTGACGGTGTCGGTCACCTTGCAGCCGTCACCGGGCGGGTTCGTGGTCGTGGTCGTGGTCGTGGTCGTGGTGCTCGTCGTGGTGGTCGTCGTCGTGCCGGGGCCGCCCTGGAACTGGGAGATGAACTTCCACGCCTCGCCCTTGGTCCAGGTCCGGATGCCGCTCTCGGCGTAGGTGCCGTCGACCGGGCCGGGCATGTGGCCGTTGTCGAACGCGGCCCACTGCACCGGGTACCCCGCACGGCACGAGTACGTCGTCGTGATGTGGGTCATGCTGCCCTGCGACGGCTCGCGCGGGCTCTGCGGCGTGCAACCGTTGTTCGCCACGAAGCGATCGCGCAGCGACCGCCCCGCCGAGATGTTGAGCACGTTGTCCGTGATGCCGTGCATGCCGAAGTACGCGATCGGCTGACTACCGCCGCTGCACCCGCTCAACTGCGCGCCCGCGTACACCACGACCGCGCGGAACACCGTCGCCCTGGCGCACGCCAGCGCGTAGCTCATGCCGCCGCCGTAGCTGAACCCCATCGCGAACCGCAACGCCGTGTCGACGCACAGGTCCGCCTCGATCCGCCTGATCATGTCGTCGACGAACACCACGTCCTCGCCGCCGGAGTTCGCCCAGCCGTTGCCCAGGCCCTGCGGCGCCACCAGGATCGCGCTGTTGTTCGACTGCTCCTGCATCCCGTAGTACGACCAGGCCGTCCCGCTGGTCCCGCCCGAGGACACGTCGTTCATCGTGCCGCCGCGCCAGTGGAACCCGAAGATCAACCGGTAGGGGCGGGTGTTGTCGTAACCGTCGGGCACCCGCAGGATGAAGCCGCGGCTCTTGCCGCTGCTCGTGATCGTGTGCGTGCCGCTGCGCAACGTCGGGGCCTTGCCGCAGCCGGCGCTCGACGCGAGCGTGCCGACCTGGGCGGACGGTGCGGTCTCGCCGAGTCCTCCGCTCAACGCCGTGCCGGTCGCGGCCGCCGTGAGGAGCACCGCCGCCAACGCGGGCCCGAGAAGCCTACGCGTGATCATCACCTGACTCTTTTCTGCCGTTCGGACATCGAGTGCGCGGGTGACCGCCCACCGCCTCGACCGACCACCCGGCGGCAGGGTGATCGGGTCGTCCGGCGGTGATCGGTCAGCGGTCGTGCGGTCCGGATCGCGCGCGTCGGCCGGCACGACCGCGAGCAGGGGTGCGCGGAGTTGCCCGACCGAGCGATCCGAAAGTTTCGACTAAGGGATTTTCCCTTTCGGGCCAATGTAGGCGTCGATTACGGCGGTGGTCAACGCTCGACAAAGCTAAAATTGTTAGCGCTCACGTCCAGCTGGATTCCGCCAAGATTCCACCAATCACCGTCGATCACCGGTCAAGCGAAACGGGTGCTCGTGTTAACGCAAACCCTCTTCCGCCGGCGCCTCGCCCGACGTTCGACCGGCGGAATGGATCGATCCCATGAGAGGAACACCGGGGCGCTGCTTGGTGAGCACGGCGAGCGGTCCGGTCGAAGCGCTTGACCAGTCGTGTTGAGACGGCATATCGAGACGATCTCCAACAGAGTCCCCAACATCGCGACCACTCCTGGTCGTCACCTGATTGACAGACCAGCGGAGCGCATGCAAACGTCGAAGCGCTTCACTCTCGCGTCTCCCGAAGGACTCCCCATGCCGCTGACGGACTCCCCGCACGACGAACTGGTCGACTACCGCCCGGATTCGAGCCCACCGCCCGACTTCGACGCCTTCTGGGAGCGCACCCTCGCGGCGGCACGCGCCCGCGGCGGGGCCGTGAAGGTCGAGCCGGTCGCCGACCGACACCTGCTGCGCACCGTCGAGGTGGACGACGTGCGGTTCCCCGGCTGGAACGGCGAGCCGGTGGCCGCCTGGCTGCTGCGCCCGCGCGGCGCCGAAGGCGCGCTGCCCGTCGTCGTGACCTACATCGGCTACAGCGGGGGTCGCGGGCTGCCCACCGACCACCTGCTGTGGTCCGCCGCCGGGTACGCGCAGCTCGTCGTCGACAGCCGCGGCCAAGGCCACGACACCCCCGACTCGACCGAGGGCGGCGGCACGCAGTGGGCCGAGGGCTTCATGACCCGCGGCGTCGACTCCCCCGAGCACTACTACTACCGGCGCCTCATGACCGACTGCGTCCGGGCGGTGGACGCGGTCGCCGACCTGCCCGGGCTCGACCACCGACGGGTGATCGTCACCGGCGGGAGCCAGGGCGGCGGCCTCGCGCTCGCCGTCGCGGGACTGGCGCCGGGCAGCGTGGCGGCGGTCCTGCCGGACGTGCCCTTCTTGTGCCACTTCCGACGGGCGGCCGAGATCAGCGGCGAGGGCCCTTACCAGGAGCTCGCGAAGTACCTGCGCTGGCACAGCCGCCACCACGTGGAGCGGACCTTCGCCACGTTGTCCTACTTCGACGGTGTCCACCTCGCGCAGCGGGCGACAGCGCCGGCGCTGTTCAGCGTCGGCCTGATGGATCCGATCTGCCCGCCCTCCACCGTGTACGCCGCCTACAACCACTACGCGGGCGAGGACCGGACCATGACCGTGTGGCCCTTCGCCGACCACGGCGGCGGCTACGGCTCCAACCCGGCCGTGCAGCTGGCCTGGTTGCACGAGCGCGGGCTCGGCGCACCGGCCTGACCTACGACCGCGACTCGTCGCCCCGCCGGACGGGGAGCGTCAGCCGTCCGGCGGGGGTGCCGAGGTGGTCAGCTGGTGCAGGCGACCCCGTTGAGGGTGTAGGAGGCGGGTTTGGCGGCGTTGCCGGTGTGGGTGGCCTGGAAGCCGATGCCGACCGACGCGCCGGGTGCGATGTCGGCGTTGTAGGAGAGGTTCCTGGCCGTCACCTGCCCCGAGGACGGCGAGTAGCTCGCGTTCCAGCCGGAGGTGATGTTCTGCCCGCCGGGCAGGGTGAACACCAGCGACCACCCGGTGATGGGCGTGGACCCGGTGTTGGTGATGGTGATGTCCGAGGTCAGGCCGTTGCCCCAGGCGTTGGTGGTGTTGGTGACCCGGCAGGTGCCGCCCGGCTGCGGAGTGGTGGTTGTCGTGGTTGTCGTCGTCGTGGTGGTCGTGGTCGTCGGCATACCGGAGCCCTTGGCCAGGTAGACGACGGTGCCGTGGGCGGGCACGGTGGCGGAGATGCCGTCGCTCCCCCCGCTGACCGCGTTCGTCCAGGCGTCCCGCAGGGTGATCGACGCGCCTTCCAGGCCGACCTGGTAGCCGTAGGTGGTGATCGTGGTCGGGGTGGAGCCCTGGTTGAACAGGGCGACCGCGACCTCACCGGTGGACAGCCGCTTGGCCAGGACGCGGCGGGTGCCGTCGTTGGAGATCTGCACGGCCTGCAACCCGAGCGGGTCCTGGTTGATGGCGATGAGGTTGGCGTTCTTCAGGATCGTCTGCGTGGCGGCGTCCATGTTGCGCAGGTCGTTGCCCGCGATGAGCGGCGAGGCCATGACGGCCCACAGGGCGAAGTGGCTGCGCATCTCGGTGTCGTTCATGCCGCCGCGGCCGACTTCCATCATGTCCGGGTCGTTGAACGCGCCGGGCTTGGCGTAGGAGGCCAGGGGCACGGTGACGTTGACGATGTTCTGGATGCCCATCGGGTAGCCGTTGGTCTGCCCGGTGTCCCACTTGTTGGTGATGTCCTCGGTGGTGCGCCACATGTTCGCCACGTCGCCCCAGTTGCGCCGGGGCCCGGTCTTGTCGTGGATGCTGTTGGAGTTGATGCTGTAGACGATCGGGCGGCCGGTGGCGCGCAGCGCGTCGCGCATCTTCGCGAACGTGCGCACCTGGTCGTCGATCGTGCCGCTGGGCGAGCACCAGTCGTACTTGAGGAAGTCCACGCCCCACGCCGCGAACTGGCGGGCGTCCTGCTCCTCGTGGCCCAGCGCCCCGGTCGAACCGGGGTAGGAGTTGAAGTACTGGGCGCACGTCTCGGCCAGCGGCGCCTGGTAGATGCCGAACTTCAACCCTCGGGCGTGGATGTAGTCGCCGAGCGCCTTCATGCCGCTGGGGAACCGGCCCGGGTCGCCCTGGAGGTTGCCCGCAGAGTCCCGGTTGGGGTTCATCCAGCAGTCGTCCACCACCACGTACTCGTAGCCCGCGTCACGCATGCCGGAGCTGACCATCGCATCGGTCATCTGCCGGATCAACGTCTCGCTGATGTTGCAGCCGAACGTGTTCCACGAGTTCCACCCCATCGGCGGCGTGCGCGCGACGCCGTTGTCCAGGGCTCGGGCGGGGTCGGCGTTCAGCATCGTCACCGTGCCCGCCGCCACCAGCAGGGCCGCGGACACGGCGTGCACGACGCGATGTCGCCGGGATGGGTGTGCCATGGTCGTGGTCCCTTCCGGTGTTCGGTGTCGTGGCTCGCGCGACGCGCGGCGGCCCAGCGTCGCCCGGCGGACACCGGCAGGGTCGGGCCCTGCCGGCCAACCCCGATCTCCAGTCGAAGGTAGCGATGCGCGATTAGGCCGGTCAAAGCTAAAATGTGATCGCTCACTTTAGCTACTCGTGAGCGATCGGCATCGAATGACATTCGACAAGGTCACATAAGCGCAGCTCAGCGCCGACAGGGACAAAGTTGCTCCATTCAGTGCAGCGTCTCGGGACATTTCCCAAGCGCACTACTTGTGAGCGCGAACAATGTGGGCGACACTGGCTCGCACCCGGACTCGCGGAGCGCACCGATCACGCGGTGCTCCCCCTTCCGCGAGGCCCGCCGGTCCGTGCTCACACCGCGAACGACGCCCGCGCGCCGCCCAGCACCCGGCGACCCGGCGGTGCCGGACCGGTCGAACGGTCCTGCCCATCCCACCCGCCACGTGCGGCGGGTGCCTTTCGGTGAAGGTGTCGAAGATGAAGCTGACAGCGAGGTCAGTGTCACGAGTGGTGCTCGCGGCGACGTTGATGGCCACCACCACGGGCGGCGTCGCGTTCCTCGCGACCACGTCCGCGAGCGCCGCGAGCACTCTCGGCGCGTCCGCGGCCCAGAGCGGCCGCTACTACGGCACGGCCGTCGCGGCCGGCAGGCTCGGCGACTCCACCTACGTCGGGATCCTGAACCGCGAGTTCGACATGGTGACGGCCGAGAACGAGATGAAGATGGACGCCACCGAGCCCAACCAGAACCAGTTCAGCTTCGCCAGTGGCGACCGCATCGTGAACCACGCGCTCGCCCAGGGCAAGCGGGTGCGCGGCCACACCCTCGCCTGGCACTCGCAGCAACCGCGGTGGATGCAGGGCATGGAGGGCTCGGCGCTGCGCTCCGCGCTGGTCAACCACATCAACCGGGTCGCCTCCTACTACCGGGGCAAGATCTACGCCTGGGACGTCGTGAACGAGGCCTTCGCCGACGGCGGGTCCGGCGGGCGTCGCGACTCCAACCTCCAGCGCACCGGCAACGACTGGATCGAGGTCGCCTTCCGCACCGCCCGCGCCGCCGACCCCGGCGCCAAGCTCTGCTACAACGACTACAACACCGACAGCTGGGCCGCCGCCAAGACCCAGGGCGTCTACCGCATGGTGCAGGACTTCAAGAACCGCGGTGTGCCCATCGACTGCGTCGGCCTCCAGTCGCACTTCGGCACCGGCATCCCGAGCGACTACCAGACCACCATCCAGCGCTTCGCGGCGCTCGGCGTCGACGTGCAGATCACCGAGCTGGACATCGCCGGTTCCGGCAGCCAGCAGGCCGACAGCTACCGCCGCGTGACCCAGGCGTGCACCGCCGTCGCGCGGTGCACCGGCATCACCGTGTGGGGCATCCGCGACACCGACTCCTGGCGCTACCCCAACGACTCGCCGCTGCTGTTCGACGGCTCGGGCAACAAGAAGCCCGCGTACCAGGCGGTCCTCGACGTCCTCAACGCGGCAGGGCCGACCACCACCACCACGACCACGACCTCCGGCACCACGACGACCACCACCACGACGCAGAACCCCGGCGGCGCCTGCACCGCGACCGCGTCGTTGAACAGCTGGAACGGCGGGTTCGTGGCCAACATCAAGGTCACCGCGGGCGCCTCGGCCCTCAACGGCTGGTCGGTCTCGGTGTCCCTGCCGGCCGGCGCCACCGTCACCAACCAGTGGAGCGCCAACCGCAGCGGCTCCACCGGCACGGTCGCCTTCACCAACGTCGACTACAACGGCTCCGTCGCGGCGGGCCAGTCGGTGGAGTTCGGCTTCCAGGCCACCGGCAACGCCACCGGTCTCACCCCGACCTGCTCGGCGCGCTGAGCCGAGCCCGCCCGGTCGGCGCGTCGAGGCGTCGACCGGGCGGACCGGTTCCCCGTATCGTCTCCCCGGAGATCACCTTGGTTCCGGCGAAGGGATCATCCGATGACGAGGCAGCACGACGACGTGACCCGCCACTTCCCCGCCAGCCGACACCTGCCGCCACCCGAGGTCAGACCGCTGCCGGAGGCGCCGACCTCCACGTGGCGGATCATCGGGCCGGGTGTGGTCGCCGCGGGCGTCGGGTTGGCGTCCGGCGAGTTCATCCTCTTCCCCTACATCGCGTCCCAGGTCGGCCTGGTGTTCGTCTGGGCGGCCCTGGTGGGGCTGGCCACCCAGTACTTCCTGAACATGGAGATCGAGCGGTACACGCTCGCCACCGGCGAGACCGCGCTCACCGGTTTCAGCCGCTACTGGCGGCACTGGGGGCTGGTGTTCGCGGTCCTGACCATGGCGGCGAACCTGTGGCCGGGTTGGGCGACCAGTTCGGCGACCATGGTCACCTACCTGTGGGGCGGCGACGTCCGCTGGATCTCCATCGGGATGCTGCTCGCCATCGGGCTGATCCTCACGCTGGCGCCGGTGGTGTACGTGGCGCTGGAGCGGACGGAGATGCTGAAGGTCGCGGCGGTGATCGTGCTGCTCGCGGTCGGCGCGGTGGTGGCGATCTCGGCCGACACGTGGGCCGAGGTGCCCAGCATCGTGACCGACGCGAGCATCCCCATCGACCCGCTCGGTCTCGCGTTCCTGACCGGCGCGCTCGCCTTCGCGGGCGCGGGCGGCGGCCAGAACCTGGTGCAGAGCAACTGGATCCGGGACAAGGGCTTCGGCATGGGCAAGTACGTGCCGCGGATCAAGAGCCCGGTGACCGGCAAGCCCGAGGCCGCGCCGAGCACCGGGTTCATCTTCGAGCCGACCGACGAGCACCTGACCCGGTGGCGCGCGTGGTGGCGGTTCGCGAACCGCGAGCAGCTCTACACCTTCGTGCTGATCACGTTCGTGTCCATCATGTTCACCTCGCTGCTCGCGTACGCGACGGTCTACGGCAGGCCCGGGCTGCCGAACAACATCGGGTTCCTGCGGATCGAGGGCGAGGTGCTGAAGGAGACGGTCGGCGCCTGGTTCGGCACGCTGTTCTGGGTGATCGGCGCGTTCGCGCTGTTCGCCGCGGCGCTGGGCATCGTGGACTACTCCAGCCGCCTCGTCGCGGACGTGGTCAAGACCGCGTACGCCAGGAACGTCAAGGAGAGCACGCTCTACTTCGCCGTGGTGTGGGTGCTGGTGCTGGTGGGCTGCGCGATCGTGCTGGCCGGTCTCGGGCAGCCGCTGATCCTGCTGGTGATCTCCGCGTGCGTGGGCGGGTTGATGATGTTCCTCTACTCCGGCCTGCTGATCGTCCTCAACCGCAAGGCGCTGCCCGCGCCGATCCGCATCCGCGCCGTCCGCGTGGCGGCGCTCGGCTGGGCGGTGCTCCTGTTCGGCGTGCTGAGCGTCATGACGATCATCGAGCAGACCGGCAAGCTGTTCGGCGACTAGACCCGACCCGGTTCATCCGCCGACAGGTCCGGCCGTCGTCCGCCGGCCGCGCGAGTGGGTTCGATCGCGCGGCCGGCGGCTCAGCGTTCTTCCTGGATGCCGGTGTACTGGTTGGGCATCACGACGCAGTACAGGCCGCCGGTCTCGTTGGTCAGGCAGTAGACCGGCCGGGTCTGGTCGGAGTTGCCCGCCTCGCGCTGCTCGCCGACCTTCTGGATGGTGATGCGTCCCGGGTCCTTGGCCGGCTCCGGCACCGGCTTGTCCCACGGGTGCCACGCCAGCAGGCCTCCACCGATACCGGCGACGAGGATCGCGGTGGCCAGCAGGCCGTGGCCGGGCCGGGATTGATCGGTCGTCGCCGGTGGCCGGGGCGGCGACGGTTGCGGCACAGGAGTTTCCGGGTGCGACATGGCGGACAGTTGAACATCATCGCGGCCTCGACCGGACAGGCGGTCACGTCCGGCGCGTGAGCCGGGGATCCGCCCGCTCGACCGGACGCGAAGCCGGCCACGCGCCCGTGGTCACCGCGCGGAGGAGCCATTCCAGCGGCCCGTAGCGGTGGCGGCGGAGCCACAGCGCGCTGAGTGCGAGCTGGACCGCGTAGATGCCGACGACGAGCCCGGCTACCGCGCCGTAGGACAGCGTGCCCACCAGGCCGAACCCGTAGGCGGTGAAGACAACGCCCAAGATGGCCGATTGCAGGAGGTAGATCGACAGCGCGACGCGGCCCGCCGGGGCGAACACGGCTGCGACGCGGGTGTCGAACAGGCGCAGCAGCGCGGCCACGTACCCGCCGGCGAGGAGTGGCGCGGTGAGGACGGTGACCCCGATCGCGAGGGTCTCGGCGCCGCTCCCCGGGTGGTTCACCGCGACGTAGGCGTAGAAGCCGGCCCCGACGAGCCCGATCGGCAAGCCGGCGCGCAGCAGCCACGACCACAGTGCCCGGTAGCGCCGAGGTTCGGCGAGCACCTGCGACTTGCCCGCCGCGAACCCGAGCAGGAACATCGCCAGGGTGCTCGGAGCCTGCACGAACACGACGAGTTCGAGCGTGCCGGGCAAGTGGCGCAGGTGTTCGGCGACAACCGTCGCCGCGGTTCCCCGGTAGGCGGCCACCGTTTCGGCGACCCGCGCGGACATCACGGTGGCGTCGACCGGGGTGTGGGTGAGCACGTCGAGCACGCCCAGCAGGGTCCACACCGTGCCGCTGACGAGCAGCAGACCCACCGCGAGCCGGACCGCGCGCCTCGGGGTGGTGCCGCGCAGCGCCAGCAGGACGAGGCCGAGCACGGCGTAGGTGACGAGGATGTCGCCGTGGAACAGGAGCACGGCGTGCGCGGCGCCGATCGACGCGAGCGCGACGTGCCGGCGCAGCATCCGTGACCGGAAAGCGACGCCCCGCCGCGCGGCGGCATCCATCTGCAGCGTGAAGCTGTAGCCGAAGAGGAAGGAGAACAGCAGGTAGAACTTGGTCTCGAAGAACATCGAGACGATCCACTGGACGGCCGGGTCGCGTGCCGGATCGGCGATTCCGGAGGCGTAGTAGCCGGTCGCGAACGCCCACACGTTGACAACCAGGATGCCGAACAGCGCGAACCCGCGCAACGCGTCCAACCGCTCGATGCGGGGTTGAGTAGTCACGGCGCCCTTTCATAAACCGAGTAGTCGGTCTAATATTGGGTCCCGTCACCTCCACCGTCAACCCCGCTGGTTGAATCGGCCCATGCGCACCGTCGACCCAGCCAAGCGCGAGGCGAAGCGACTCCGGATCCTGGCGGCCGCGGCGCGGTGCTTCGCGCGCAAGGGGTTCGGCCAGACCCGCACGGCCGACATCTGCGCCGAGGCGGAGATGAGCTCGGGCAACCTGTTCTACTACTTCGACAGCAAGCAGGACATCTTCGCCGCGGTCGTCGAACAGGACGGCGCCGACACCGAGGCCCTGTTCGCCGACCTGTCGACCGCCGAGCCGTGGGACGCGCTGACGACGTTCTTCGACCTGGCGGTCGGCTTGGCCGCCGACGCGGACTACGCCCGGCTCACCCTCGAGATCGCCGCCCAGGCGCACCGCGACGAACGGATCGCGGCCCTGGTCGCGTCCAAAGACCGGTTGGTGCGGTCCGGCCTGGCCGACCTGGTCGACCGGGCGACCGGGGCAGGCCTGATCGACCCCGGGCTGGACCCGAGCACGACCGCCACCTGGCTCGCCGCCCTGGTGGACGGCTTGTTCAACCGCGTGGCGGTGGACGCCGGCTTCGAGCCGAAGCGCGAACGCGAGACCCTGCACCTGGTCCTCAGCCGACTCTTGCGCCACGTGGACGACGTCGAATCCTGAGTGTCCTTCGGAACCTGACGGCGCCGCGACCAAGTGGCTCCACCGCACAAGCCCACGCTGTCACCGCGCGTGATCCCGGACCCGGCCGTTCGCCGGCAACCCGAGCGCCGTTCACCGGGGCCGGGTCGCGAGTGCTCGCCCGCGTGGAGGACGCGCGCTGACGACGTCGCGGTAGCTCCGCGTGACGTGACTACGATTTCGGGGCGAGGCCGGGGAAAGGTGTGGCCCGCTCTGGTTTTCCGCGGCGGAGGGCAGGGACGTGACGCAGACGCTCACCGCGGTCGAGGTCGCGGGGCCCCACCGGTGGCGGTGGGTGCTCGGCGACCGGTCCGGGCGGGTGTTGGCCGATCACCAGGTGGACCTGGAGGTGGGCACCGCCGAGTACGAGGCGTTCTGCGACCTGGTCGGGCACCTGGACCGCCACCGGCTGCCGCACGACCCGATCGGCTCGGAGGCCGCGGCCGTCGACCGGGTCAGCGCGTGGATCAGCGAGCGGGTGTTCGGCGACGCGCTGCTGTCCCGGTTGTCGGGCTCGGTGCGGGTGGTCGTGCCCCACGACGCGGAATTCCTGCTGTCCCGGCCGCTGGAGCTGGCCCGGGTCGACGGTGTTCCGTTGGCGCGCAAGCAGATCAGCCTGGTCTACGAACCCGCCGGCCTCGACCCGCCGGACGGCAAGGAGGACGTGGCCGGCAGCGTCCGGGTGCTGGCGCTGTTCTCCGTGCCCGCCCGCTCGTCGGTCCTGGCACCGCGCCGTGAGCGGTACGAGCTGGCCCGGACCGTCCGCACGATCGCGGCGAAGTCCCGCAAGGCGATCGAGCTGCGGGTGCTGCAGTACGGCGTGACGCGGGAACGGCTCGCCGAGGCCGTCGAGGAGCACCCCGGCTGGGACGTGCTGCACGTGTCCGGCCACGGCGGGATCGGCGCGCTGGTGCTGGAGCAGGCCGACGGCGAGCCCGACGTGATCTCCACCGACGAGCTGGTCGACCTGCTGCGGCCCGCGCGCGACCGGTTGAAGCTGGCCGTGCTGTCGGCGTGCCGGTCCGGCGCGGCCGAGGCGGCGACCACGCTGCACGCGTTGGGGCTGGACGACCTGGCCGAGCAGGTCGCGCCGGACGGCGGCGGCACGGCCGACCAGGTCGGCTTGGCACGTGGTCTGGTGCGGGAGCTGGGCATCACGGCGCTGGCCATGCGCTACCCCGTGGCGGACGGCTTCGCCGTCGCGCTGGCCGGTGAGCTGTACCCGAGGCTGTTCGGCGCGGGCCAGCCGGTGGACCGGGCGGTCGCGCTCGCGCTGCCCAAGGCGGTGGGCGGACGACCGACGGCCGCCGTGCCCGCCGCGTCCATCGGCACGCCGATGCTGATCGGCGCCGGGACCGTGGGCCTGTGCGTTGCGCCGCCACCGGGACGTGTCGTGCTCGACCCGTACGCCGAGCGGATGGCGTGGTTCCCGCCCGAGCCGGAGCGGTTCGTCGGCCGCACGCGGGCGTTGGTCGAGGCGAGCACCGCGCTGGCGCCGGAGAGCGGGCGCACGGGCGTGCTGTTCGTCGGCATGGTGGGCGCGGGCAAGTCCGCGTGCGCCTTGGAGTTGGCGCACCAGCACCGCGGCCGGTTCGGCGCGTTGGCGTGGTGGAAGGCGCCCGAGCACCCGGACGACTTCGGTCAGGCGTTGGTCGGCCTGGCCACCGCGCTGGAGACCCAGCTCGGCATCCCGATGCTCGACGCGGTGGCCGGCGAGGCGGAGCTGCGCCGGTTCCTGCCCCGGTTGGCGGCGGTGCTGCGCGAGGAAGTCGTGCTGCTGGTGCTGGACAACGTCGACACGCTGCTGTCGGGCGACGCGACGTGGCGGGACCCGTTGTGGGGCCTGCTGATCGAGTGCCTCACCGGTCACCGCGGCCTGTCGCGGGTCGTGCTGACCAGCCGGGTGGCGCCCGCCGACCTCGACCCGGACCTCGTGGTGGTGCTGCCCACGCACGCGCTGTCGATCGCGGAGTCGGTGTTGCTGGCCCGCGAGCTGCCGCACCTGGGCGTGCCGCTGCGCGACCAGCCCACCGCCGAACGCGCCACCGCACGTTCCGCCGAGGACCTCCACCTGGTCCGACGCGTGCTGAACGTCGCGCAGGGACACCCGGAGCTGCTCGAACTGGCCGACGTCGCCGCGGCCGAACCGGGCAGGCTCGCCGAGGCGCTGGCCGCGGCGGAGGCGGCGGGGCACGACACGCCGGTCAACGCGTTCTTCACCACGGGCGCCAGCGAGCTGGACGGTCCGCAGTTCCTGCGGCTGCTCTCGGCGTGGACGGGCACGGTGCTGGCGACGTTGCCCGCGCCCGCCCGCACGCTGGTGGAGCTGCTGGCGCACGTCGAGGAGGACGAGCGCCGGCCGTGGATCGTGCGCGTGGTGTGGCAGGAGGTCTGGCGGGAGCTGCACGGGCAGGACGCGCCGGCGCTGGAGGCGGCGCTGGCGCCGCTGATGGCCGCGGTGCTGGTGGAGGTCGAGGGCGACGACCCGACGCAGGACGTCTACCGGCTGCACCGCGGCGTCGGCGAGGCGATCCGCGCGGGCGCCGACCCGGCGTTCGGCGCGCTGGTCGACGAGAAGACGATCGAGTGCCTGGCGGCGGTGTACGAGCACGCGCACGCCGAGGAGGAGCAGGGCCGCTCCGGTGAGGTGATCGTGCTGTCCGGCCTGGCCGCCACGCCGTACCTGCTGCGCACCGGTCGGTGGGCGCAGGCGGTCGACATGCTGGAGACGGCGACCGACCGCGATGTCGCCCCGGAGACCACCAACCGGGCGATGAGCTACCTGCGCCACATACTCGACCGCGACGAGGACGCCCGCGAACGCCCCGCCGTGACGGCCCTGTACGCCAAGCTGCTGTCCCGGACCGATCCGCAGGCGGCGGCCGTGATGTTCCTGGACCTCGTCCGGCTCGGGGTCGAGGTCGCCCGGTTCGACATCGCCTCGCTCGCCACCTCGGAGTGGGCGCGGATCTTCACCGACCACGGCGACCTCGAAGGAGCGCTGGAACTGGCGCGCGCGTTGCCCGGCTACTCCGACCTCGCCGGGTACGGCCCGTGGACGCGGGTCGCCGACACGTGCGTGGAGCTGACCGTGCTGACCCGGATGGGACGGCACCACGAGGCGGCGGCACGGGCCGTGGAGCTGGTCGAGGTGGTCGACGGGCTGGACGACGACGGCGGCGAGCCGGAACGCGCCACACCGGTGAGCGTGCGGGGCGTGGTGCTGAGCACCGCGTTGGAAGCGGTCACGCGCTTCGGCGACTGGGACGTCGCGCTGGGGCTGTGCGAGCGGATCGACGCGCTGCACGTGCGGCGTGGCGCGACCGACCACGAGCGGGCGCGGTCGCGGCTCGACACGGCCGTGGTGCTGCTGGCGCTGGGCCGCGTCGACGAGGCGGAGGACGTGCTGCGGCACAGCCAGGCCGTGTTCGAGGACGCCGACGACACCGTGCTGCTCGGCGAGGTGTTCCGGCTGCGGGCCAAGGTGCGCGACGCGCTCGGCCGGCCGGAGGACGCGCTGGCCATGGCGCGGGCGGCGTTGCGGTACTCCTACGAGAGTTCCAGCCCTTCGGTGCTGGCCGAGGGCCACGACCTGCTCGCCACCCACCTGGCCGCCACGGGCGAGCACGGGCGGGTGTGCGCGGCGCACCGCGCGGCGGCGAGCGTGCTGCGTGCCGCGTCGTCGCACGCCGAGCGCGGCACCACCGTCGTGCAGCTGTCGGACCTGCTGGAGCACGGGCCGGACCTGTTCCCCGGCTCGCTCGAGGAGATGGTGCGCACCGTCGAGCAGGTGCCCGGTGTGCGACTGGGCGTCGTGCTCGACATCCTGGTCCCGGACGACGCGGAGCTGGCCGAGCTGTTCGCCGACGTCGTCTCGGTGCCCCGGGAGAACCTGCGGATCGGTCAGGACGCCCTGGCCGACTACCGCGAGCAGCGCGAACTGCTCGTCACGGCCATCCACCAGACCGAGGAGGGCGGGCTCGACCCCGGTGTGTTCGGGGACGTGGACGAGACGAGCGCGGAGCTGTTCGCCGCGATCCTCGCCATGAGGCACCGCGACGCCGGGCAACGCCCGCGCGCAGCGCCGCCCGACGGCGAGCCGCGGCTGTTCGGCGCGCAGGTCGTGCCCGCGATGGGTGATCACCGCGGCGGCATCCGCTTCACCGACTTCGTGGAGCTGGACGGGCGGCCGTTCGCCGTCACCGCGGACGAGGAGGCCGTGCGGACGTGGGACCTGCGCACGCACCGGCAGGTCGGCGAGCCGCTCACCCGCTCCGGTCACCGCCTGCACGCGGCGGCCGTGACCACGTTGGCCGGGCGGCCGGTCGCGGTCGTGGGCCACGGGCCCGGTCTGGACGTGTGGGACCTGACCACGCGGGAGCACGTGACCGAAGTGGTGGCGCCGTACCGGTGGCGGGTGCGCGCCGCGATCTCCGCCGTGGCGTGCACGGTGTGGCAAGGGCGGGCGCTGGCCGTGACGGGCTCCTACGACTCCACCGTGCGCTTGTGGGACCTGGACCGCCGCGAGCAGGTCGGCCCGCCGCTCGCCGGCCACGACTCCGTGATCAGGGCGATCGCGTTCGGCGTCGTGGACGGGCGCCTGGTGGCGGTCAGCGGCAGCGAGGACACCACGGTCCGGGTCTGGGACGTGGAGCGGCACGAGCAGGTCGGCGTGCTGCGCGGGCACGACGACCACGTCGAGGCGGTCGCCGTCGGCGAGGTGGACGGCACGCCCGTCGCCGTCACCGGCAGCCGCGACGACACGATGCAGCTGTGGGACCTGCGCGAACACCGTGAGCTGGGTGACTACTTCGACGCGCACGAGGACCCGGTCGAGGCCGTGGCGTTCGGCGTGCTGCACGGCGCGCCGGTCGCGGTCAGCGGTGGCGACGACGAGGCGGTCCGCCTGTGGGACCTGCGGACGCGTGATCAGCTCGGCCCCGCGTTGACCGAGGGCCGGGTCGCCATGGGGATCACCGCGGTGGCCCTCGGCGAGGTGGCCGGCCGCCCGACGTTGCTGGCGGGCGACCGGGACGGGGTGCTGCGGGTGTGGGACCTCGACGTGCACCGGGAGATGGGCTTCGACGTGCCCGCGAGGTTCGCCGCCGAGCTGCCGTCGGAGTGGACCGACCCGGAGACCGGCGAGGTCTACGACCTCACCGGACCGATCGTCGACGACGGGGGTTCGCCGTGGCGCCAGGTCGACTTCGACGGCTTCGAGCCGATCCTCGCCGAGCCCGGCAGCGTCGGCGTCACGCTCAACCTCCGGGACGTGGACGACCGCTACGGCCTGACCGGCATCGTCAGCCCGCCACGTCAGCGACCGTCCGGCGAGGGCTGAAGCAGCCGGTCGTCCATCTGCCGGTGCGACACCAGCCCGGCCACGGCCGCGAGCGCGCCCGCGCCCAGGAGCACCGGCCGGGTGGCGTCGATGTCGAACGAGTGGTCCAGGAGGGTCACGGCCGTGGGGCCGACCAGGGTCACCAGCAGCGGGCCGAGGACGGTCGACAGGCCGAGGACCAGCTTCATCAGCGACTGGACCAGCGCCACCATCCGGCCGCGCATCGCGTCCTCGACCCGCGTGCCGATGATGGTGAGCCCGGTGAGGAACGCGATGCCCGCGCACGCGCCGACCACGGCCACCGCGACCAGGGCGAACCACAGGTGCGGCGCGAGTGACACGACGGCCAGGCTCACGCCCGCGCCCACGATCGTGACGCCGAACAGCCGGTTGTAGGTCAGCCGGCGGGACAGCTTCGGCGCGATCGCCATGCCCGCCGCCAGCCCGACGAAGACCGCGATGAACAACGTGCCGTAGGCGCTCTCGCCGCCGCCCAGGCTCGACGCGTAGAGCCTGGCGCTGCCGATCACCCCGCCCGCCGCGGCGAACGCGCCGGTCATGCCGATGACGAGGCCGCGCAGCAGCGGCGTCCGCCACGCGTACCGCAGGCCGTCGCGCATCATCACCAGGAAGCCCGGGCCGCCTCGCCTGCCCCGTGGCGCGGCCCGGCCGGACAGCTCCGGGATCCGCACCGCGATCAGGGCCGCGGACGACAGGTACAGCAGGCCGTTGACCACGACGGCGATCGTCGCGATGCGGAACTCCAGGTCGCCGTCCCGGACGCCCAGGTAGCCGGGGATGCCCGCGACCAGCGAGTAGAGGCTGAACCCGGTGACCGTGGTGATGCCGTAGGTCATCACCAGGCCGAGCTGGTTGGCGGTGTCGACCTGGTCCGGTCGGCGCAGCAGGTTCGGCACGGCCGAGTCCTTGGCCGGGATCCACAGCATCGCGCAGCAGCCGACCAGGAAGTTCGCCACGAACAGCCACCACGCCGTGCCGACGAACGCGATCGACAGGAACAGGCCGCCGCGGGCCAGGTCGCAGGCGACCATCACCTTGCGCCGGTCGAACCGGTCGGCCAGCACCCCGCCCAGCGGCGCGAACAGCACGCCGGGCAGCAGCTGGGTCAGGACCACCGCGCTGAGCGCGAACCCCTCCCACCCGTACCCCGCGGCCAGCTTCGTGACCAGACCGGTCAACGCCAGCAGCGACAGCCAGTCGCCGACGCTGCACAGGAACGTGACGCCCCAGAGCCGCCGGAACGGTCCGATGGACAGCACCGCCCGGACGCGGCGCGCCGTCGACGCCCCGGCCCCGTCCTCCTCGGCCACCACACCGACACCGTCGCCTTGAATGCCGCCACCCCCGCCGTAGTCGCAGATGATCAGACTAACGACGACGGGCCGGTGGCTCCCACGAGTTCCACGATCACGGCCGCCGGCGTGCCGGATCGCGCGTCGTCGCATTGGGCCGGGATGCCGTGTGACTTTCGACAAGTCAAGAAAAGTGCAGGTCACCGTGCCTCTCGAGGCCGGATTCAAGATCCTCGCGGCGGTGCGGAACCATATTGGCGACCAATGCGTCATGATCCGGTAGAGCCGAGCAACTGTGTTGGGGGTGCCACTGTGTCCGCTGCGTCCGTCGTGCCGATCCGGCCCGTCGTGGCCGTCGTGGCCGCTGTGGCCGCCGGGCCCATCGGGTCCGGGGTCGGCTGATGGCGGGCGAGAACCCCCTGGTCGAGGCGCCGCCGGCGGAGTCGGGCTCGTTCTTCAACGCGGGTACCGGTGACAACGGGTGGGCGACCGGTATTTCCATCGCGGAGTCGGCGATGGACACGTTCAACGGGATCAAGGACGG
>NZ_JBVJVK010000081.1:0-34254 GCF_055603705.1 Actinosynnema sp. NPDC037264 | reverse complement strand
GCGGGTGCGGCAGGCGATGGGCGAGCTGGTGGAGCGGGGCATCCGGTTCGCGGTGGACGACTTCGGCACCGGCTACTCGTCGCTGGCCAGGTTGAAGGACCTGCCGGCGCAGATCATCAAGGTCGACCGGCGGTTCGTGTCCGGTGTCGGGAGCGACTCGTCGGACTTCGCGGTGGCGAAGGCCGTGGTCGACATGGCCCGGGCGATGGACCGCAAGTGCGTGGCCGAGGGCGTGGAGACCGCGACCCAGTTCCACGTGCTGCGAGGCATCGGCGTGGACACCTACCAGGGCTGGCTGTTCTCGCGCCCCGTGCCGCCCAAGGAGTTCCGCGCGGTGCTGGCACTTGGTCCGTTGCACATCCCCCGCGCCGGTTGATGGGCGATACTCCCGTTCCGATGGACGCCACGACGTCAGGTGCCGACCGGTGAACCAGGAACGGATGATCGCCGACCTCGAAGCCAGGGCGCGGCACCTGGCCGAGCGGTCCCGCGAGCTGCGGGACCGGATCCGGCGCGCGCAGGCCACGCAGCGGTCGCCGGACGGCGTGGTGACGGCGACCGTCGCGCCGAACGGGTCGTTGCGGCACATCGAGTTCTCGGCCGCGGCGGAGGAGTTCTCGCCCGCCAGGCTCGGTGAGGTGGTGATGGACACCGTGCGGCGTGCGCAGGAGCAGGCCGCGCGGCAGGCGGTGTCGATCGTCGAGCCGCAGTTCGGCGGCACGGCGGCGATGGACTTCCTGACCGGCTCGGTGCCGCCGGGGTCGGCTGGGGTTTCGCTGGGTGAGGAGGTCGGTGACGACCTGCCCCTGCCGCGGAGCCTGAGGGCGCCCGAGGACGAGCCCGGGTCGGCTCGGTGACCGGGTTCCCCGTGCTGGAGTTGACCGGGTCGGCGCCGGACACGCTCGAGGCCGACCTCGCCGTGCCGACGGCGGACGTCGACCCGTTGGCCCTGCTGGCCGACGCCGGGCTCGGGTGGTTGGTCGAGCACGTGGACTTCCTGCGCGAGCCGCTGGACTGGCTGGCGGGCCACGGCGACCGGTTCGAGGACGCGGTCGCCACCTGGAAGCAGGTCGCCACCACGTTGGACGGCATCGTGCGGCGGCGGGCGGGTGGCGGTCGGCTCACCGCGGAGATCGCCGGGATGAGCCGGCTGTGCGTGGACGTCGCGGCGCACGTGGCCGAGGTGGGCGCGATAACGGCCGCGGTCCGCGGTGTGTTCCGCGACGTGGTCGCGTTGTTCGTCCGGGAGGTCTTGGACAACGCCACCGTCGCGCTCGCGGCGTCGGAGATCACGGCCGGCGGCTCGCTGCCCGAGTTCGCGGCGTGGGCGGTCGGGCGGGGCGCGGTCGTGCTGGACCGGATCAACCGGAGGTTGGCGGACCTCGGGCGCGTGATGGCGCGGATCCTGGCGGCGCTGAAGGCGTTGTTCGGCAAGGCGCGCGACATGCTCAAGGCCATCACGCGCTTCGGCGAGTGAGCTCCCCGGTCAGCCCCCTGCCCGGTCGGCTCTATGCCCGTCAGCTCACTGTCCGGTCAGCCCCAGTGCCCCTGGGCGGGTGGGGGCGGGCCGGGAACGCCGGGCGGAGGTGGGCCGGGAACGCCGGGAGGCGGGCCACCCATCGGAGGTCCCCCCATCGGCGGGCCGGCCTGCTGGTGCGGCGGCGTCTTCGGCTTCGCGCCGCGCATCGCCCGACCCACCGGGGGCAGCGCGGCCACCAGACCCGCGACGAACCACAGCACCAGGGCCACCACCGGCATGATCCCGAAGGAGAACGGGAGACCCGGCGAGACGTCGACGACGATGAGCCCGAAGCTCACCACGGCCAGCAACGAGATCGCGACCAGTCCCCACCGCACGCCGGGCACCCGGCTGAAGAGCAGCACGACGAGGATCAGCGCCAGGGCCGGCAGCACGAACGCGACGGCGGCCGCGACCTCGAAGCTCCCGTAGTTGCGGGGGAACGGTGGCACGAGGATCGTGCCCCAGAGCTCCATCGCGAACCCCGTCTGGCTCGCGAACCCGGCCGCGCCGATGAGGGCGAGGAGCACGCCCGGCAGGTACAGCAGCCCGGCGACCACGGCCATCGCCTTGCCCGGCGGCTTGGGCGGGCCCGGGTATCCGGGGTAGCCCTGGCCCGGGAAGGGCGGCTGGGCACCGGGGAACGGCGGCTGGCCGGGGAACGGTTGCCCGGGCATCGGCTGGCCCTGGAACGGTTGGCCGGGCATCGGTTGGCCGGGCAGCGGCTGGCCCGGCATCGGCTGTCCGGGCAGCGGCTGGCCCGGGTACTGCTGGCCGGGCATCGGCTGGCCGGGGTACTGCTGACCGGGGTTGGGGTGAGTCATGCGCGCGCCTCCAGGTTCGAGCTGAAAGTTACCGTCGGAGGCGGCCCGCACGGCGCGGTTCGCCGCATTCCGGCGGAAACCTCCCCCCTACTGGGACGCCGACGCGCGGATCAGCGGCAGCAGCTCGGCGATCCGGTGCCGTGGCAGGTCGATCAGCCTCAGCTCCAGGTCCTCGTGCTCGCCGATCCGCTCCCGCGCCTCCCGCTTGGTCATCGCGCCGCGGGTGGCCGTGACCAACGCCTCGCGCCACACGTTGCCCAACTTGCCGTGCGCGCGCGTGAGCACCTCCCGCACGGCCAGCCCGCCGACGTCCAGCGTGCCCGCCAGCACCTGGTCGGCCACGACCACGCAGTGCTTGCCGTCCGGAGTGGAGCGCAGGAACCGCAGCGCGAACCTGGTGTCCACCAACGACCTCAGCTCCTGCTGGCCCGCCGCGGACGACACGTTCGGGTGGTTGTTGGGCACGAGCGCCGCCATCCGGCCGGGCGAGCACGCCAGCAGCGTCCGCAGCAGCCACGGCCCGGGGTCGCCGGACAGGTCGACCGCCAACGACGCCGCGCCCTTGCCGATCGGGTCGGCCCACCCCGGCGCACGCGGCTTCGGCGGCGGCGAGGACTCCGGCCGCGGCGCCAGGTCGACCAGGGCGGCCAGCGCCGTCGAACCCGGCCCGGTCGCCTCCACCGACTGCGGACCGTGCGTGTAGATCGCGGTCTTCGCCGAAGCGGGTGACACCGAACGGCGGGACGTCGGTCGGCACACGTACAGGTCGGCCGCGCTGCCGATGGCCTGCGCGCCGTCGAACCGGTGGAACGCGGGCAGGATCGCCTCGAACACCAACCCGAGCCGCTGCAACTCCTGCTGCACCTTCAGCCCCAGCGCGGGCGTCCGGTCGCTGAACCCGTACGCGAGCAGCACCCGTCCCCGACCGAGGTCGGCCAGGCACTCGACCGCCCGCGCGGCGAACAGCCCCATGCCCTCCGGCGTGTACGGCGGATCGCTGAACACGAGGTCCGCCGACTCCAGCACGGCGGGAGGCAGGCCGAACCGGAAGTCCGCGTGCACCGTCCGAACCGACCACCCGCGCTCACGGGCACGGGTCGAGATGTGCTCCAGCAGCCGGTCGTCCACGTCCACCACGACGACCTCGACGGCCGGGTTCACCGCGCACACCGCGAGCGAGGTCAGGTCGTGGTCGCCGAGGCACAGCAGCGTGCGCCCGGCCAGGTCGTAGGTCGTGTCCAGCCACAACGCGCGCTTCAGCGCCGTCTCCGCCGTCGCCTGCACGTGGTCGAGCGCGGCCAGCGGCGGCGGCACGTCCGCGATGTCGGCCAGGATCGACCGCAGGTGCTCGCCGTGCCGGGGCACGAGCGCGTCCACCGGGTCCACCAGGTCGTCGCCGGCGCGGAACCCGGCGTAGTCGGCGGCCTTGGCGGGCGCGAGCCGGAACCGGTCGCGGCTGGTCTCCAGGTCGTCGCCGACCGCGGTCAGCAGCTCCTGCACGGTGCGCCGCGGCACAGCGGGAAGCCGAACCAACTCGGCCAGCGTGTGCCAGTCGTCGCACAGCAGGTCGACCACGCGCCGCAGCTTGCGGGCGTGCGGGCCGCGTTCAGCGAGGAGTGCTCGCACCAGTTCGGTTGCCACAACCGGTGCAGCCTACTGACCGGATGGTGAAACGCCGTGCCACGGTCGGACTGACGGGCTAGGGTCGTTCGACGCTTGATGCCCATCGGCAGGAGGATCCACGGGTGATCGAGTTCCGCGACGTGACCAAGCGGTTCGACGACGGGACCACCGCGGTGAACGGCCTGGACCTCGTGGTCGAGGCGGGCACGATCACCGTCTTCGTCGGACCGTCCGGGTGCGGCAAGACCACGTCCCTGCGCATGGTGAACCGGATGATCGACCCCACGTCGGGCACCGTCCTGGTGGACGGCGCGGACGTGCTGGGTGTGGATCCGCCCACACTGCGGCGCGGCATCGGGTACGTGATCCAGCAGGCGGGCCTGTTCCCGCACCGGACGGTGCTGGACAACGTGGCCACGGTGCCGCTGCTCATCGGCTGGACGCGCCGCAAGGCCAGGGAGCGCGCCGCCGAGCTGCTGGAGCTGGTCGGCCTGCCCGCCGAGCTCGGCCACCGCTACCCCGTGCAGCTGTCCGGCGGCCAGCAGCAGCGCGTCGGCGTGGCGCGCGCGTTGGCCGCGGACCCGCCGGTGCTGCTGATGGACGAGCCGTTCAGCGCGGTCGACCCGGTGGTGCGGGAAGGGCTGCAGGACGAGCTGCTGCGGCTGCAGGCGGAGCTGGACAAGACCATCGTGTTCGTCACGCACGACATCGACGAGGCCATCCGGATCGGCGACAAGGTCGCGGTGATGCGCACCGGCGGCTTCCTCGCCCAGTACGCGCCGCCCGCCGAGCTGCTGACCCGGCCCGCGGACGACTTCGTGGCGAGCTTCGTGGGCAAGGACCGCGGTTACCGCAGTCTGTCCTTTGTGGACTCGTCCGGGGTTGAAGTGGCGGAGGTGCCCACGGTCGTCGAGGGCGCCGAGGTCGAGTCCTCTTCGGACTGGCGGCTCGTGGTGGACGCGGAGGAGCGGCCGCAGGGCTGGGTCGCGCCGGACGCGTCGGTCGTGCCGGGCGGCTCGCTGTACGAGGTGGGCGCGTCGATCCGGGGCGCGCTGGACGCCGCGCTGTCCTCGCCGTCCGGGCTGGGCGTCGCCGTGCGCGGTGACGGGCGGTTGGCGGGCGTGGTGACCGCGCGCCAGGTGCTCGACGTGATCGAGAGCCGCCGTGGGTGACATAGCGAAGTACCTCAGCGACGCGGGCACCAGGGCGGCGCTGCTGGACATGCTGCTCGACCACGTCTACCTGTCGTTGGTGCCGCTGGTGGTGTCGGTCGTGCTGGCGATCGTGCTCGGGTTGCTGTGCCACCGGTTCCGCCAGGTCAACGCGGCGCTGATCGGGCTGTCGAACGTGGTCTACACGATCCCGTCGCTGGCGCTGTTCGCGATCATCCCGGCGGTCATCGGCACGCAGGTGCTCGACCCGTTGAACGTGATCCTCGCGTTGACGGTCTACACGACCGCGCTGCTGGTCCGGCCCGTCGCCGAAGCGCTGGCCGCGGTGCCCGCGCACGTGACCGCCGCCGCCACCGCCATGGGCTTCCGGCCGCTGCGCCGGTTCTTCACGGTGGAGCTGCCGCTGTCCGTGCCGGTGCTGGCCGCCGGCGTGCGGGTCGGCTCGGTGAGCAACATCAGCCTGGTGAGCGTGGGCGCGTTGATCGGCACGGGCGGTCTGGGCACGTTGTTCACCGACGGTTTCCGGCAGCGGTACCTGGCGCCGATCATCATCGGCATCGTGCTCACGCTGGTGCTGGCGCTCGTGGTCGACCTGCTGCTCGTGCTGCTGCGCAACCGGTTGACGCCGTGGGCGCGGGCGGGTGGTGCGCCGTGATCTTCGCGGACGCGTTGGCCTGGCTGGTCGACCCGGCCAACTGGTCGGGCGGCAAGTCGATCCCGGTGCGGGTCGGCATCCACCTGCTGTACTGCTTCGGCGCGGTGCTCGGCGCGGCGCTGATCGCCGTGCCGCTGGGCCTGTACGTCGGGCACACCGGGCGTGGTGGGGTGGTGCTGGTCGGCGGCAGCAACGCGCTGCGGGCGTTGCCGACGTTGGGCCTGGTCACGTTCCTGTACCTGGTCGCGGGCGGTGGCACGACCGGTGTGCTGATCGGCCTCGTCGTGCTGGCCGTGCCGCCGATCCTGGCCGGCACCTACGCCGGCATCCAGGACGTGGACCGAGGTGTGGTCGACGCGGCGAGCGGCATGGGCATGACCGGCGCGCAGCGGTTGTGGCGGGTCGAGGTGCCCAACGCGCTGCCGCTGCTCGTCGGTGGTCTGCGCAACGCCATGTTGCAGGTGGTCGCGACCGCGTCGGTGGCGGCGTACGTCGGTATCGAGACGTTGGGACGTCCCCTGCTGGACGGCCTGCGGGTGTTGGACTACGGGCAGTTCGTCGGCGGGGCGATCCTCATCGCGCTGCTCGCGGTCGTGCTGGACGTGGTGCTCGCGGGCGTCGGCAGGCTGGTCGTGCCCGCGGGTTTGAGGCTGTCGGCCAAGGCTCGTCGCGCGGGGAGTGGGAAGGCGCGGTCGAGCGGGTCGCGGTCGAGGCGTCGGGGAGAGCCGGCGCCAGTCGAGTCTGGAGGAAGTACGGCATGAAGCGCACGTTGGCCGTTGTCGTCGCGGCGACCGCCCTGGTCGTCTCCGCGTGCGGGTCCAAGGAGGACCTCGGCGGGGGTGGCCAGCAGGCCGCGTCGGGTGAGGTCGTGGTCGGTTCGGCCGACTTCACCGAGAACAAGATCCTGGCCGAGATCTACGCCGGTGCGCTGAAGGCGACCGGCGCGAACGTGACGGTGAAGGCCGGCATCGGAGCGCGCGAGCTGGTCGTGAAGGCGTTGCAGGACAAGTCGCTCGGCGTGGTGCCGGAGTACACGGGCAACCTGCTCAACTACTTCGACAAGACCAACACCACCACCGAGGCCGAGGAGGTGTACACGGCGCTGAAGTCCAAGACGCCGTCCGGCCTCGAGGTGCTGGAGAAGTCGGACGCGGAGGACAAGGACGTCCTGGTGGTCACCAAGGCCACCGCGGACGGCGGCGTGAAGTCGATCGCCGACCTCGGTTCCGGCAAGTACGCGCTGGGCGCGGCCGGTGAGTGGGCGCAGCGCTGGGAGGCCAAGATCCAGGAGCTGTACGGGGTCAAGTTCACCGAGATCAAGACCACCGACACCGGTGGCCCGATCACGGTGGACGCGCTGAAGGACGGCACCGTGCAGGTGGCCAACCTCTACACGACGTCGGCGGACATCAAGGCGAACGACTTCGTGGAGCTGGACGACCCGAAGGTGATGTACCCGGCCCAGAACGTGGTGCCGCTGCTGCGGTCGGACGCGGTCGACGCGAAGGGCAAGGACGCGCTGAACAAGGTGTCCGCGGCGCTGACCACGGAGAAGCTGGCCGATCTCGTCAAGCGGGTGGACGTGGACAAGGAGACGATCGCGAACGTGGCGGCCGACTTCCTGAAGTCCGTCACGCTCTGAGCCCGCGATCGCGACTCCCTCGGCCCGGCCGCCCGTTCCAGGGTGACCGGGCCGAGTTGCGCCAGGACGCTCGCGCGGCGGGGTCGCGCTGCCACCGTTCGCCTGCCACCAGGCGAGACCGGTGGTGAGCAGTCCGCCGGCAGAGCCGGCGACTTGCGACGAGCCCAGGGTGCGTTCAGTACTAGCCTATGTTCACCGAAAATGAACATGAGGCAATTTTGAACACACGCTTGACCGAGTTGCGGGAGTGGCTGCGTCCGCTCGGCCTCGAGGCCGACGTGGGTGACCGGACCGCCGACGAGTGGGTCGACCTGGTGGCTCGCGTCAGCCGGGCCTCGGGCGCGACTCGGACGTACGCCGTCCTGGTCAAGCGCGCGGTGCCGGCCGAACTCGCGACGGCACTGCACCCGCACGCGTCACTGCCCACCCTGGTCGTCGCCCGCTCGATCACCGAGCAAGCCGCGAACCTGCTGCGTGCGCGGGGCATCGACTACGTCGACGAGGCGGGCAACGCCCACATCGCGTGGGATGACGTGCTCATCGACGTCCGAGGGCGTCGTAAGGCCGGCGGGCGCCCCGGCGGTCCCCCGCGCGGGAGCAAGGCGTTCGGCCGCGCGGGCCTGCAGGTCGGGTTCGTCCTGCTCAGCCGGCCGTCGATGGCCGGGGAGCCGCTGCGCGCGCTCGCACGCGCCGGCGGGGTCTCGCTCGGCACGGCTCAGGCGGTCGTCGATGACCTCGCCAGGGCGGGCTACCTGTACGAAGTGGCGGGCGAACGCAGGCTGACGAGAGCGGGTGAGTTGCTCAACCGCTGGTCGGAGGCCTACTCGACCAGGCTCTCGCCAACGCTGGCCCTCGGCGACTTCGACGCTCCCGACCTCTCGTGGTGGCGCGATTCGGAGGAGGAGTTGACGCAGGCCGACGTCCAAGTGGGTGGCGAAGCCGGTGCGAGCGTCCTCGACCCGCACCTCATCCCGGCGACTCTCACCCTCTACGCCGCCGAACGGCCGCGCTCGCTCATCGGCAGGCACCGGTTGGTGCGCGCCGAACGAGAAGGCAACGTCCACGTTCGACGGCGGTTCTGGACGGCCGACCGGCAGTCGTGGATCGTGCCTTCCACGCTGATCTACGCTGATCTGCTCGCTTCCGGCGACCCTCGCCAACGCGAGCACGCGGACAGGATGAGAAGCAGTGACGATCGACTTGCGAGCCTCGACCGACTATGAGGTCCTCAGGGCCGCCGAGGTGCTGGCGCGAATCGACGAAGTGGCGCACGAAGCGCGGGTCCACTACCTGGTCGTGGGTGCGACCGCCCGCTCGCTCATCTCGCTCGGCCTGCTCGGCAGGAGTCCTGACCGACGTACCCGGGACATCGACATCGCGGCCGAGGTCGAAGATCTTCGCCTGGCGGGATCGGCACCACGACGACCGTCGCGACGCCCTCGACCTGGCGACGATGATCGCGTGGTACTCGTCCGGGAAGTACGAGGACCGGCTCTACGCCGAGGATTACGACGTGTTCGAGAAGTCCGGCACGACCTGTCGGCAGCCGGAGCACGGCTACTGGGGTCGCACCTGCCGGCTTTGCTCGATGGAGGCGGTACCGCCGAACTGCTCCGCATCCTGGACGACCACGAGTTGATGGGGCAGTTGGCGAAAGACATGGGTTCCGCTCGTGCCGCGGTCATGGTGCAGGACTTGAGCCGAGGTGCTCGCGATGTCATCGACGAGACCAAGCGGACCTGACCCGGATGACCGACGTGGCAGGCGCCTTCAGGGCCGGCCGCCGATTCGGGTGGTCAGCTCGTCCGCTGCCCGCCGGGCCTCGGTGGCCAGTTCAGGCCACGTCTCGCCGCACTCCGCCTCGCACACGTGCCGGAAGGTCACGGTGATCGCGGCGATCGGCCGTTGACCGTGGTCGAAGACCGGTGCGGCCACGGAAGCGAAACCGGCGGTCACGTAGCCGTCCTCCACGGCCCACCCGCGTCGCCGTTCGACGGCCAGCAACCTCCGCAACGCGGGCAGGTTCTGCGGCCCCCGGCCGGTCCGATCGACGAAGGGGCCCGGGAAGAGGGCCCTGACCTGCGCGGCGGGCAGTCGGCCCAGCATCGCCCGGCCCGACGCGGTCAGGTGTGCGGGTAGCCGCACGCCCACGTCCGACACGATCGTGGTCGGGTGGCGGGGTTGCTCGCGCACCAGGTACAACGCCTCCGCGCCGTGCAGCACGCCCAAGTGCGCGGTCCGGCCGACGGTGTCGACCAGGCGCCGGAGCAGGGGCCGGGCCAAGCGCTCCAGCGGATCGTGCCGGAGGTAGGCCGACCCGAGCTCGAACGCCGCCACGCCCAGCCCGTAGCGTCGCTCCTCGGGGAAGTGGGTCGCGAACCCGGCCGCGGTCAGCTCCGCCAGCAGGTGGTAGGTCGTGGACCTGGGCAGACCCAGCTCCCGGGCCATCGCGACCGCCGACAGCGGACCGGGCCTGCTCGCCAGCAGGCGCAGCACGGCGAGCCCTCGGCGCAACGCCGGCACGTCGCTGCTGCCTCCCACGGAACTCATTCTCAACAAATCCCGGTCGGGGCGCATTGGAGGGGTATGAGCACCGGCTTCGAGGAGTTCGCCGCCGCACAGGTGACCCCGCTGCTGCGCTACGCCACCGTGCTGACGGGGGATCCGCACCTGGCCCAGGACGTGGTCCAGGAGGTCCTGATCCGGGCACAGCAGAAGTGGTCGCGCATCGGCTCGGTCGAGGTGCCGGCCGCGTACCTCAAGCGGATGGTGACCAACGAGTACCTCGGTTGGCGCCGCCGCCTCAAGGCGCACCTGCCCCTCACGGGGGTGGACCCGCCCCAGCCCGACCCCACCGACCACTACGACGAGCGGGAGGCGATGCTCCAGCGCATCGACCGGCTCCCGCGCAAGCAGAAGGCCGCCGTCGTCCTCCGCTACTACGAGGGCTGCGACGACGCCGAGATCGCCGCCGTCCTGGGCTGCGCCCAGGTCACGGTCCGCAGTCACATCTCCCGCGCGCTGGCTGTGCTGCGCGCCGACGAACGCGTGAGGCAGTCGCTGTGAACGACACCACCGAAACCCTGATCACCGACGCCCTGCACCACCGGGCCGAGCGCACGCCGCCGCCCGGAGCGGTGCTCGCCGCCCTGCACCGGCCCCGCCGGACGCGCAAGCCGCTGCTGCTGGTGCTCGCCGCCGCCGGCACGACGGCCGCCGCGGCCGCGTTGGTGGTGACCACCGTGAACGCGCCGGTCGTGGGCCAGGCCCCGCCCGCCCGGCAGCTCACCACCACGGCCGCGCCCACCCCGGTCGCCGACGTGCCCACCCGGGCCCTCGAGTACCGGCCCGGGGCGATGCTCGACGGCTACACCGAGCGGGAGCGCACGATCGCCGGCTGGGGCACTTCCCGCATCTATGCGCCCGGCTCGACGAACCCCGGCTCGCCGCTGGTCCGCTTCTCCGTCTTCACCGCCATCACGGACGACATGGCACCGAAGGTCGCGAACGCGCCGGTCGGCGACCGCACGGCGGTCGGCGGCGCCACCGCAGCCTGGTTCGGCGAGAGCCTGTACTGGAACGCCGCCCCCGACCGCGTCCTCAGCGTCAGCCTGGAGAACGTGACCGGCGTGGACGTCCGGGCGCAGGTGCGGCGGATCGCCGACTCCGTCACGGCGGACCCCACGTCGATGCGCGTCCCGTTCTCGCTCGACGGGCACTCGTACGTCGTGGTGAACGGTCCGAGCGCGACCGACTGGGCGATCGCCGGCACGAGCCACCTCGATTACGTCCGGTACGACGTGGAGCTGCTGCGGACCGCCGAGGCGCCGGCCGGCTCCACCCCCACCACCGTGGACGGCAAGCCCGCGCACTACTCCGCCGACGGGTTCGGCCTGCTCGCCGTCCAGCTCGCGCCGAACTTCCAGGTGCGCGTGACGCCGAGCGAGTTCAAGGTTCCCGGCGGCAAGCCCGTGCCGTCCGGTGCGGAGACCGAGCACGCCCCGGTCGACGTGCTGGCGCGCGTGGCGGCGGCGCTGGCGGTGGACACCAACCCGGACGCGGCCTGGATCGGCACCCGCTAGAGGTCCGGCAACCGGCACGCGTCCTGCCGAGGGTGGGCGCTCGACCCCAGAGCGCCCACTCCACTCCCGAGGCCCACCCCGCTTCAGCCGCCGAACTCGATCGTCCCGTCACGCCGCCCGCGCCGGACTATCCGGTTGAAGCTCACCGCCGCCACGGCGATCCACGCCGCGCCGACGCACATCTCCAACCCGAGCTGCACGAGCACGGTCGACGCGGGCCCCTCCGCCACGAACGCCCGGATCGCGGCCAGCCCGTGCGTCATCGGCAGCACGGACGTGACCGCCCGCAGCCAGTCCGGCCAGAACGACGTCGGCACGTTCACCCCGCAGAACGTCATCAGCACCAGGTAGCTGAAGTTCAGCGCCAACCACCGCGCCGACGGGAACCCGAGCACGAACGACGCCACGCACGTCCCGTAGCAGTAGCACGACAAGCCGACCACGAAGATCATCAGCGGGATCAGGCCCGCCTTCGGCCACGGCAGGTCCACCCCGAACAACGGCGGCAGCACCAGGAACGCCGTGGTCGACGCCGCCACCCCCGACCCGAGGTTCACCAACCCCCGCCCCAGGTACACGGTGAGGTGGGTGGACGGCGCGGCGACCATCAGCGCCAGCGTGCCGGACTGCCGCTCGCCGACGGCCAGCAGGATGACCACGGTCGCGTCGATGGCCATGATCGCGACCACGTTGCCGATGAGCAGGTAGTCGACCTGCTGCTGCGACCCGAGCATCCGCCCGATCAGCGCGTAGAAGCACGCCTGGATCAGCAGCCGGGACAGCCACATGAACGTCCACGTCTTCCACGTCTGGAACGCCGAGAACATCGTCCACGAGGCGATCAGCCCGTGCTTGAGCACCCGGAGCTGGTCACGCATACGTCACCACCCCCAGCTCGCGCGCCCGGCGCAGGGTCGCCGCCAGCAGCACCCGCCCGCCGACCAGCGCCGCGACGCCGAGCCCGGTGATCGCCAACAACCGCCAGCCGGCGCCCGTGACGGGCCCGGCGGCCATGGCGTCCCGCATCAGGTCCGCCGACCACGACAGGAAGATCACGTGGGAGAGCGGTTGCAGGAACTCCGGCAGGTAGTGCACCGGGACCATCACGCCGGACAGCAGGTAGATCGGGAAGCTGAGGAAGTTCAGGTAGTTGTTGCTGTTCTTGGTCAGCAGCATGGACGCCGCCAGCAGCAGGCTGGTGCCGACCATCGCGAACACCGACGCCGCCATGGCCGCCCAGAACACCCACGGGTGGTGCACCGCCGGCGTCACGCCGAACAGGAGCTTGCCCAGCAGCCACGTCTCGCCGAGCGGGACGACGCCCAGCACCATCACCGCCGAGATCCGACCCAGGTAGACGGAGTGCACGGCGCCGGGCGCGGCCATGCCCAGCTCCAGCGTCCTGGTCCAGCGCTCGCCGACGAGCACGACCGTCGCCAGTCCCGTGGCGAAGCCCCACAACCCCATCAGGGTGGGCGCGAGGAACGCGTTGGCGACCAGGTCGGGCCGGACCGCGTGCATCACGACCGACAGCATCATCACCACGGTGAACGGGATCGTGCACAGCGTCAGCAGTTCGTCGGGCTGCCTGCGGATCAGCCAGAACTGCGTGCGCACCCCGGACAGGAACAGGCGCACCGCTCAGACCTCCATGCCGCGACGGCCGATGAGGTCCAGGTAGACGTCCTCCAGCCGGGGCGGCACGGCGTGCACCGAGCGCACACCGCGGTCCAGCAGGAAGTCCAGCACCGCGCGCGCCGCCCGGTCGTCGGTCGTCTTGACGCGCAGCACGCCGTTGCGGGTCTCGGTGTCCACCACGCCGGGGATGCCGGTGACGTCCAGCGACGTCTCCGCCTCGACCCAGCGGTGCAGGCCGGACATCGCGGCCAGGCCGCGCGGCGACTCGGTGGCCGGCACGCGCCCCTTGTCGATCAGCGTGACGCGGTCGCAGACCTCTTCGGCCTCGTCCATGTCGTGGGTCGTGATGAGGATGGTGCGGCCTTCGTCGCGCAGCTCGCCGATGAGCGTGCGGAAGGCGCGCGCGGCCACCGGGTCCATGCCCGTGGTCGGCTCGTCGAACAGGATCAGCTTCGGGTCGCCGATCAGGCCGCGGGCCAGGTGCACGCGCTGCTTCATGCCCCGCGAGAACGTCTCCACGAGGTCGTCGGCCTTGTCCGCGAGACCCAGGCGCGCCAGCAGCTCGTCGGTGCGGACCTTCGCCCGTGCGTCCGGCAGCTTGTAGAGCGCGGCCCAGTAGCGCAGGGTCTGCCGCGCGGTCAGCTTCCCGTACAGGCCGCGTTCGCCGCCGAACACGATGCCGATCAGGTGCCTGATCTCGGCCGCGCCGGTCACGACGTCGTGGCCGAGCACCTCGGCGCTGCCGGAGGTCGGCAGCAGGATCGTGGACAGGATCTTGCACAGCGTGGTCTTGCCCGCCCCGTTCGGGCCGAGCAGGCCGTGGACCTCGTTCGTGGGCACGTCCAGCGTGAGCCCGGCGAGCGCGGTCACCTCCTCGCCCTTGGGCCGCCAGCCCTTGCCCTTGCGGAACGTCCTGGTCAGGTCCTGCACGCGGACACTCACGGTCACCCCCATGGTGGTTTTCCGAAGCTACCGGTGGGGAGGGACGCGTGAGGAGTGATTTCGGTTGGCCGAGTCGTCTCGGATACCAGACACGATCGGCGGATGTCGGGTCGTGCGGATCGGGCCGGCGGGTTGAGATGGGCACATGCAGCAACCCGTGCAGCTGGGTCCGAAACCGCTGACCCGCGACGACGTCCACGCCGTCGCCCGGGGCGACGCGCCCGTGGAGATCACGGAGGCGGCCCGCGAGGCGGTCACCACCGCCCGGGCGCACATCGAACGCCTGGCCACGGCCGAGCAGCCGACCTACGGCGTGTCCACGGGCTTCGGCGCGCTGGCGGTCCGGCACATCCCGCCGGACCGCCGTGCCGCCCTCCAGCAGTCCCTGGTCCGCTCGCACGCGGCCGGCGCGGGTCCCGAGGTCGAGCGCGAGGTCGTGCGCGCCCTCGTCCTGCTCCGACTCAAGACCCTGGCGAGCGGTCACACCGGCGTCCGGCTGGAGACCGCCGAGGCGATGGCCGCGATGCTCAACGCCGGCATCACCCCGGTCGTGCACGAGTTCGGCTCGCTCGGCTGCTCGGGCGACCTCGCGCCGCTGTCCGCCGCCGCCCTCGCGCTCACCGGCGAGGGCGACGTCCGCGACGCCGACGGCGACCTGGTCCCCGCCGCGCAGGCCCTCGCGAAGGCCGGCATCCGGCCCGTCCGCCTGGCCGAGAAGGAGGGCCTGGCGCTGATCAACGGCACGGACGGCATGCTCGGCATGCTGGTCCTGGCGGTCCGGGACCTGAACTACCTGCTCGACGTCGCCGACCTGACCGCCGCGATGAGCGTGGAGGCCCTCCTCGGCACGGACCGCGTGTTCGCCGCCGACCTCCAGGCCCTGCGCCCGCACCCCGGTCAGGGCCGCTCCGCGCGGCGCATGGCGGAGATCCTGCGCGACTCCGAGATCATGGACAGCCACCGCGGCCCGGACTGCACGCGCGTGCAGGACGCCTACTCGCTGCGCTGCTCACCCCAGGTGCACGGCGCGGCGCGGGACACCGTGGCCTACGCCGAGACCGTCGCCGACCGCGAGCTGGCCTCGTCCATCGACAACCCGGTGGTGCTGGCCGACGGCCGGGTCGAGTCCAACGGCAACTTCCACGGCGCGCCGATCGCCTACGTGCTGGATTTCCTCGCCATCCCCACCGCGGACGTGGCGAGCATCGCCGAGCGCCGCACCGACCGGATGCTGGACGTGAACCGGTCGCACGGCCTGCCGCCGTTCCTGGCGCACGACCCGGGCGTCGACTCCGGCCACATGATCGCCCAGTACACGCAGGCCGCGATCGTCAGCGAGCTCAAGCGCCTGGCCGTGCCCGCGTCCGTCGACTCGATCCCGAGCAGCGCGATGCAGGAGGACCACGTCTCCATGGGCTGGTCCGCCGCGCGCAAGCTCCGCCAGGCCGTCGACGGCCTGCGCCGGGTCCTCGCGATCGAGTTCCTGACCGCCGCCCGCGCGCTGGACCTGCGCAAACCGCTCAACCCCGCACCCGCCACCGCGGCGGCCGTCGCGAAGCTCCGCGAGCACGTCGAGGGCCCCGGCCCGGACCGCCACCTCGCGCCCGAGATCGCCGCCGCCGAAGACCTGATCCGGAAGGGAGCCCTGTGATGGTGCGCGCCGCCCGAGGGACCGAACTGACCGCGCGGAGCTGGCCGACCGAGGCCGCGCTGCGGATGTTCCACAACAACCTCGACCCGGACGTGGCCGAGCGCCCCGAGGACCTGGTCGTCTACGGCGGCACGGGCAAGGCCGCGCGCGACTGGCCGAGCTTCCACGCCATCAGCCGCGAGCTGGCCCGGTTGGAGGGCGACGAGACGCTGCTCGTGCAGTCCGGCCGCCCGGTCGGCGTCATGCGGACGCACGAGTGGGCGCCGCGCGTGCTCATCGCGAACTCCAACCTCGTGCCGGACTGGGCGAACTGGCCCGAGTTCCGCCGGCTGGAAGCCGAGGGCCTGACCATGTACGGCCAGATGACGGCCGGTTCGTGGATCTACATCGGCACCCAGGGCATCCTCCAGGGCACGTTCGAGACGTTCGCCGCCGTGGCCACCAAGCGGTTCAACGGCACCCTGCGCGGCACGCTCACCGTCACGGCGGGCCTCGGCGGCATGGGCGGCGCGCAACCGCTTGCGGTCACCATGAACGAGGGCGTGGCCCTGTGCGTCGAGGTCGACCCGCAGCGCGCCCGCCGCCGCGTGGAGACCCGCTACCTGGACGAGATCGCCGACGACCTCGACGACGCGATCGCCCGCGTGCTGGCCGCGAAGTCCGAGGGCCGGGCGCTGTCGGTCGGCCTGATCGGCAACGCCGCCGAGGTGCTGCCGGAGCTGCTGCGCCGCGACGTGCCGGTGGACGTCGTCACCGACCAGACCTCCGCGCACGACCCGCTGGCGTACTGCCCGAAGGGCGTCGCGGTCGAGGACTGGCCCGACTACGCGGCCAAGAAGCCCGACGAGTTCACCGACCGGGCGCGGGAGTCGATGGCCGACCACGTCGAGGCCATGGTGGGCTTCCTGGACCGCGGCGCCGAGGTGTTCGACTACGGCAACTCCATCCGCGGCGAGGCCAAGCTGGGCGGCTACGAGCGGGCGTTCGACTTCCCCGGCTTCGTGCCCGCCTACATCCGGCCGCTGTTCTGCGAGGGCAAGGGCCCGTTCCGCTGGGCCGCGCTGTCCGGCGACCCGGCCGACATCGCCAAGACCGACCGGGCGATCCTGGAGCTGTTCCCCGAGAACGAGCAGCTCGCGCGGTGGATCAGGATGGCGGGCGAGCGGGTCGAGTTCCAGGGCCTGCCCGCGCGGATCTGCTGGCTCGGGTACGGCGAGCGGCACCTCGCGGGCCTGAAGTTCAACGAGATGGTGGCCTCGGGCGAGCTGTCCGCGCCGATCGTGATCGGCCGCGACCACCTCGACTGCGGCTCGGTCGCGTCGCCGTACCGGGAGACCGAGGCGATGGCCGACGGCTCGGACGCGATCGCCGACTGGCCGCTGCTGAACGCCCTGGTCAACACCGCCTCCGGCGCGACCTGGGTGTCGCTGCACCACGGCGGCGGCGTCGGCATCGGCCGGTCCATCCACGCCGGTCAGGTGACGGTCGCGGACGGCACGCCGCTGGCGGCGCAGAAGATCGAGCGGGTGCTGACCAACGACCCGGCCATGGGCGTGATCCGGCACGTGGACGCCGGGTACCAGAGGGCCGTCGACGTCGCTGCGTCGAAGGACGTCCACATCCCGATGAGCGCCGATTCTCAATGAAGTTGTCAAGATGATCACGTCAGGCGGCGGTGGTGTGTGGTGGCGTCGACTCGAAGCAACGCTGGTCGCGCAGCAGTGCCCACACGACGTCGACCCGGCGGCGTGCGAGAGCGAGGACGGCCTGGACGTGGCGTTTGCCTTCGGATCTCTTGCGGTCGTAGAACATTCGCGATGGTTGGTGGCAGCGGATGCTGATCAGCGCGGAGGTGTGGAGGGCTCGTTGCAGGCCGCGGTGGTAGCGGCGGGGGCGGTGCAGGTTGCCGCTGATCCGGCCGGAGTCGCGGGGCGCGGGGGCCGGGCCGGCGTAGCCGGCGAGGTGGTCGGCGGAGGCGAACACGGTCATGTCGCCGCCGGTGGCGGCGAGGAACTCGGCTGCGAGCAGCACGCCGATGCCGGGCATGCTCGGCAAGGCGGTGGCGTGTCGGTGGCGGCGAAACCGGCCCTCGATGAGCTTGTCGGTCTGCTTGAGTTGCTCATCGAGGGAGATCACTCCCTTCGCCATGTCGGCGACGAGCTGCGCGGCCAACTGCTCGCCGGGCAGCGTGGTCTGCTGGGACTCGGCCGCTGCCATGACCGCGGCGGCCAGGGCGGCGGCGCTGCGGACCTTCTGCGACCGCGGCCATTGTTCGAGCCCGGCCGCGCCGAGTCGGCGGATGGCCGCCGGGGTCTGGACATGGGTGAGCAGGACCGGCGGCCCGCGGTTGGTCAGGTCCGACACGCGTTCCAGGGCCGGGCTGATGCCCGGCAGTTGGTCGTGCAGCCGGTTGACCAGGCGGACCCGGTCGCCGGCGAGATCACGGCGGCGGGCGACCAGCATCCGCAACTCCACGATCAGTTCGTCGTCCACGCGCGGCGGGGCCAGGTCCCGGCGCATTCGGGCCTGGTCGGCGATGATCGCGGCGTCTCTCGCGTCGGTCTTGCCCTCGCCCCGGTGGCCGCCGGCCGCGCGGTTGACCTGGTTGCCGGACAGGTAGAACACCTGCCGGCCGTGCGCGACCGGCAGCGCCGGCAGCAACGCGGCTGCACCGGTGCTCACGTCGACGGCCCGGCACACTTCGTCGGCCAACGCTGTGACCTGGCCGATCAGCTCCAGCAGCGCCGTCTCGTCGTTGACCACCCGCCGCGACAGCATCCGGGCGCCGTCGGTGTCGATCACCACCACATGGTGGTGTTCCTTGCCGATGTCCACCCCGGCCCACGCACGTTCCACTCACGGCTCCCTGTCCGCACCGACATGTTGTCCCACAGACGACCTCGCCGGCCTATCCCTGCACAGCGATCGGGTCGCAATTCTCAATCAGCGGCCGAGTCGTCCAGGGGGTGCCGGGCGGCCAATCGACGCAAGCCACACCCACGGCAGATGACTGAAAGCCACACCCGACACCCCTGGGCCTCCGGACCCTACGACTGGCCCGAACCGACCCAGGAAAGAAGGTAGGGATGACTGACCTCGCGGACATCGCCGACGTCGGGCGCGACCCGAAGCGCGGCGGCTACTCGCGGCACGGCTTCGACCGGGTCGAGCTGGAGCTGCGCGCCTGGTTCGTGGAGGAGGCCGAACGGCGGGGGCTGGACGTCCGGCCCGACCGCAACGGCAACCTCTGGGCGTGGTGGGGCGCACCGGGGCCGGACGCGGTGATCACCGGCAGCCACCTCGACTCGGTGCCCGGCGGCGGCGCGTTCGACGGGCCGCTGGGCGTGGTGTCGGCGTTGCAGGCGTTCGACCTGCTGCGCGCTCGCGGGTTCGCGCCCTCGAAGCCGCTGGCGATCGTCGTGTTCGTGGAGGAGGAGGGCGGGCGGTTCGGCGTCGCGTGCCTCGGGTCGCGGCTGATGACCGGCGCGATCACGGCCGAGGCGGCGGCCAGGCTGGTGGACGCGGACGGCATCACGTTCGGCGAGGCCGCGCACGCCGCCGGGTTCGACCCGTTGCGGATGGGTCGGGACGAGCGCGCGCTGTCCTCCGTCGGCGCGTTCGTCGAGCTGCACGTGGAGCAGGGGCGCGGGCTGGACGTGCCGGTGGGGCTGGCGAGCTCGATCCTGGCGCACGGTCGGTGGCGTTACACGTTCAGCGGTGAGGGCAACCACGCCGGCGCGACGCTGATCGAGGACCGGCGCGACCCGATGCTGCCCGCCGCGCGGATGGTGCTGGCCGCCCGCCGCGCGGCGACCTCAGGTGCGCGGGCCACGGTCGGCCGGCTCGTGCCGAACCCCGGCGGCACCAACGTGATCGCGTCGTCGGTGGACGTGTGGTTGGACGCGCGGGCCGACGACGAGCCGCGCACCCGCGAGGTCGTCTCGGAGATCACGTCGGCGGCCCGTGAGGCGGCCGAGTCGGAGGGCTGCGAGGTGCGCGTGACCGAGGAGAGCTGGGGCGGGACGGTGCACTTCGACCCCGGCCTGATGGCGCGGGTCCGGGACGCGCTCGGCGGTGGCACGCCCGCGTTGCCGACCGGCGCCGGGCACGACGCGGGGATCCTCGCGTCGCACGTGCCGACCGCCATGCTGTTCGTGCGCAACCCGACCGGGATCAGCCACGCGCCGGAGGAGTTCGCCGAGGCGGACGACTGCGCGGCGGGCGTGGTGGCGCTGGCGACGACGTTGGAGCACCTGGCGCGATGAAGAGCTTCTGGTGCGAGCGGGTGTGGCTGCCGGACGGCATCGCGGCGCGCGTGCTGGTGCGCGTGGACCACGGGGTCATCGCCTCGGTGTCCACAGTGGACACCATTCCGCTCGGCGTGGAACGGCTCTACGGGCTGGTGTTCCCGGGTTTCGCCAACGCGCACTCGCACGCGTTCCACCGGGCGTTGCGGGGGCGCACGAACGCCGACGGCGGCACGTTCTGGACGTGGCGCGACCGGATGTACGCGGTGGCGGAGCGGTTGACGCCCGACTCGTACCTGGAGCTGGCCACGGCGGTGTACGCGGAGATGGCCGTGGCCGGGGTGACGGCGGTGGGCGAGTTCCACTACCTGCACAACGGCGGCAACGAGATGGCGGAGGCGTTGCGCCAGGCGGCGCGTGACGCCGGGATCAGGCTCACCCTGCTGGACGCCTGCTACCTGGCGGGCGGGATCGGGCAGCCCGTGCGCGGGGTGCAGGAGCGGTTCTCCGACGGGACCGGTGACCGGTGGCTGGACCGGGTCGCCGAGCTGCGCGGTGACGCGAACACCAGGATCGGCGCCGCGATCCACTCGGTCCGCGCGGTGCCGCGTGACACGTTGTCGCTGGTGGCGGGCGCGTTCCCCGACCGGCCGCTGCACGTGCACCTGTCGGAGCAGCCGGCCGAGAACGAGGCGTGCCTGGCGGCGTACGGGCTCACCCCGACCGAGCTGCTGGCCGAGGCCGGCGCGCTCACGCCGCGCACGACGGCCGTGCACGGGACGCACCTGTCCACTAAGGACATCGGCTTGCTCGGCTCGACGCGCACCGGCGTGTGCTTCTGCCCGACGACGGAAGCTGATCTGGCGGACGGCATCGGCCCGGCGCGCGAGCTGGTCGAGGCGGGGTCGCCGTTGTCGTTGGGCAGCGACCAGCACGCGGTGATCGACCCGTTGTTGGAGGTGCGCGCCCTGGAGCACAACGAACGCCTGCGCACGGGCGAACGCGGCCGTTTCGCACCGGCGGACCTCGTTGCGGCACTGACGAACCACGCGTCCATCGGCTGGCCGGAAGCCGGTCGGGTGGAGGTCGGCGCCCCAGCGGACCTCGTGGCCATTCGGGTGAACTCGGTCCGCACCGCCGGCACCGACCCCGAGCAAATCCTCCTGGCCGCCACCGCTTCGGACGTCGCTGTCGTAGTAGTAGGGGGGAAGGTCGTAGCCCGCGATGGCGTGCACGAGCAGCTGGGTGACGTGTCCAGGCTCCTGGTCGAGGCGATCGACTGATCGAGTGATGGGAATCCCAAGGGTGTCGGTCCCGTTCACCATCATCAGGTTCGCTCCACATCGAAGATCCGGAACAGGTTCGGCGGGCTAGGATGCTGATCGACCACCTGCTCGAGCGGGCGCTCGGTCCGGAGGATTCGATCGCCCTGATCGAGCGGATCGTTGCCGGGCGCGAATGAGAGGCGGTCTTCTTGTCCACTGTGGACCCCACTGGTCTGGTGTGGCGGAAGAGCAGTTACCGCGGTGACGGCAACAACGACAACTTCGGCCTGGCAGCGGTTTCTGCGTCGGTGATGGAGGGGTGGTGGGACGCGCCTTGGTACCGCGTGCGGTGCGAGCGGTTCGAGCCGGCGTTCCTGCCCGGTGCCGGTGAGGACCTGGACGCGGTCGACAACGTCGACGTGTTCGTGCACCTGCCCGACGGCTCGCGGTGGAGCGGGACGGTGTTCACGTTGGCCCAGGTCGAGGCGTTGATGGCGAAGTGGGCGGAGAGCGGGGAGGCGTTGGGCGGTCGGTACTTCTCGGTGTCGGACGGGCTCATCGTCCGGGACGCCGGGGTGATGGACATGGCGCACGTCATCGGCGGTCTGATCGAGGACGGCGAGTTCCCGCAGATCTTCCGACGGTTGGACGACGAATGAGCACCCTCATCACCGGCATCGGTGAGTTGACCACGAACGACCCCGAGCTGGGGCGCCTCACCGACGCCGCCCTCGTCTTCACCGACCGCGTGGAGTGGGTCGGACCCTCCTCCTCCGCGCCGGCCGCCGACACGCGCGTGGACGTCGAAGGGCGAGCGGTCCTGCCCGGTTGGGTGGACAGCCACACGCACCTGGTGTTCGCGGGGGACCGGACGGCCGAGTTCGAAGCCCGCATGGCCGGTCAGGCGTACGCGGCGGGCGGCATCGCGGTCACGGTCGGCGCCACGCGGGCGGCGTCGGACGAGGAGTTGGCGGCGAACCTGCGGCGCCTGGTCGCCGAGGCCGTCGCCCAGGGGACGACGACGATCGAGACCAAGACCGGCTACGGGCTGACCGTCGAGGACGAGGTGCGGTCGGCGCGGATCGCGGCGAGCGTGGCCGACGAGGTCACCTTCCTGGGCGCGCACCTCGTGCCACCGGGTGCGGACGCGGACGAGTACGTGGCGTTGGTGATCGGCGAGATGCTGGACGCCGTCGCGCCGCACGTGCGGTGGGCGGACGTGTTCTGCGAGCAGGGCGCGTTCGACGCCGACCAGTCGCGGGCCGTGCTCGAAGCCGCGAAGGCCAAAGGGCTGGGCTTGCGCGTGCACGGCAACCAGCTGGGCGAAGGGCCGGGAGTCCGGCTGGCCGTGGAGCTGGGCGCGGCGAGCGTCGACCACTGCACGTACCTGTCCGACGCCGACGTGGACGCGTTGGCGGGCTCGTCCACCGTCGCCACCCTGCTCCCGGCGTGCGACCTGTCGACCCGCCAGGCGCTGCCACCCGCCCGGACGCTGCTGGACGCGGGCGCGACGGTGGCCCTCGCCAGCAACTGCAACCCCGGCAGCTCCTACACGACCTCGATGGCCTACTGCATCACGACGGCAGTCCTCCAGATGCGCATGACCGTCGAGGAGGCCGTCACCGCCGCGACCCTCAACGGCGCGAAAGCCCTCCGGCGCACCGACGTCGGGCACCTGTCACCGGGCGCCCGCGCCGACGTCCACGTCCTCGACGCCCCCTCCACCACCCACCTGGCGTACCGGCCGGGCGTCCCGCTCACGCACGCGGTGTGGCGAGCAGGCGTTCGACAGCGCTGAGGGCGGCCGACGTGCTGTCGGGCCCGGCGGCCAGCAGCGGCAGGCGGACGTCCGGGGTCGGGATGCGGCCCTGCGCGTGCAGCACGGCCTTGATCACGGTCGGGTTCGGCTCGGCGAACAGCGCGGCCGACAGGCGGCCCAGCCGGCCGCCCAGAGCGCGCGCCTCGGCGACGTCACCGGCGTGCCACGCGTCGATCAGTCGGACGAACTCGCTGGTGGCGACGTGCGCCGAAGCCAGGATGCCGCCGTGCGCGCCGAGCGCCAGCAGCGGCGAGATGAACGTGTCGTCACCGCCGAGCACGGCCAGGTCCGGCACGTCGGCGAACAGCTCCACCGTGTCGGCGTTGATCCCGCCTGCCGCGTACTTCAGGCCCACCACGCCGGGCACGTCCCCGAGCCGCCGCAACGCGCCCGCGGACAGGTACTGGCCCGTCCGGTACGGGATGTCGTAGACGACCAGCGGCACCGGGCTGTCGGCGGCCAGCCGGGTCAGGTGCGCGAGCGCGCCCTCCTCGCCCGGCCGGACGAACGACGGCACCGCGGTCAGCGACGCCACCACCTCCGGGTGGTCGGCCAACGCCTGGAGGGCCTGCGGGGTGTTCGCGCCGACCACCAGCGGCGCGTGGCGCTCACGGCAGACCCGGGTCACCACGCCGAGCACGGCCTGCTGCTCGACCGGCGTGAGCGACGAGGGCTCGGCCGTCGTGCCCAACGCCACCAGGCCACGCGCGCCGTCGTCCAACGCCTGGTGGGCGAGGGACTCCAGGGCGTCGAGGGCCACCGCCCCCGACCGGTCGAACGGCGTGATCAGCGGTACGTGCAGGCCGGTGAGCGTCATACCGCCACGGTGCCCGCCCGGACCGTGAAGCACCAGTTCGCGTTCCTCATGGCAACCGTAAGCTGAACTGATGCTCGACGTCCGCCGCCTGCGGCTCCTGCGCGACCTGGCCCGCCTCGGCACGATCGCCGCCGTCGCCCAGGCGCACGCCTACACGCCGTCCGCCGTGTCCCAGCAGCTCGCCGCCCTGCAACGCGAGGCGGGCGTGCCGCTGCTGGAGCACACCGGTCGCAGCGTCAGCCTCACGCCCGCCGCCACCGCGCTCGTCGGGCACGCCGAGACGGTCCTGGCCGCCCTGGAAGCCGCGACCGCCACGCTGGCCGCCGCCCGCACGGGCCTGTCCGGCACCGTGCGGATCGGCGCGTTCCCCAGCGCCGTGCCGACCCTGCTGCCGGCCGCGCTGGTCGCGCTGGGCCGCGACCACCCGGCGCTCGACCTCATGGTCACCGAGCTTGATCCGGTCGACATGCCGGACGCGTTGCGCGACGGGCGGCTGGACGTGGCGCTGTGGCACGACTACGACATCGCGCCGGTCGAGCCCGACCCCGGCGTGGACTCGGTGCGGCTGCTGGACGAGAAGGTGTTCCTCGCCGTGCCCACCGAAGACAGGCCCACCGAAGGGCCGGAGGGGACGATCGCGAGCACGCGGGACGCGGCGTGGATCGTCGGCACCCCCGGCACGCTCTGCCACACCGTGGCGATGCGGGTCTGCCAGGCCGCCGGGTTCACCGCCAGGGTGCGTCACCACGCGGACGACTTCACCGCCGTGCTCGCGCTCGTCGCCGCCGGTCAAGGCGTCGCGCTCGTGCCCGAACTCGGCGCGACGCGCCCGCCCGCCGACGTCCGGCTGGTCCCGCTGGACGTCCACCGCCGCACCCGCATCGCCTACCGCCGCGGCGCGGGCGGTCACCCCGTGGTCGCGGCGTGCGTGGCCGCGCTGGAGTCCTCGACCCGCGCCTACCTGGCTCCTCCCTCTTGAGAGTGAGGCCGAAGACCGCTCGCACGAGCGATCAGTTCCGGTCGCGCGATCCGCGGGATTCACCGCATGACCACGATCAAACGCCCAGAGTTCGTCGCCGCACCGCTGCTCGTCCTGACCCACGGCGTCTTCTGGGCGGCCTACGAGTTCGGCCTCGCGGTGCCGGGCGCGCGCTGAGGCGGGCGTGACCGGGGGCTCGTCGCGGTGACGAGCCCCCGGTCACGTCACGGGTTGACGATCGTGACCTCGCGGTCGTCCGAGACCTGGCCGTTGAACGGACCCGACAGGATGGCCGAGGCGAAGGCCGTGCCCGCGCGGAACGGGAACTCCGAGGCGTGCACCGAGACGGTGACGGTCTGCGTGCCGCCGGTGCAGAACGGCTGCGCGTAGCCCGAGCCGCTCGCGACGGCGGGACCGACGCGCTGGGTGAGCCGGACGTTGACGTAGGCGTAGCCCGGCGGCGGGCAGACGATCTGCACGTCGACCTGGACCGCCGCGCCGCGCGCCAGTCTCTCCGCCTGCGTCTGGACCTGGATCGCGGGCTGCGACGGCGACTGGGCGCCCACGTCGGCGCTGGAGGGCAGGACGGACGCGAAGATCGCGCCCGCGACGACGGCCAGCACGGCCGCGGCCTTGGCCGGGCGCAGGTTGCGGATGGATGGGACCTTCATCGGTTCTCCTCTGTGGTGGGTGCGACCAGCGCGGCTGCGCGGGCAGCGGGTTCGGGTTCGGCTTCGGGGGAGGCCAGGCCGGCGAGCAGCCCGGCGGTCAGCACGATCACGGGCAGGTGCCACAGGAAGTCGAAACCGCTGTGCACCAGCAGCACGACGAGCCCGGCGGCGGCGCCCGCCCACGTCGACCCGGCGCGCCCGCGCCACACCGCGACGGCCAGCGCGGCCAGGACCAGCAGCACCAGGCCGAGCCCGATCGCGCCGAGCTCGACCAGGACCTGGAGGTACTCGTCGTGGACGTACCGCATCACCCGGGACTCGCCGCGGGGCCCGGTGAACGCGAACCACCCGTTGCCGGGTCCGACGCCCGTCCAGGGCCGTGCGGCGACGAGGTCCAGCGCCGCGCCCGTCGCGCCGGCCCGGTCCGGCGAGCTGGTCGAGATCCGGCCCGTGAGCAGCTTGCCCAGGTCGTACGCGAGGAGCGCCCCGAGCCCGGCCGCGACGAGCCCGGCCACCACGCCGACCGACCGGACCACCGGCTTCACCCGGTTCAGGCCCAGGGTGACGGCGAGGCCGGCGACGAGGCCGGCGACCGCGAGCGGGAGGTTGGCCGGTTCGGCGACCGGGAACGACGGCGCCAGCGCGCCCAGGGCGATCAGCGCGCCGAGGACGGGCGGACCGGCGTGCCGCAGGGTGGTGCGGACGCCGTTGAAGACGGCCAACGCCACCAACCCGGCCAGCAGCGCCAGCAGGCCGGCGCGGCTGAGCGTCGCGCCGACGCCGACGACCAGCGCGTACACCGCGCCGGCGTGCGGCAACGAGTCCGGGTGGGCGGTGTTGAGGGCCAGGGCCAGGACGGTGAGCGCGGCGAGCAGCGCGGCGGCGGCGTTGGGGTAGGTGAGGGTGGAGGCGGCGCGGGCCAGGCCGTCGGCCACCGCCGACCACGACGGCACCCGCCAGGCGACGGCCACCCAGCCGGTCAGCGCGACCAGCGCGCCCACCCCGACCAGCACCGACGCGCACAGCTCCCGTTGCCTGGCGTCGGCGCCCCGGACCACGACCACCGCCGCGGCCAGGCAGCCGACGGCCGCGACCGCGGGCAGGGACCGGACGACCTCGCCGTTCAGGGCCGCGCGCAGGACGGCCCACGCCGCGAGCCCCGCGCACGCCATCGGGACCAGCCCGAACGCCGGGCGGTCGCGCAGGGCCAGGACCAGCGCGAACGCGACGAGCGCGCCGGTGAAGAGCCGACCGGGCAGGTAGTAGCCGCCCTGGGCGACGACGGCGGCGGCGATCGCGGCGAGCACGAGCAGCACGGCGTGCGGAAGGGCGACCCCGTCCCGTGCCCGGACGTGGTCGTGCGCGACTCCCCCCATGCAGGCCTCCCCCAGCCCCCATGCCCGCCCGAGGCGGGGTAGGCGCGGATCTTAACCTCGGGATCCGTTGCGGCGGAGCGGTTTCGCCGGAACGCGGTCGTGTCGGTCGGGTGGTCCCGGCGATCGACTTGAGGCAGGCTGGCCGCATGGAGTACACCCAGCTCGGCCGTTCCGGCCTGTCCGTGTCCCGCTTGTGCCTCGGCACGATGAACTTCGGTCCGGAGACGTCCGAGCCCGACAGTCACACGATCATGGACCGGGCCCACGAGCACGGCATCAACTTCTTCGACACCGCCGACGTCTACGGGTGGCAGCGGGGCGAGGGCGTCACCGAGAAGATCATCGGCCGGTGGTTCGCGCAGGGCGGCGGGCGTCGGGAGAAGACCGTGCTCGCCACCAAGCTGTACGGCGACATGGGGGACTGGCCGAACGAGAAGCGGCTGTCCGCGCTGCACATCCGGCGAGCCGCGGACGCGTCGCTGCGGCGGTTGCAGACCGACTACATCGACCTGCTCCAGATGCACCACGTGGACCGGGCCACGCCGTGGGACGAGATCTGGGAGGCCTTCTCCGTGCTGCGGCAGCAGGGGAAGGTGATCTACTTCGGGTCGTCCAACTTCGCCGGGTGGCACATCGCGCAGGCTCAGCAGGCGGCGCGGGAACGCCACTTCCTCGGGTTGGTCAGCGAACAGTCGATCTACAACCTGGTCAACCGGTTCGTCGAGCTGGAGGTGCTGCCGGCGGCGCGCCACTACGGCGTCGGCGTGATCCCGTGGTCGCCGCTGGGCGGTGGCCTGCTCGGTGGCGTGCTGCGCAAGCAGCGCGAGGGCGGCGGCTCCCGCGGCAACACCGGCCGCAGCCAGGAAGGCCTGGAGAAGCACCGTGACGCCATCGAGGCCTACGAGAAGCTGTCCGCGGACCTCGGCGAGGACCCGGCGCACGTCGGCGTGGCGTGGCTCCTGCACCAGGAAGGCGTGACGTCGCCGATCATCGGTCCCCGCACCCTGGAGCAGCTGGACGGCTCACTGCGGTCCACCGAGATCAAGCTCGACGACGAGGTCCTGGCCAAGCTGGACGACCTCTTCCCGCCCCCGGGCCCGAACGGCGCCAAGCCGGCACCCGAGGCCTACGCCTGGTGACGCCGGCCGGTCGTCGCCCGATCGGGCGACGGGACGCCGGCACACGTCTCGGCATGGTTTGACCAGGAAAGACGGTTTGGTGAGCCGGGATCCGCCGGCTCGCCAAACCTCTCACCGCCGAGTAACATCGATGTCGGAGCTTGGCACCGCGGGTGCTCAGGCGAGTCGCAAGGCCAGGTGCACCTGGGGCAGACCGGGACCCTGGCCTTACGCATGTCCGCAGGCTGCCCGACTTACCAGGTCAGCACTCGGTCATGACGGTCACGTCGTACAGGCGCTCCGCGAGTATGTCCTGATAGGTGCTGTCTCCCATCAGCTGACTTCGTACCGCACCCGGCGATGATGTCTGCAGCCCAGAACAACGGCTCCTTGGCACCTATCTGGTGCTCCACCCTGAACTGCGTTCCCTTGGGCAGCTCGTAGCGGGCACCGCGCACCGTGGCGACATCGCGCCTGTCAAGTTCGTTCGTCCGGGACTCGATCAGCAGCTCGCCGACTCCGTAGGCGTGCAGTTCGTGCACCAGTAGCCGCAGACAAGCCGCCCGTGCCCGTTCCTGCCGCCTGATGGGAAGCGGAGCGCCGATGGCGACGAGGTGCAAGCCTTCGACGTCTGCCAGTCGCTGCGCCGCTGTTCGCTTTTGGTGCTTGTCCATCTCGTTCCAATGCAGCTTCGCCGTGCTGCGGTCGCCTCGCAGACCCAACAGCACTTCACGTGCTTCCAGGTGCTGGTCCGGCTCGAACACCGCTGACGCCAGCACGTAGAACCCCACGTTGTCCGCACACGCTTCGAGGTAGGACTCGTCGGTGAACGCGCGGCGGGGAGTCGGGTCGCTGATGGTCAGGCCTCTCGGAGGAATGCGTGACCTACATCATCCACCAGGCCTCCGACAACCCGTCACCTCGTCGACGTCTACGCGCACCTACCGCCTTCCGGCCGGGGCCGTCGTCAGTCCTCGAAGTCCTCGTCGTCCCGCGCCAGGTAGGTGGCCAGGCGTTCCACGGCCGTCTCGAAGTCCGGGTTCGCGTCGACGAACGCCCGGAGCTTGTCGGCCAGCCACGCGAACGTGACCTCCTCCTCACCCCGCCGGGACTCCAGCTCCTCGATGCCGCGATCGGTGAAGTACACGGTCTTCCTCCGCCAACGGGCCGAGCCGTCGACACCCGGAGGTCTCGACGGCTCGGCTCAACCCATCAGGTCCTACTCGAACGCCTTCGCGATCAGCTCGCGCTGCTCGACCTCGTGCACCTTGGACGAACCCGCCGACGGCGCGGCCATCGGACGGCGCGACACGCGCTTCACCGCGAACCGCGACGGCAGCAGCTCGGGCAGCGCCAGCCCGAAGAACGGCCACGCGCCCTGGTTCGCGGGCTCCTCCTGGACCCAGCGCACCTCGGTGGCGTTCGGGTAGCGGTCCAGGGCGGCGGTCAGCTTGCGCGCCGGCACCGGGTACAGCTGCTCGACGCGCACCACGGCGACGTCCTTGACGCCCCGCTTCTCCTGCTCGGCCAGCAGCTCGTAGTAGATCTTGCCGCTGCACAGCAGGACCTTGCGCACCGCGCTCGGGTCGACGCCGGTCGGGTCGTCGATCACCGACTGGAACTTCTCGTCGACGAACGCCTCGACCGGGCTGACCGCGGCCTTCAGGCGCAGCATCGACTTCGGCGTGAACACCACCAGCGGCCGGTTCACGCCGTCCAGCGCGTGCCGCCGCAGCAGGTGGAAGTAGTTCGCCGGCGTCGACGGCACCGCGATCGTCATCGAGCCCTCCGCGCACAGCTGGAGGAACCGCTCGATCCGGCCGGACGTGTGGTCCGGGCCCTGGCCCTCGTGACCGTGCGGCAGCAGCAGCACGACGTCGGACACCTGGCCCCACTTCGCCTCACCGGACGAGATGAACTCGTCGATGATCGGCTGCGCGCCGTTGACGAAGTCGCCGAACTGCGCCTCCCACAGCACCAGAGCGTCGGGGTTGGCCACGGAGTAGCCGTACTCGAAGCCCAGCGCCGCGAACTCCGACAGCACCGAGTCGTACACCATGAACTTGCCCTGGGTCTCGGCCAGGTTCTGCAGCGGCGTGTACTCCTCGGACCGCTTGCGGTCCACCAGCGTGGCGTGCCGCTGCACGAACGTGCCGCGCCGCGAGTCCTGCCCGGCCAGCCGGACCGTGCGGCCCTCCAGCACCAGCGACCCGAACGCCAGCAGCTCGGCGAACGCCCAGTCGATGCCGCCCTCGCGGGCCATCTTGGCGCGCCGCTCCAGCACCGGCTTGACCCGCGGGTGCGGGGTGAAGCCCTCGGGCAGGTTCACGTGCGCGTCGGCGATCTTCTCGATGATCGACCGGTCGACGCCGGTGGGCAGCTTGGTCGGGACCTGCTGCTCCTCCTCGATCGACGGCGAGGTCTTGATCGGGTGCTTCTCCAGCTCCCGGACCTCGTTGAACACGTGCTCCAGCTGCGAGGAGAAGTCCTGCAACGCCTTCTCGGCCTCTTCGACCGAGATGTCGCCGCGACCGATCAGGGACTCGGTGTAGGTCTTGCGCACCGAGCGCTTGGTGTCGATCACGTCGTACATCGCCGGCTGCGTCATCGAGGGGTCGTCGCCCTCGTTGTGGCCGCGGCGGCGGTAGCAGACCATGTCGATCACGACGTCCTTGTTGAACGCCTGCCGGTAGTCCACCGCCAGCTTGGCGACCCAGTAGCACGCCTCGGGGTCGTCGCCGTTGACGTGGAACACCGGCGCGCCGATCATCTTCGCCACGTCGGTCGAGTACTTCGACGAGCGCGAGTGCTCGGGCGCGGTGGTGAAGCCGACCTGGTTGTTCACGACCACGTGCACCGTGCCGCCGGTGCGGTAACCGCGCACCAGCGCCAGGTTCAGCGTCTCGGCGACCACGCCCTGGCCCGCGAACGCGGCGTCGCCGTGCAGCGCGACCGGCAGCACGGTGAAGCCCTCGCCGCCCTTGTCGAGCATGTCCTGCTTGGCCCGGACGATGCCCTCCAGCACCGGGTCGACGGCTTCGAGGTGCGACGGGTTCGCGGTCAGCGACACCTTCGTCTCGCCGTCGCCGAACATCCGGAAGTACTTGCCCTCGGCGCCCAGGTGGTACTTGACGTCACCGGAGCCGTGCGCCTGACCGGGGTCGAGGTTGCCCTCGAACTCGCGGAAGATCTGCGAGATCGGCTTGCCGACGATGTTCGCCAGCACGTTCAGCCGGCCGCGGTGCGGCATGCCGATGACGACCTCGTCGATCTCGTGCTCGGCGGCCTTGTCCAGCACCGCGTCGAGCAGCGGGATGACGGTCTCGCCGCCCTCGAGCGAGAACCGCTTCTGGCCGACGTACTTGGTCTGCAGGAAGGTCTCGAACGCCTCGGCGGCGTTGAGCTTCGAGAGGATGTACTTCTGCACGGTGGCCGGCGGCTTCTCGTGCGGCACCTCGACGCGCTCCTGGATCCAGAGGCGCTCCTCCGGGTCGAGGATGTGCATGTACTCGACGCCGACCGTGCGGCAGTACGAGTTGCGCAGCACGCCGAGGATGTCGCGCAGCCTCATCCGCTCCTGGCCCGCGAACCCGCCGACCGGGAACTCCCGGTCCAGGTCCCACAGGGTCAGGCCGTGCGACAGGACGTCGAGGTCCTGGTGGCTGCGCTGGCGGTAGTTCAGCGGGTCCGTGTCGGCCATCAGGTGGCCGCGGGTGCGGAACGCGTCGATCAGCTCGATCACCCGGGCGGTCTTGTCGACCGCGCCCTCGGGGATGTCGGCGACCCAGCGGATCGGCTCGTACGGCAGCCGCAGCGACGTGAAGACGTCGTCGTAGAAGCCGTCCTCGCCCAGCAGGAGCTGGTGGATGCGGCGCAGGAACTCGCCCGACTCCGCGCCCTGGATGACGCGGTGGTCGTAGGTGGAGGTCAGCGTGATGACCTTGCTGACGCCCATGTCGGTCAGGGCCTGCTCGCTGGTGCCCTGGAAGTGCGCCGGGTACTCCATCGCGCCGACGCCGATGATCGTGCCCTGGCCCGCCTGCAGGCGCGGCACCGAGTGGTTGGTGCCGATGGTGCCGGGGTTGGTCAGCGAGATGGTGGTGCCGGAGAAGTCCTCGGTGGTCAGCGAGCCCGTCCGCGCCTTGCGGATCAGGTCCTCGTAGGCCTGCCAGAACTGCGTGAACGTCATGTTCTCGCAGCCCTTGATCGAGGCCACGACCAGCGTGCGGGCGCCGTCCTTGCCGGGCAGGTCGATCGCCAGGCCGAAGTTCACGTGCTCCGGCGTGATCACGAACGGCTTGCCGTCGACCTCGCCGAAGTGCCGGTTCATGTTCGGGTACGCCTTGAGCGCCCGCACCACCGCGTACCCGATGAGGTGGGTGAAGGAGACCTTCCCACCGCGGGTGCGCTTGAGGTGGTTGTTGATCACGATGCGGTTGTCGGCCAGCAGCTTGGCGGGCACGGCGCGCACGCTCGTCGCGGTCGGAACGGTGAGCGAGAGCTCCATGTTCTTCGCGATGGCGGCGGCGGCGCCGCGCAGCTGCTTCTGCTCCTCGCCCTTCGCCTGTTGCACCGGCGCGGCCTTGGCGGCCTGGGCGGGCGCGGGCTTGGCCGCGGGCTTCTGGGCCGGCTGGGCCGTCGTGGTCGGCTGGCTCTTCGGCGGCTGCTGCGGCTGCTTCGGAGTCGTCGGCGCGGCGGACGGCGCGGCCTGGGCCGGAGCGGTCCTGGTGGCGGTCGTGGTGCCGCTCTCCGCGGCCGTCGCCGCCCCGTTGCCCGACCGCTGCGTCGACTTGTAGTCGGCGAAGAAGTCGTGCCAGGCCGGGTCCACGGACGACGGATCGGCGAGGAACTGCTCGTACATCTCCTCGACCAGCCACTCATTGGGGCCGAACTGAGAAGCAGGACTGCTGCTGGACACGGCTGGCGCTCGCCTCTATCCATCTCGCTCTTGGTAATGACTCACTCATGGTCAGGCTAGTCCCCCGTCTGGTGCAGTTCACACACAGGAGGGGCAGCGCACCGAGTGTTCTCTCACAGAATCGGTCAGGTCATCGGTTCGTGTTATGGGTGCTTGAGCATCACTTGAGGTTAAGCCCGTCACACGTCCGGCGGTGCTTCGACTGGGAGTAGTTGTGCGCACGGCCGCGGTCGGTGCGGTGTGAGGTGTTCAGCCGGCTGAAGCGTGGCAGCCGGCTCGGCTCTGACCTGCGTCTTCAACCTTTTGGTTGACTTGGTTGGGTGGAGGTCGTATGGTTTGTTCAACCGAGAGGTTGAGTAAGGAGATGGCGGTGGACGACCAGTTGTCGCGGGTCTTCTCGGCCCTGGCCGACCCGATCCGGCGCGACATGGTGGCGCGGCTGGCCGTGGGCGACGCGACCGTGAACGAGTTGGCCGAGCCGTACTCCGTGACCGTGCAGGCCGTGTCGAAGCACCTCAAGGTCCTTGAGGACGCCGGGCTCGTCAGTCGCAGCAAGCAGGCGCAACGACGGCCCGTCCACCTCGAGGCGGAGGTGTTCGACCTGATGACGAAGTGGATCGAGCGCTACCGGCAGGAGGCCGAGCAGCGCTACCGGCGGCTGGACGCCGTGCTCGCCGAGATGGCGAGCGAGGACACCCGACAGACCCGAGTCGAAGGAGAAGCATCATGACCACGACCACGCACCCCGAGACCAGCATCAGCGCCGACCCGGCCGCGCCGGTCATCCACATCACCCGCGAGTTCAACGCCCCGGTGGACGCGGTGTTCCGCGCGCACGTCGACCCCGACCTCGTGGTGAAGTGGCAGGGCCCGCGCTACCTGGAGATGCGCGTGGAGCGGTGGGACGCGTCGACCGGCGGCGCCTACCGCTTCGTGCACAGCCACGGTGACGAGGAGTACCGGTTCTACGGTTCGTTCCACGAGGTCAGGCCCGGTGAGCGGATCGTGCAGACGTTCACGTTCGAGGGCTTTCCGGACGGCGTCTCGCTGGACACCCTGACGTTCGAGGACCTGGGCGACGGCCGGACCCGCCTGCACGGCGCCAGCGTGTTCGCGACGACGGAAGCCCGCGACATGATGCTGGCCAGCGGCATGGAGACCGGGGTGGTCGAGGGGTACGAGCGGCTGGACGAGATGCTCGCCGAGTCTTAATGACCCGTGTCAAGTGGCTGTGGGCGCTGGTGTGGCGGAACTTGTCGTTGTGAACGGCCGGTTGTCGCGCAACAGTGCCCACAG